>DAOPMC010000019.1:0-26862 GCA_035392025.1 Bacilli bacterium
CAGTTGATTACGGTTTTTTGACACCCCCCCTTATTAGAATTTTCTTCCATTGCTTTTTCTTTTCTTTCTGCTCTTTTTTGATACATATTTTTTGCCATTTTAATTACCTCCTTTTTTATTTTACAATTTTTTTATTGGATGTCTGATAACTGTTTTTAATTTACTTACATCACATTTTCTTGGATCACTTAAATATATTTCGTGATGATATCTTATATCAGTTATATCTAATTCATAACCACTATTTTTCATAGTTTCGTGCATTAACTCAACTGTTGCCGGTTCATCATCGTAACTACCAATATGCATACACTGAACACAAATACCTTCATCATATGTTAAAAATTCTACTCTTGAAAAGTCCTGTTTCTTTTTCTTTGTTGCTTCTTCAATAGCCCAATCAAAATCTTCTTTAGTCACAAAGTCCGGCAATCTAATAATAGAGATATATCTCATATCATCTTTTCTATTGTAATCCATACCTTTTATATTTTCTTGCCACCAAAATCCTTCAAGTGGAGGAACAACATATTCAAAAAATCCGTCAATTTTATGTGTACCTTTGTAACTCATTTTTATTGTGTAAGCTATGCCATATAATAAACCTATTGTATTTTTGTAATCTCCATTTTCATCATTTGGATTACCAATACCTCTAACTGCTATATAATTCATTTTAGGAATTTCAACTATACTAGGTTTATTTTTTGGCATATAAAATTCTTTATATTCTTTCTTATAATCAAAAGCCATGTGTTAACATCTCCATTCTCTTACTACTTATCTTTATTTTCTTCTAAATATTTATTATAAAATTCATCCATTGAAGATATATATTTTTCATCTTGTATTACTCTATATTTTTCATATTCACTTTCAGCTTTATCTACTGCATCTTTATGTGAAATATTCCCGGAATTTTTTAATACATTTTTTCTTCTAAATTTTAATAAATCATCTGTTGCATTGATCCAATCTTGCATTGTCATAATATGTCTTTCCTTTGCTTCATCTTCTGCAAAAACTAAAAACATATTTGTTAAATCATTTAATTTGTTTAATTCTTCTTCATTTAAATAGTTTTTAGCAATACTAACATCATATTTATATATTAAACCATCTGGACTATTTTTCCAATTAGTAAGTCCTATATTTTCTTTATTTGAGTCGACTCTATTATATATAAGCTCTGCTGCAGTATGACCAGAAATAGCATAATGAAGTTTGTTTTGAACAATTTTAAAGAAAGTATAAGCTTCTTCTGACTTAGGATTATAATCATTAGATGTTGCAATGAATAAATCAGTGATTTTTTGATAGGACATTCTTTCACTTACTCTGATTACTTTAATACGTTCTAATAATTCGTCAAAGTATTTAGCATCATAATTATTGCCTTTAATAAACCTTTCATCATTAAGAGCAAAACCTTTTGTCATATATTCTTTTAATATTTTTGTAGCCCATATTCTAAATTCAGTTGCTTTCTTTGAACTTATACGATATCCAACAGCAATTATTGCATCCAAATTATATATATCTGTATTATAGTTTTTATTATCAGAGGCAGTTATTTCCATTTTGGAAACAGCTGAATTCTTATCAAGTTCTTCATCATTAAAAATATTATTTAATTGCTTTGAAATAGCAGGAATACCAACATCAAAAACTTTTGACATTCCTTTTTGAGTTAACCATAATGTTTCATCTTTATATATGGCATCTACTATTATATTTCCTTCTTTGTTTTTATAAATTAATAAGTTGTTATTTACATTTAATTCATTCATTTTTGTCATCTCCTTTTATATTTTTTTATAGGGGTTTCAAGCGTGTAATCACCTTACTAATTCTATCCCAAAAATGGCTCAATTTTTGCGTTTTTTTATAAAATTATGCGTTTTTTAGATTTTTTCAATAAAAGATGTAAGAAGCATTTTTGCGTAAACCCTTTATTTATAAGGACTTTGCTGGGGGTTTCAATTAATTGTAATCAAGCAGTTGATATCGTTTTTATTAACCCCATTATTTTCGCCACTATTTAATTTTTTTTGTTTTCTTTCTTCTCTTTTTTGATACGTATCTTTCGCCACATTAATTATTTTTTTTCTATTCATCATATATAATTCTTTTTTGGTTTCTTTAATAGTGTTAAATTCTAATTTCTTATATAACAATATAATTATATAATAAATAAAATAATATTCCAATTGAAACTACCAATTTTGTTTTACAAATCAGTTATTTTGTGATATAATTTTAGCATTTGAAAAAGGAGGCTATTGTATGATTTTAGAAGAAAAACAAAAAAACTTGTTAGACAAAGTTTTAGATTTATATGAATATCATATTAAAAGCACAAAACAAGATTCAACATTATTGCATAAAACAGCATTAGAATTTTTGAATGAAAACGCAGATGCATATTCATCCCTTAATCAAATTTTTAAAGATATTACATCACAAATATCTATTTCTGAATTAGAAATTTTATGTGAAAGCTCAACTAATTTAAGCTTGCTTTTAGCTTTCTTTGATACTAGAGACATCGAAATTGTTTATCCTATTGAAGATATTCCTTGTATAGATGATTCTTTAAAAGTTTATCTACATGATATATCGCAATATAGTATTTATACGAAAGAAGAAGAAAAAGAGGCATTTGATCAATATCAAAAAACAAAAGATGATCAGATTAAATCAGACATAATTTGTCATAATTTGGGGTTGGTGGTATATTATACCAAAAAAATTACTAATCGATCTATTCCGCTACTTGATTTAATTAGTGAAGGTAATATTGGATTAATTACAGCAGTAGACAAATTTGATATTACAAAAAATTGTAAGTTTTCAACTTATGCAACATATTGGATTAAACAAGCAATAACAAGAGCCATAATAAATAAAAGTAATTTAATTAGAATTCCCCATGACGAAATTAAATTAAAGGTATCAATAAATCGTGCCATTAATAGTTTGGAGCAACAACTAGGTCGTAATCCAAATTGCGAAGAAATAGCAGAAAAGTTACAAATACCAATTGAAAAGATTAGGCAAGCATACATAAATTGTTCTTTCCCACTATCATTAGAGCGACCATTTCCCAATGATGAAGCTATGTGTCTTAAAGATATTTTGGCTGACACTGCCGATGGTATCGAAGATACAATAAGTAATATTGATTCTCAATTGTTAAAATCTAAATTAGAGAAAATCATTTCAGATGAACAAGCACTAAACATTTTATATGACAGTTTTGGAATTAATTCTAATAAACCTTTATCATCAAAAGATTTACAAGAAAAATATAATATGGATAGATATATATTATCTCATTCTATAAACAGATCACTAGCAAGAATTAGAGCTAATCGTGAATCATTTAAAAGTTTTAATAATTAAAATAGAGGCATTATCTTGCCTCTATTATTAATTTAATTGCAGTTCTTTCTTCACCATCTATCGAAATATCTGCAAATGCTGGTATACATATTAAATTTTTACCACTTGGAGCGACAAACCCTCTTGCAATCGCTATTGCCTTTATTGCTTGATTTAATGCTCCAGCTCCTATTGCCTGTATTTCTACAGTACCCTTCTCTCTAAAAGCATTAGTTAATGCACCTGCCACTGAATTAGGATTTGATTTAGATGATACTTTAAGCATATCCATATATTTTATTTTCTTCCTTTCTTTTAATAAAATATATGTAATAAATATAATTTATTTACAAAAAAAGAAACTATAAAGTTTCTACATCATCTTTTGTTTCTTCTTTTATTTCAGCAACTGGTTCAGTAACTATGCTGGGAATAACAGGTTCTTGTTTTATTTCTTGATTGCTAACACCCATACTAGCATTAATAGCATCCATTGGATTAGCACCTCCATAAGCTACATGTTGAGGCTGTGTTTCAACTACTGGTGCTTGTTCTACAGGTTGCTGAGGAATAATCTCCTCTTCCTTAGGCATCTCAGCCATAGAAGTAACAACGTGTTCTTCAACATTTGGCATAATATTTTCAGTTGTTGGCGTCTCCGTTTTGGGTCCTTCAGAAACATTATTTAATATTGGTGGTAACTCATTTGTTGGCATTGATCCAACTGGTGCAACTGCTGCAGGTTGTTCCATAATTTTCTTCTTCTTTTTAGAATTATTTTTTGAAGCAATTCCAATAATAATTGCAACAATTAATAATAAAACTCCTATTAAAACCAAAATTCCTGGAAATTCTAGTAATGAACTAAAATTAAAGTTTTCCATAATCCATCTCCTTATTCTTATAAAATAATAATAACAAAATTATTCTTTTTATGCAAGAATTATATTTTATAGTAAATTTATATGTATAAAATATTTAAACATTACTTTTTTCCTTTGGAAGAATTAATAATGTTGATGTATCATTGGCTAATATTTTCTCTGATATTTTATTTAAGATGTCAAAATCTAATGACCTAATATCATTAATCTTATTATTCTTATATTCTCCAAACTCTACTATATCATAAACAATATTTGAAACCATTGTGAAAACACTATCAATCATTCTAATTTCTGATGCAATCCAAGCCTTTTTAATTCTTTCAAACAACACTTTATCTATTTGTAAATTACTTATTTCTTGTTTTAATTCTTCTATAAATTTTTTAGGATCTTTTGACTCTCCCATAAATACTAGAGCTATCTGATTCACTCCCACAATATAAAAATATTTAAAATAATACATAATTTTTTCTTTATTCGCTCTATCATAAAACTTAGATGAATTCCCAAAACATAAAGATAACATAAGCGGTATATAATAATCAATTTCGTAATCCGAAAGATTATTAAAAATACTCTTATCTAGTTTGACTGAAAATGCAAATTTAGGATTTATAGTATCCATAATTAACTCTTCATAATCTTTCACATCTAATGAATTATCTTCTTTTAATAATTTTTTAAAATCATGATAAATAAAACTGGTCCTTTCAAATTCTTCTTTAATTATTTTTAATGTTTTGCTTACATTAATTGGTCCTCCTACTACTAATGTCATATTTGAAGGTTGATAAAATGTATCATAACATAATTTTAAATCTTCTTTAGTTATAGAGGCTATAGAAGACAAATCTCCACCTACTGTATTTCGTACTGAATCATCTAAAAACGTATTCTTTAAAATTGTATCATAGAGCACACAATCAGGATCATCATCATACATCTTTATTTCTTCTGCTATTATGCCTTTTTCTTTTTCAACATTTTGATCTGTTAAATAAATATTTGACACATATTTAATAAGATATCTCAAGTTCTCTTCAAAATTATCACACCCTGTAAAAAAATACTTAGTTGTTTTATCGCCAGTTGATGCATTAGCATTTGCCCCATTTTTAGCATAAAATTTAAGTGGAGTATCCCCATCTTCTTGTTCAAACATCTTATGTTCTAAAAAATGAGCAATACCTAAAGGAACACTATGTGCTTTGCCATCAACCATAAAATCAGTAACACGCCCACCATATTTAACTGCATAAGTTGCTGTGTAAATGTTTTTATCATTGCAAGGAAATAAATAAACATCTAATCCATTACTCAGTTTTTCATAATACAAAGATTCTTTAAAATTATTAATTTGGATTTTCTTCATTTAGAGTTCCCTCCTTTAATAAAAATATTGTATCAATCTTTACATCTTTCGCAAAATTAGAAATATCTTCTTTAGTTAACTTTAGTACTTCTTCAACTCTAGTATCTAATATATCAAAATAGTCTAAGGTTTCAGCATAATAATTATCAATTATCATACTTGGACTATCATATATAAGTTTGTTTGCATTAACATAAGTTCTCTTAGCTTCTTCTATCTCTTCATCAGTAATAAAGCCATTCTTGATATCTTGCATTTCCTTTTTAATCATTTTAAGGACTTGTTCATAATTTTTATAATCAAGACCACAATTAATAATTATTATACTATCTAGTGACTCAAAATGACTATTAATACTATATACATATGAACCTTTTTCTCTAACATTATTAAATAGTTTAGAGTCGCTTGATGCTCCAAGAATAATGTTATACAAAAATAATGGATATCTTATCTTAGAAGTATTATTATTAAGTATCTTACACCCTATTGATAGCTTAGATTGATTGTTGTATGAAACTTCTAATATTTCTTTTTCCTTGTTTTCTTCATCATCATAATTAAATACTTCAATTGCTTTATTTTTATCACCTAAAAATTTAATCTTATTTTTTAATAAATTTTGTATTTCAATAAATGAAATATCTCCTATTACATAGATATCTACTACACCAGTTTTTATTACTTGCAAATAATATTCATATAAATTATTGGTGCTTATTTTATCCAAATCATCTAAATTACCAATCATATTAAATGAATATGATTTTTTATTATTCATATTATTTAGCATCTGATATTGTGCATATGATGCTGGATCATCTTTTAAGGAATTTATTGCTCCTTTCAAATAGTTTTTACAGACACTAAGCGCCTCTTCATTAAATTTGTTATTATCTACACTTGGATTAAATATTAGCTCGCTAATAAAATCTATTGATTCTTTTAGCATGGTCTCTTCTGTATATTTATTATTTAAAAAAGATATTGAAAATGAAAATACCAAACTGTTGCCTTCTCTAATAGTCCCCATGTTTATATATGATCCATATAAATCCATGCTATGATTAGATACATCTAATGCTGTTGGATACTTTTTGGATGAATAGTTTAGGACATCGCAAAGCAAAGAACTCTTAGTTATATCATCTTTTACTAGAGGAATTCTTATCTTAAAACAAATTCTAATACTTTTAAAACGTTTTGTTTTAATTAAATGTAATCTATAATTTTTCTTTTCTACTTTTTTATATTTCATGTTTCTCCTTTATATAAGAAAAAAGTTATTGCTAACTTTATTCATCTTTTTCTAACTGGACTAATACTTCTCTAGGTTTTGAACCATTAGCTGGCCCAATGATTCCCCTTTCTTCTAACAAATCCACAATTCTCGCTGCTCTATTATATCCCAGTCGATATTTTCTTTGTAACAATGATGCACTAACTTTTCCTGTAGTAATAATATATTCAACTATTTCATTATAAAGTGGATCATCATATTCTTCTGTCTCTGCACTACTAGATGATGTGCTCATATTAGAATTATTGTCACTTAAACTTAAGAAGTTTTCATCATATTGGGCAATTTGTTCTTTAACCGTATGATCAACTACTCTTTTTATCTCTTGTTCCGAAACAAATGATCCTTGAATTCTAAGTGGAGTTGATTCTCCCATAGGTAAGAATAACATATCTCCTTTGCCAAGAAGTTTTTCAGCTCCCATCATATCTAGAATAGTTCTTGAGTCAATACTAGATGATACTGCAAATGCTATCCTAGATGGAATATTTGCTTTAATTAAACCTGTTACAACATCTGTTGATGGTCTTTGAGTTGCAACCACTAAATGAATACCTGCAGCTCTCGCCATTTGAGTGATTCTCATAATAGAGTCTTCTACTTCTTTAGCTGCAACTAACATCAAATCAGCAAGTTCATCTATTACACAAACAATATATGGTAACTTTTTCATTTTCTCATCATCGCTTAAATGTTTATTTTTATTCTCAATCATTTCATTGTAACTTTCCATATTTTTAGATCCGGTTTCACTAAACAGTTCATATCTTCTTTCCATTTCCATTACAATTTTCTTTAAAGCATCAGATGCCTTTCTTGGGTCAGATACAACTGGTGTTAAAAGATGAGGAACACCATTATAAATGCTAAGCTCTACTTTTTTAGGGTCGACCAGTACTAATTTTACTTCATCTGGTTTAGTACGCATAAGAATTGAAATTAGCATACAATTTATACATACTGATTTGCCAGATCCTGTTGCCCCTGCTACCAATAGGTGTGGCATTTTATTAAGTTCACCGTACTCGCACTTACCCATAATATTCTTACCAAATACAACAGCAAGTTTAGAATTATCATATCTTTTTGGCATTGCCTCAAGTACTTCTCTAATACTTACTAATTGAGTAGATTCGTTAGGCATTTCAACTCCAACAGTATTTTTACCAGGAATTGGCGCTTGAATACGAACATTCTTTTTAGCAAGAGCAAGAGCTATCTCACGATTTATTCCAAGTAATTTGCTAACTTTAGTACCAGATTTTAATTCCATTTCATACTGAGTAACGGTAGGTCCAATATTAACTTCAACTACTTTTCCAACAATTCCAAATTCATTTAAAGTGTTTTCAAGTATTCCTATATTTTTTTCAATTACTGACTTATCTACACTTGATTTGTTTTTATTAGGCCAATCTAAAAGTGATAAATTTGGCAAGTGATAATCTTTGTTAGTCGGAATATTTTCTTTTTTAGGTTCAACATTTTTATCATCGTGAACTTTAGTAATTTCATCTAAATTTTGAATAACAATTTTCTTTTCACCATTATCATTATTATCAACAATTAATGGTTTTATACTTCCTTCCTTATTTTTCTTTTTAGGTAGCATGTCCTTCCCTTTATTTAAAATATCCATTATGGATAATCCAGTAAATATTAAGAATCCAATTATACCAATAATAATTGTAACAATCTTTGTTGCACCTTTAAATAGAGCATATATCAGGGAAAGGGATAATCCTCCAACCATACCGCCACCTAAATTAGATAAGTCCGTATCGCCTCCAGTATTAATAATGACATCAAGTGTATCCATTAAATTATCGAAAGTATTAGATATGATGCCTGATGCTGTTATTTTTTCGCCTGTTATATAGCCTGTATGAAGTAGCACTAAAACCATTATTAAAACTAAAAGTGCTCCACACACACGAGATTTTAAAAAGTTAGGTTTTTTATTTTTAAAAAATAATAAAACTCCACCAATAAATATACATAATAATAGTACTGCGTAGGCTGATCCAAATAAAAATACTGCAAATGATTTAATAAATTTCCCAACTGGACCTGAATTATTAATAAATCCAAGTATCGCAATTAAGCATAGTATAATTCCATATACTTCAGGATAACTTCTTTTATTTTCTTTATCTTTAGAAGACTTCTTCCTCTTTGCCATGCTATCATCTCCTATTATTGATTATATCATAAAAATTATTAAAACAATACTAAAATAGTCACCAGTATAAACTGACAACTATTTTTTTTATTTTGTTTTAATCCTATCATTTGAAGTATGCAATGATGCTTTGTTATTTGTTACAATAACCTCTCCTATTCTAGAAAGATTATTGCTTATATTCTTATGTGCCTCAAGTTTTTCTTTAGCCTTTCTTTGCTTAAAGCAATCTCCTAATTTCAAATTATTAATATTCATATCTACTCTAGTATTGCTTTAATTCTTCTAACTCCTGCAGAAGATGCTTCTTCTTTGATAATTTTAAAATGGCCAAGCTCCTTAGTATTGCTAACATGAGGTCCACCACATATTTCTTTAGAAATATCGCCTATTTTATAAACTGATACCTCATCAGAATATTTTTCAATAAACATAGCCTCTGCTCCACTTTTTACTGCTTCTTCTTTAGATGTTTCATATTTTTCCACAGGTAAAGCCATATCAATATACTTATTTACTAAATCCTCAGTAGCTTTTATTTCTTCCAAGGTCATCTTTCGATCAAATGAAAAATCAAATCTCATTCTTTCATCAGTTATATTACTACCTTTTTGATGAACATTCTTATTTAGTATCTCTTTTAAAGCTGCGTTTAATAAATGAGTTGCTGTATGATATTTAATATTCATTTGACTATTTCCAGCAAGACCACCTTTAAATTTATGCTCAGCACCAAGTCTGGATTTTTCTTGATGCTCTTTGAATTTTTCATAAAAACCTTTTACATCTACTGTAATATTATTTTCAGTTGCAATTTCTAATGTTAGTTCTATTGGAAATCCATATGTATCATATAATTTAAATGCTAAGTCTTTATTTAAAATATTATTGTCAAGTGTTTTAATTATTTTTTCAAACTCTTTTAATCCTTTTTCCAAAGTACGATTGAACTTTATTTTTTCACTATTTAATATTTCTAAAATAATCTCTTTATTTTCTTCAAGTTCAGTGTAATATTCCTTATATTTATTAATAACCATATTAGCAAGTTCCATATCCCAATCACTATTAATATCAATGCCAATATTTTTAGCATGACGAATAGTTCTTCTAATTAGTCTTCTTAAAATATATCCTTGATCAGTATTAGATGGTTTAATTCCAGCTTTATCACCCGATATCATTACTGAGGTTCTAATATGATCTGCAATAATTCTCATACTTTTAATATATCTTAGATCGTTGTATGATTTGTTAGATAATTCTTCTATTTTTAAAATTATATCTTTAAATACAGATGATAAATAATTATCATCTACTCCTTCTAAAAGTGCTGCAACCCTTTCATAACCCATACCTGTGTCAACATTTGGATGAGCTAATTTTTCAAATTTCCCATCTTTATTCTTATTGTATTCCATAAATACGTTATTCCAAATTTCTACCCATCTATCATCATCTGGATCGAATATGTCGGGGGCATTATCTTTACCACTAAAATAAAATATTTCAGTGTCAGGTCCACAAGGCCCCGTTTCATTAACTGGCCCCCACCAATTATCTTTTTCTCCTAAAAATACAATGCGTTCTTTTTTAACACCATGACTCATCCATAAATCGCGTGATATATCATCTACTTCAACATCTCTATCGCCTTCAAATACTGTAAATGCTAGTTTCTCAACTGGAATATTTAGTACTTTTGTTAAAAACTCAAAGCTATAGGCAATACTTTCTTTTTTAAAATAGTCCCCCAAACTCCAATTACCTAACATCTCAAAAAATGTGTGATGCGTCTTATCTCCGATACCATCTAAATCAGTTAATCTTAGACACTTTTGATAATCTACTAATCTTTTCCCTTTAGGATGAACCTCTCCCATTAAATATGGCACAAGAGGTTGCATTCCGGCAGCATTAAAAAGACTAGTAGCATCATTTTCTGGTATTAATGGTGCACTAGGTATATGAACATGACCTTTACTTTCAAAAAATTTTATATATTCATCTTTAAGATTCATACTTCACTCTCCTAAATTATCTAAAATATTAAAAAGTTGCGCTTTGCATTCATCTCTACCCTTATTATTAAAAATAAAATAGTCTGCATACGCAATTGGACCTCCTTTAGCAAGATTTTCTATCTCTGCAATATCTCTATTTTTAGCATCATCCATACTTAGCGGCCTAATCTCTCTTTGAGACAACCTATTATATCTAATTTCTTTATCTGTTACAATAGAAATTACTATTATTTTATTTAGATTATCCTGTAAATATTTTAATTCATCCCAAGAATATAATCCATCTAAAACAACATTCCCATCTTCAAAATATTTTTTAATTCTAGGTAAAAGAACTTTAGCATACGCATCCATGCCAAGTTCTTTTCTTAACTTTTCTCTCATCATTTTTTCATTTTTCTCATTTACTTCAAGCCCTACTTCTTGCAACTTCTCCATTGTAACTCCACCAAAGTAAACTTTTTTGTATCCCATTTCTACTAAAGCGTCTGATACTACTGATTTGCCTGAACCACACATGCCAACAATTGCAATAATATTATTACTCATCTTTAACTACCTTTTCTTCTTGATTAATATTTTTTATTTTTGACATAAAATCATATTTTTCATCAAAGAAATTAATAACAATTTTAATTCCTGCAATGATTGGGGTTGCAAAGATCATACCTAATACTCCAAAGAAATAGCCAAACAATAATAACCCTATCATAATTGTTACTGGATGAAGTTTCATAGTTTTACCCATTATTAATGGTTGCAATATAATTGCATCAACCTGTTGAATGACAAATGCCATAACTATTGTAAGTATTCCAACAAGTGGGCTGATAGTAAATCCTACAATTGCTGCAATACCTCCGCCAATCCAAGGACCAATATATGGAATAATATTTGTAATTGCACAAATAAGGGCAAATAACATAGGTGCCTTTAATCCAATCACACTAAATCCAATTAAACTAAGAATAAATACTGCAAGTGCTACTAACAAAGTACCTTGTAAAAAGTTTCTACATGCTGTATTTAGTCTAGATGCTAAATCTTTAATATTTTTATGAAAACGTTTAGGAATGAAATCAAGTACATTTTTAATGCCATCAAAATCGACCAATAAATAGAATCCTACAACAAGCCCAAGCAAGAACATTCCAAGGCCAGATACAAAACTAGTTGCAATGTTAACTACACTCGTTGGAAGCGAAGTTGCAATATCTGTTCCCATTGATTGAATTGATTCTAACATCTTTTGACTTACTGAACTTAAATCAACTCCAGAACCTCCTAATTTATCAAAGAAATTGCCAATAAATTCAATTACTTCATTCACTATTGTTGGTAATACCCCAATAAAATCATTTATTTGATTAACAAGTGCTGGGAATATCAAAATAATCAAAAGATATAAAATAAGAATTAAAATAAAGAATGCAAATATTGATGCAATAACTCTTTTTACACCTTTTTTAACAAACCAATTTACTATTGGATCAAGCAACCACGCTACAATTAAACCAATAAATAACGGACTAATAACTCTTAATATATTTCCAATAATTACAAATACCTTAGTTTCTCTAAGTAAATAAATACCAAGACCAATTATTGAAAATATTGAAAGTAAGTAAAAGATTCTAAGTATTCGTTTGGATAAACTAATAACCTCATTTAAATTTTCAGTATCAATTTTTGGATTTTTCTTTCCTATCATATTTATCACCATCTATATTATAACAAATAACTGTTAAAATTAAAATAGTATTTTTTACAAACAAAAAACCCTCATAAAAGGGTTATTTGCTATCTTTTATTGCTTCACACTTGCATTTTTCTAGTTTCATTATCTTATCTTTCAACTCTTTCTTTTTATCCTCCGGTAAAGTTAAATAATAAAAAGTTGTCGCAAGCCCTAAGGCACCAAGCACATGCCAACAGATCCACATTTTTCCAGTGGCCCTCATAATATCACCTCAGTAATATTATTTACTATTTAAAATTATTGATACTATCTATTATAAAAGTTTTTAATGTTGTCTTTCTCTCTTTATATGAATCATTTAAAATAGCCTTTTGAAGTGCGCCAATCTCACCTAAGATATATAATTTCTTTTTCGCTCTTGTTACTGCAGTATAGATAAGTTTCTTATACAGCATTCTACTATATTTATTTAATACTGGAATAATTACTGTATCAAATTCACTTCCTTGTGCTTTATGAATACTTATTACAAACCCATGAGTAATGTTTTGAAATATTGATGGAGTATATTTTACTCTACCGCTATCATAATTTACATACATTTCTTTTGGTTTTGTACTAATTACATCTAAATAACCTAAGTCACCATTAAAAACATTTTCATCAGGCATATTTACAAGTTGTAATATTTTATCACCCTCACGATATGTTTTTTCACCATACATTATCTCTTTATGATCAGTACTGGGATTTAAAAGATTTTGAATAAATATATTTAAATCATCTATCCCTGATTCATAAGCATAAATTGGTGCAAGTACTTGGAATTTAAAATAATCACTTTTATTATATTGAGATATGATGGGTTTTAAATATTCTTTTAGATTATTACTGCTACATTCAATTATTTCTAAATCATCTCCTAGCGATAGAGAACCTAAATCAAAAGTTTGATTATTGATATCATATGCTAATTTTATAATGTTAGAGTCTTTGGCTTGACGGTATAATTCTTTTAATTTAATAACACTAAACATATCACATTCAATTAGATCTTTTAACACTTGGCCAGGTCCAACACTTGGCAATTGATCATAATCTCCTACCAAAACAACTTTACAATCATATGGTATACCTGCCAGCAAACTATTAAATAAGTTAACATCGATCATACTTGCCTCATCAATAATAATCATCTTTACTTCAGCTTTATTTTCTTCATTAATCGCGAATGTATCTGTTTCCTTATCCCATTTTAAAAATCTATGAATAGTCGCTGCTGGCATGTGGGTTGTCTCACTCATCCTTTTACTCGCTCTACCAGTTGGTGCAAGAAGTGCAACATCTTTTACCAAATCTTGATATGTTAAATTATAAACTGACATATATAACTCTGTTATTGCTTTTATAATAGTCGTCTTGCCTGTTCCAGGCCCTCCTGTTATTATTACGAAAGCTTCTTCAAGGCTAGACTTTACCGCTCTTATTTGATCACTATTAAAAGTTATTTCTAAGTCTTTTTCTACCTGATCAACATATTTTAAATCAACTTTAGGAAGAATAATTTTAGATAAATTGCATAGTCTTTTGCTGATATTTTTCTCTGCCATGTAATAACTTTTTAAATAATATTTTTCACCTAGTTGAACTATATCTTGAATAGATATCAAATCTATTATCGAATTTTCTATTTTTTCATAATCTTTAACATCTAAAGCTCTCATCGTATAATTAATAAGTTCATCTTTGAATAAATAAACATCTCCAACATTATTGGCAACTTCTGCCATAACATATTTTATACCAGCTTTTATTCTTCTATCGTCATCTATACTAACATTTAAATTTGATTTAAGAGCATCTATTTTTTTAAAACTGATACCATTAACATTATCAATTATATTATAGATATTATCAGTAACAATATCTTTAGTTTTATCTTTAAATGCATAATATATTTCAAGTGATTCTTTGGTATTAAATCCAATTTCAGTTAAAAATAAAATGGTGCTATAACTGCTTTGATACTTAATTAAATTATCATAAATAATGTTTTTTTGCTTTTCAGTTACAGTTGGAACCAGTAGAAGACAACTAGGATTATTCTCTATTGTACTAAGGCAATCTTCTCCCAAAACAGTGACTATCTTCTCAGCTTTTTTTTCTCCAATTCCTTTAAACAAATCAGATGATAAAAATTCAATAATTGCATCTTTAGAAGTAGGCTTTATAACTTCATAACTGCTGACAACAAATTGCATACCATATCTTTCATGGTCTTTAAACTCACCATTAAAAAGATAATAATCGTTTTCATTTAATTCATAAAAATACCCTGTAAAAGTAATAGTTTTATTAATAAACTCTTCTATTTCATTATCTATCTCTCTAACCTTAAATAATCCAACAGTATATCCTTTGTCAGATTTAAAAATTGTTTTTCTAAAATTACCTTTTATATAACTCATGTTATTCCTCATTATTAAACATTTCTTCTGAAATTGTAATCTTATGGATTGTATTAGGTTCTAAATTACCAACTATTTTTAAGTTTAAATAGTTAGATGTATGCCCATAACTGTAACCATCTATATTTTTTTCTATTAATACATCAAGTTCCTGATTAATAAACTTTTTATAATATTCTTTTTCTAATTTATCAGATAAATCTATCAGTCTGTTTACTCTTTCTTTTTTAATATTACTTCCTATTTGATTCTTCATTTTTGCTGCTACTGTCCCATCTCTTTTTGAATACGGGAATACATGTATTTTAGAAAAATTAATCTCTCTAGCAAATTCTAATGTATCATTGAAGTCTTCATCTGTCTCATCAGGAAAACCAACAATGATATCAGTTGTAATTGCAATATCAGGCCTTACTTTTCTAATTTTTGCTAGTTCATTTCTAAAATAATTTTTATCATATTTTCTATTCATAAGCTTCAATATTTTATCTGATCCTGCTTGTAATGGAATATGCAAATGATTACATAAAACTTTATTTTCTAATAAATGTAAAAACTTATCATCAAGCTCGGTTATTTCAATTGATGAAATTCTAAGTCGTTCAAGATATTTGTTTTCTAATATTGCTTCTAATAAATTAGAAAAGCAAGTATTTATATCTCTGCCATAATTACCAGTATGAATCCCAGTTAAAACTATTTCTTTGTAATCATTTTTAACTAAAGTATTAATCTCATCAAGAACTTTATCAAATTCTTTTGAGCGGCATCTTCCTCTAACATATGGAATAATACAGTAACTACAAAAGTTATTACAGCCATCTTCTATTTTCACAAATGCTCTAGTTCTATGCTCATACTTTTCTATTTCCATATCTTCAAAATCGACATCATTCATATCTCTTACAGCAATTATTTGTTTTTTATTAATTAGGTAATCTTCTACATAACTAACTATCATAGATTTATTATAATTACCTATTGCAATATCAATATTATTAAAATCTTTACTATACTGAATATGGCATCCAATTGCTACTACAATTGCACCTTTATTATTTTTCCTAGCTCTATTAATTATCTTGCGTGACTTTCTATCGCTATTATTAGTTACAGTACAAGTATTAATAACATAAATATCACATTTATCATTAAAACCTGCTATTTCATATCCCTTACTTATAAATAGTGATTTAATAAATTCACTTTCATAAGTATTAACTTTACAACCTAATGTATATATTCCTACTCTCATAACACACCTCATAAAAAAAGAATTAAGATTGATCTAACTTCTTTTTTAATTCTTTTAGTTCTCTTAAAAACTTTTCTGTTTTTGCGATTTCAATCTCCAGTGAAGTTTTAAATTCACACTCTTTTATTTCATTAACCATATTTTTATGCTCTCTAGTACCAAATACTGGAGATATAACATCTGAACTTATAAATTTTGTTTCATAAGCATCTATATTATCTTGTTCTTCTTTTTTATCAATAAAATCCATAAGTTCTACTTTTTTATCAGTTTGTTGCTGATATAAATCATCAAAACTTATTGGTTCATTTCCCTCATCATCTAACAGCTTCTCATCTTTTTCACTAATATTTAAACTAGCTTTTTTAAGTTCTTCGTAATTAATAATTGCCGTTTTTTCTTGTTCAATCTCAAAATCAGTTGGCCCAGAAATTTCTTCTTTAGGTTCTTTTAATTCTTCTTTTAACTGTTCCAATTGTATTTTTGCATCTTCTTGCGCCGTTATGATTTCATCCTCTACATTAACCAATTCTTCAACTCTATCTTCTACTATTTTTTCTAATTGTTCCTCAGTTATTTTATTTTCTATTACTATCTCTTTTTTCTTAGCCTTATTTTCCGCTACAAAAGCTACAATCGTAATTAAAATAATCACTACTAAAAGAACTAATAGTATTAATAAGTTATCTCCACCAAATCTTTCAATTAAATCTGCCATGTATTTCACCTCATAAAATGATAATTGACCATGCTTAGTATTGCAATAGATGCTGTTTCTGTTCTTAAGACTAAATCGCCAAGTGATATTCTAATAAAACCACTTGTCATTAATAATTCTTCCTCATAATCAGTAAAACCTCCTTCAGGTCCTACTACAAATAATATTTTATCACATGATTGCATGTTTTGTAACACCATTTTAATTGTTTTAGACTTTTCATTTACACTACATAAAAATTTATGGTCGTATTCTCCTGCAATTAACTCTTTAATATTACATATATTTTTAACTTTAGGAATATCGATTCTTTTAGATTGTGATGATGCCTCCTTGACAATTTTTTGCCAGCGTTCTACTTTTTTATCAACTTTTTTATCTAAATTAATCTTCGATCTTGATACTTCTAAAGGTATTATTTCTTTTGCCCCTAGTTCAGTACATTTTTGTAAAATAGTATTAAATTTTTGTTCTACTACCAATGCTTGTGCAATTGAAATATTATAATTTATATCATTTAAATCTATCTCTTTTGATGTTTTAATAATGGATTCTTTTAAATCAGCTTTTATTAGTTTTCCCAAGAATAATTTTTTGTTATACACTATTTCTACACTTTCCCCAGAGTTTGCTCTCATAACTTTTATGAAATGATAAGAATCATCACTATTTAAATAAAAATTATCATCGTTTTTTTTATCAACAAAATATCTTTGCATACTATTTATCCCTCATTATCTCTAATAATATATCCAGATTATCATCTTTTGCCATTTTATTTTTTTTTATCATTCCACATTTGCTACACTGATAGACTAGCTTTATATCATCCTTTTTACCTTTTTCAAAGTTAATAACGTTCATTAATCCATGGCAAGAGCACTCTCTATCTCCTGGATTATTATCAACATGAATACTAGATAGACAATATGGACAATGATCTCTTGCCGTATAACCTAATTTAGTAACTTTTTTACCACAAACATTACAATTAAAATCTTCATCAATCATTTTAAACATTTTATTCATGTTATCTACCTCTTTGATAATCATAATTTATTTTATAAAAAAATATATAATTAGGATTATCATCTCCATAAGATAATTCTCTATCATAATCACGCATAAAACCACATGCTTGCGCTGAATTTTGTGAAACTATGTTATCTTTGTCTGTTCTTAATATAATAGATCCATAATTATCTTTAAAACAATCATCCGTAATTTTTATTGTCAATTCTTTGCCATGTCCTTGTCCACGATATTTTTCGAAAATACCTAATTGCAATTCTCCATTTGGATATCCAGTCACGGTATAAAATCCAATTGGATTATTTTCATAATAGATAATATTAGCATCTTTACCTAAATCACTGCATAAAAATCTTTTTATATTGTTATCTTGTTGTACTAATAATCTAACATCTTCTTGTTTAGTATATGGTACAAAATTATATTTATTTTTATCTATTCCCATAATCCACCTCAACTAAAATTATTATATCATTATAATTAACTTTTTTTGACAAAAATCATTTAATTTTGAAATATACTTAACTAGGGGAAATTTATGTTACAGACTATTATTGAAATTATTGAAAATTTCTTATTTTTTACTACATCCTACTCTAATAAAGCTTTTTTAGATCCGCTATCTAAAGAGGATGAAGAAAAATATCTTAATCTTTTGCTGAAAAAAGATAAATTTGCTAGAAATAAACTAATAGAACACAATCTAAGATTAGTAGCCCATATTGTTAAAAAATTTGAACAACAAAATACTGATGTTGATGATTTAATTAGTATTGGTACAATCGGTTTAATTAAAGGAATTGATTCTTACTCAATTGAACGTAAAACTAAACTTACTACATATTGTGCAAAATGCATTGAAAATGAAATACTTATGTACTTTAGGGCAAATAAAAAAAATAATAATAATATTAGTTTAGATGATCCAATTGGTTTTGATAAAGAAGGAAATGAGATAACTATTCTTGATGTTGTTAAGACTCCTAAACCAGATTATATTGAAGATATTCATACTAAAAATAATATTGAATTATTAAATAATTATTTAAACTTACTAAGTCCTAGGGAAAAAGATATAGTAAAAAGAAGATATGGTCTTAATAATAAAGATAGTAAAACTCAAAAGGAAATTGCTAAAGATTTAAAAATATCAAGAAGTTATGTATCCAGAATTGAAAAACGTGCTATAACCAAAATATTACGTGAATTTTTAAAATCAAATAATATTGAATAAAATTAGTACATATATTATAATTTTAATAGGAGGATTGTATTATGGAAACAATAGTAGATGCTATTATAGAAATACCAATGGGAACAAGAAATAAGTATGAGATTAATAAAGAAACTGGTAGAATAAGGTTGAGTAGAGTCCAATATTCTAGTATGACTTATCCAGCCGAATATGGTTTTATAGAAAATACATTATCAAATGATAATGATCCACTAGATATCTTAGTTGTCACTACCGAGCCAACTTTTCCAGGATGTATAGTTGAAGCTAGAGTCGTAGGATATTTACAAACAATTGATGGTGGATTTGGAGATAACAAAATAATAGCTGTTAATAACGTTGATCCAAGATTTAAAAATGTAAAAGATTTAGATGATATTGGAGAGCATGTTCTACTTGAAATTAAAAATTTCTTTCAAAATTACAAAACACTGCAAAATATAAAAGTAGAAGTCTTTGATTACCACTCTTGTGAAGAAGCAATAGAGGAAATAAAGCGTGCTAAAGAAGCATATCAAAATAGTACAAAATAAAAAGGGCTACCCCTTTTTATTTTTGATATTTTTCTACATCTAAGTATCCAGTTATATCATTTAACTGAAATTCTTCTGTTAAATCATCTTTTTTAATAAAATTAATTGATAACGTCTCTTTCTTAATATAATCTTCATAGTCTTTTAATACTTCTTCTAATCTTTTACTGCCATTATAAAACATATTAATACGATCTGCTACATCAAAATCTTTTTGTTTTCTTAAATTTTGAACTTTTGATACTATCTCACGAGCAATACCTTCTTTAATTAAATCATCATTTAAAGCAGTATTTATAATAACAAAATTATTATTCTCCATCTTAATATCAAAACCATCTTTAGAAGATATTCTAATATCTACCATATCAGTGGTTATCTCATAATCATCTGTTTTGACTTTTTCGTTATTTTCTAGTTTTTCTATATCATCATTAGTCAACTCTTTTAATGCTTCACTAAACTCTTTAATTTTGTTACCAAGAATTGGTCCACATACTTTAAAATTAGGTTTAACCTCAAAATTCATATATTCAGAAAGATTAGTTATGAAGACTACTTTTTTAATATTTAATTCTTCTTTTAAATCATTTACTAGGTCTTTAATAATGTATTCCTTCTTACCATCTAAAATCATTTCACTCAGTGGTTGTCTTATTTTTATTTTTACTTCTTCACGGACATATCTACCAAGTGAAATCAGATCTCTTGCCAAGTCCATTCTTTCTTCTATTTCTTCACTAATTAGTGATTCATCATATTCAGGAAAATTACTTAAATGAACAGATTCATTGCCAGTTAAATTTTGATATATTTCTTCACTGATATATGGAGAAATTGGGGCCAACATCTGTGTTAAACCTATCAATACTTGATAAGTAGTCTGATAAACAGATTTTTTACTATTATCTAGTTTATTACCCCAGAATCTATCTCTATTTCTTCTAATATACCAATTAGATAAATCATCAGACACAAATGAAGTAAGGACTTTGACAACCTTATTTAAATCATATTCTTCATAATAGCTTGTTACATCTTTTAATAATCTATTATATTTTGATAATAACCATTTATCTATCTCTTCTAAATCATCATATTCTACTATAAATTCTCTAGGGTCTACTTTATCAATATTAGCATATGTCTCAAAGAAGGTATATGTATTTTTAAATGGATTAAAAAACTTAGAATAAACTTCTTTTAAACCTTCAATATTAAACTTTAAAGGTGTCCAAACTGGTGATACATATGGTAAATAAAATCTTACTGTATCTGCTCCATATTCTTTCATTGTTGTAAATGGTTCAACTATATTACCTCTTGATTTAGACATCTTTTTTCCTTCAGAATCAAGGAGCAAATCATTTACTAAAACATTTTTGTATGGCGAACATCCTTTTACAAACGTTGATATTACAAGTAGTGTGTAAAACCATCCTCTTGTCTGATCTATTCCTTCACAGATAAAATCTGCTGGAAATTGATGCTCAAACAACTCTTTATTCTCAAATGGATAATGATATTGAGCAAATGGCATAGATCCAGAATCAAACCAGCAATCAAGTACATCAGGGATTCTCTGCATCTCTTTACCACATACTGGACATTTCAAATGAATATTATCAATATATGGTTTATGTAAGTCAAGACTATCATTAATTTCTTCAACTGAGCGCTCTTTTAACTCTTTAATTGATCCTATCATTTCACTATGACCACAGCTACATTTCCAATATGGAATCGGTGTACCCCAATATCTAGTTCTAGATACCGCCCAATCCTTAGCGCTTTCTAACCAATTACCAAACCTTTTAGTACCAACATATTCTGGATACCAATTAACTTTCTCATTTGCTTTAACTAGCTTATCTTTAAACTTTGATACTGCAATGTAATAACTAGGCATTGCATAATATAGAAGCGGTGAATCACATCTCCAACAATGGGGATATTCATGAACCATTTTTTGCTTTTTAAACAATTTATCGTTAGCTTTCAAATATTTAATTACATCTAAATCAGCATCAAAAACAAGTGTTCCTTGCCAAGGACCTTCACTATATTTTCCATCAAGTCCTACTGGATTTAGGATTGGCAAATCATACTTTTTGCAAACATTAGCATCATCTTCACCAAATGCTGGTGCCATATGAACAACACCTGTTCCATCTTCCATAGTTACATAAGTATCACATGTTACATAAAAAGCTTTCTTTGATACTTTTAATTCTGGTATTAGTTGCTCATATTCTACATATTCTAATTCTTTTCCAGTATATTCTTCTAATATTTCATAATCATCTCCTAGTACTTTATTTACTAGGGCTTTCGCTAATATAAATTTATATCCTTGAGATAATACCTTAACATACATTTCATCTGGATTAACACATAATGCCACATTAGCAAGAAGAGTCCAAGGAGTAGTTGTCCACACTAAAAAATAACAATCTTCGTCTTTTTTCTTCATTGTGACAATTACAGTATCAACACTAACCTCTTTATATCCTTGTGCTACTTCATGAGATGCAAGACCTGTCCCACATCTAGGACAATATGGTAATACCTTTTTACCTTCATAAAATAATCTTTCATCAAAAAACTTTTTTAAAATCCACCACTCTGTTTCTATATATTCATTCTTATATGTTAAATATGGATTTTTAGTATCGATGAATTGGCCCATCTTATGGGTTAAATCAATAAAAGCATCCTCATTTTCTCTAACACTCTTACGACATTCTTGATTAAACTTTTCTATTCCAAAAGCTTCAATTTCTTTTTTACTATTGAAACCTAACTTCTTCTCCACATGATTTTCAATTGGAAGTCCATGAGTATCCCATCCAACTTTACGAATAATACTATATCCTTGCATAGTCTTATATTTACATATTGCATCTTTTAAATTTTTTGACACCATATGATGAAGTCCTGGAAATCCATTAGCGAATGCTGGTCCATCGTAAAAAACCCATTTTTTATCTCTAGTGTCAATAGACTTTTTCAATATATCAATATTCTCCCAATAATCAATAAAGTTCTTCTCTACTTCTTCATATGAGCCTTTTTTTAACTCTTTAAACATATTATCTCCTCCAAAACAAAAGATGCTACCTAAAGGACGAATTTCTCGTGGTACCACCTTATTTTATTCTCTTATACTATAACGCGTAACCGTTTTTATATTTTTTATAAAACTCATTCAGAAGTGATCCAAAATATATTTATTTATTAGTTTGCACCACCACTAACTCTCTTCAAAATTCATATATTTTCGTCTTCCTCATTTGATTTAAGTTTAATAATATCACAAAACAATATTTTTTTCAATATTATAATTCTAATATTTCAATCTCATCAATTACTTCTAGTTGTTGCTCTACAATAGATCTTAACTTCTTTTTATAAATTCTCATATTTCTCTCTAATGTATCTTTTTGTAATTCTATTTTTTCTGATCTAATTAATGCATCGTTAACTATTCTAGAAGCATTATGCCTTGCTTCCATCACTATCATATCCGCTTCTTTTTCCGCAATTTTTCTCATTGCTGCACTTGATGATGATGCTTGTTCTAACGCACTATTTAATCTTCCTTCTAATTCATGATATTTAATTATTTCATCCTTCAATGAGGTTATTTCTTTTTCTTGCGACCTAATACGATTAAGATTAGTTTCAATCTCACGTATAACATCACTCAAAAATTTATTTACTTCTTCTTTGCTGTAACCATGAACTTCTGTTTGAAACCTTTCCATCATACCACCTTATTTAATTACTACCAATCAAATTCATCATTAGTATCTTTTTTTACTTTAGTAGTCTTTGTATCCTTACTTTCTTCTGATATTTTTCCTTCTACTGCAAAATTATTAGGAGTACATAAAAATATACCATTTCCTAACTTTTGTAAATTACCACCTATTGCATACAACGAACCACTTAAAAAATCTATTATTCTTTTAGCTTGATCTGGTGTTACCCTTCTCATATTTACAACTACACTCATCCTAGATTTCAAATAATTGGCAATTGTCTGTGCTTCAGAAAACGCCCTTGGCTCAAGCAACATCATCTTGGCACTGGCACTACTATCTTTAAATGCCTCTTTTGAATCATAATACTGATCTTCTTTCTTTCCTTTTGATTCATCATAATCATCTGTAATAAACTGCTTTAATTTATCAAATGCCATATTTATCACTCCTATTTTTTATCTCATAATATATTTTAGCACACTTTTTAAACTTTTTAAATAATTTATTCATACCATACACGTTTTATGTCAACATTTTGACTAAGTGGCGTTGGATTAGGTAAATCAACATTAACTATCGCTGGTATTTTAAAACTATTGCCAAATGCGATTAAACTACCTGGATCTAGTTGCTTTACTCTTTCAAATATTCCTAAAGTTGCACTTGGAACCATTGCTTTTACATACTCTATATCATTAGGATGCAACATTCTCATAATTAGAAAATTTGAACACTGTGAAATAGTCGTTGGCGATAATTCATTAGGCCTTTGTGAAATTAAAACTAGCAAAACGCCATACTTTCTTCCCTCTTTTGCTATTCTATTAAATATATTATAGCCAAGCATTTCCTCATCTATATCATTTTGAACATATCTATGTGCCTCTTCTATGACTATATGAAATGGCAATGTTCCTCTTTCTTTTAAGGTAGTTGATACACTAAATAACATTTTAGAAATTATTTTAGTTAAAGCTTTCGCCAGTCTATCATCAACAAAACTCATATTAAAATTTATAACTTGTGCTTTGCTGCCATCTTGATTAGTAAGAAGTTTTTTTACATATGCCTCTTTTGTTATATATTCAGAATAATTAAAATATTCTTTTTTAGCAGAATTAATAATTGATCTTAATCTTACTCTTAATACGTTTGACTCATCATAAACTTTATCACTAGATAAAATACCTTCTGATATTAATGCATAATCAAATGCTTCAGATAAATTAACTAAGTCAAAATAAACTTCTTTATCAAATGTTTTATAGTCTATATCTATTAAAAAATCATTTAAAAAATCTACTACTGCTTCTACATCCTGTGATTTTCCTGTTGCATCAACATATAAGCATTGTCTTATGTTTCTAACATATCCTGGTTGAACTATTTCAGTTTCTAGATTTAACTCTTCAGTATTAATTGTTTCAAGAAGTGCAATTACTTGTTCTCTTGTCTGAGTAGGTGTTGCACCACTTATTAATATGTCTAAGATCGCACGAGCAAGTAAAGAATTTTTGTATTTAATAACATCTTCTCCACCACTTGCAAACATTTTAGCAAATCTTAATGCTTTATCAATGACAGGTATTTGTGTTGCTGATGTACATCCTAAAAGAATTGCTAAATCATCCGTTCCAAGTAAACATAACGGAATATTTAAAATATCTCCTTCTGGATACTCTGTCTCTGTTGTATATTTTTTATATTTAAAATTAGGTACAACTTTATTAAAATCATTAAATGCATGATTATATTCACCATAAGCATCAAATATAAATAAACTAGATCTGCTAGGAAATTTAGGATTAGTATATATGTTTTGAATTAATCTTGATACAGTATAACTTTTCCCAGAACCAGTATTACCTAATATTGCCAAATGATTACTAAATAAGTCATTTAAACTAGCATAAACTTTATAATTATTATATAGTGCTGACCTACCAATATAAAATTTATCTTCATTATCAGTATTCCCACCATAGATGTAACCTAATTCTTCTGAGTTAATCATTCTAACGCGAGATTTAAAAGAAGGTTTTTTAAAAGTAGATGTCATAAATTTATCATCAACAAACTCTCCTATTAAAAACACATCCATATATTCGCTTTCAATACCAACAATCTCACCAACACAATGATTTTTATCATCATCAAACACAACATGTAAATTCATCAGATTACCCTGACTATTAATATCAATTGCCAATTTTATTTTAACTATGGTCTCTTCTATGGAAATTATTTGACTTAACATACTAATCACCTATTCTAATTAGAATTATATCATAAATAAAATAAATTAAAAATAATTTTAACAAAAAAAATGTGTTACCACATTCTTAATTAAAAACTATCGACATTAATCTTTATATTTTTATTTTCTTTCATATAGCTACTAGCCTGAACTAATGTCTTTATTGAATTAATTACTTTCCCATCTTTTCCAATTACTTTTCCCATATCTTCGCTATCAACAATTATTTGTATCAAAATTGTATTAGGTTCATCTGTAGGAAACTCTTTAACTGTTATCATATCTGGATCAGTAACAATTGACTTTACTAAATATTCAGTGAATGCTATTAAATCCATATTTATTTAACCATTCTTTCTTCATGAAGTTTTTTCATAATACCTGCTTTTTTAAACAAATCTTTAACAGTATCAGAAGGAATAGCACCAGTCCTTAACCATTTAAGAGCTAATTCTTCATCAATTTTTACCTCAGCAGGACTAACTAATGGATTATAAAAACCAATTTGTTCCAAATAACTACCATCTCTTGGTGTTCTTGAATCAGTTGCAACAATACGATAACTTGGTCTTCTTATAGCTCCCATTCTTTTTAATCTTAACTTTACTGCCACTTATATCACTCCTTTCAAACTAAATTAGATTATATATTATAAGGCCTTTATTGTCAATAAAAATTGTTATTTTTGATACTTGAATATGATTAATCTATGATAATGTCTTAGGTGTTATTCCGGGAAAATGTCCCAAC
>DAOPMC010000020.1:0-22210 GCA_035392025.1 Bacilli bacterium
TTTTCCCGTTAATGTTTAAATATTTTTGGGACATTTTCCCAAACTATTGACATTTTATTTACTAGTATTTAATCAAAAAAGGAGTGTTTATTCTCCTTCATCTAACATGTCTTCTTCTACTACTTGGCAGCCATCTAATAAGTTTGTGTCAGTAATAGATTTGCTTGATACAATAGAAAGATTTTCATATACACCGTTCTTATATTCTAATTCAAATGAGGCACTAACAACAAAAGTATCATCTATACCATATTTAAACTTACTCTCTTCTAAGCATGGGTCTATTTCTACTCCATCAATTGTTATCTTGCCATTTATCAGTCTAGTCGCATTAAAAGTAATCTTGTTTGATTTTATGCTAAATTCATCATTAGTAATATAAAGCCCTGGATAATCATTAAAACCTTTTAAGTTCAAAACTCTTTTACCACTTTCATTATATATTGCTATTTCATTTCCATCTACACCACACCCCTTGTGATAATATATTACGAAAGTATCCTCCATAACTTCAAGTTTAGTAATTCCACCACACTTGAAATTTTCATTAATAATGGTTTTTTCATTAAAAACTAATTCCTGGACTATATCATCTCCTGATTGAGATCTATTAAGTACCAGTGGATATGTTCTATTATTTATTTTTAAACTATATGTGCAACTATAAGCATGACAACTATCATCGAAAATTATCTTAGAAACTGATTTTATACTATGATCTTCTTCTTCTTTTAACTCTTCTTCTTTAGATAAATATACATTATTTAGTAGCGTATCAACTCTTTTAGTAAAGCCATCCCAATCAGTTGGATATGAATCATCTGCATAATAGTATTCCTTTAATGAACTATCTTGGTATTTCATAGTCCATAAATAAGTTTGTTTATCATCAGAGTCTATTTCAGTAAGTTGTGTTATATATGCATCCAAAAAGTCGACAAACTCTTTAATACTCTTGTCATTAAGATCTATTTTAGTACCATCTACAACTGCTTTATACTTTCTAGGTTCTATGGTTATAACCATATCTTTAGCTTTTATTTCTAACATTAAAAAATATGAATCCCTACTATTCTCTTTATAATCTTCATATATGTAATATCCTATTCCTAGAATTAAGGCTAAAACTCCAAGTGTTAAAAAAAACTTTGATACTTTTCTACCCGATATTTTTTTACTCATCATGCTTCCTTCTTTCAATAAATATATTATCATTATTGGTTAATAATTGCAAATGTGATATTATATAGTTGGTGATTTAAATGAATGTTATTGGTGTTGTTGCTGAATATAATCCATTTCATAATGGACATATTTATCATATAAATAAAATTAAAGAAATGTATCCCAATTCTTTAGTTATTGCAGTTGTCAGTGGGTGCTTTTGTCAAAGAGGAGACATAAGTATTTTAAACAAATGGGATAAGACTAATATTGCACTAGATAATAAAATTGATTTAGTAGTTGAACTACCTTTTGTATTTAGTAGCCAATCAGCTGATGTATTCGCAAGAGGTACCATTAAAATACTAAATGAATTAAAAGTAGAAAAAATCGTATTTGGTAGTGAATCAAATGATGTAGATAAATTAAAAAGTATCGCTAATAATCAAATAAATAATACCGATTTTGATAGCAAAGTAAGGTCATATCTAAAGGATGGTATCAACTACCCTACTGCCATAGCCAAAGCATCAAATACTGACACAAAAACTCCTAATGATCTATTAGCCATATCATATATTAAAGAAATCATTAAAAATCAATATAATATAGAGTCAATATCAATTAAAAGAACAAATGATTTTAATGATAAAGAAATTGTTGGTGAAACTATTTCAGCTACTGCAATTAGAAATAATTTAAATAATAAAAATATTAAAAAATATTTGCCACGCTCTTCATACAAGAAAATATATCATATAAATGAAAGTAGATATTTTGATATATTAAAATACAAAATAATAAGTGATATTAATATTTTAAATACATATCAAACAGTAGATGAAGGCATTGAAAATAGAATTAAAAAATATATTAATAGTTCTAACTCACCGGATGATTTAATTAAAAATATTAAAGCCAAGAGATATACTTATAATAAAATAAAAAGAATGCTTACTCATATTTTATGTTCTTTTACTAAAGAAGAAGCCAAAGATATAGATATTGAATATATAAAGATATTAGGATTTAACAAATCAGGAAAAGATTATTTAAATAAAATAAAAAAAGATATAAATATATCTTTGATTACTAATTACAAATATAGCAGCAAAATCCTTGATATAGAATCAAGAGTTACTAATATTTACAGTCTAATTGTAAATGATAAATCTTTAATAAAAAGAGAATTAGAAAAGCCTATCATAAGATAGGTTTTATAATGTTTCTTTCATGAATTCATCATATTCTTCCATTATTTCTTTAGGTTTGCCAATCTTTCTAATTTTTCCCTCATGTAACCACATTACTTTATTGCAAAGTTCTGTAAGTGTTTTTGTAGAATGAGATACAATAATTACAGTACGATCTGAATCTGAAATTAGTTCTTTCATTTTATTATAACTTTTCTCAGTAAAATGACTATCTCCTACGCTTAATACCTCATCTATTAACATAATATCAGTTTCAAGTATTGCTGTAATAGAAAAAGCAAGTTTAGAATACATTCCACTAGAATAGGTATTAACTGGTTTATTAATAAAATCTCCAAGTTCAGAAAAATCAATAATTTCTGGAGCTTTTTTGATTATATCTTCTTCACTAAAACCAAGTAACATACCAGATAATAGTATATTTTCATACCCTGTTAGTTTTTTTTGAAAACCGACACCTATAGATAGTAACGAAATGGTATTACCATGTAAATCAATACTTCCCTTATCAGCTGAAAATATTCCAGATATAGCACGAAGTAATGTTGATTTGCCAGACCCATTTTTACCACAAATACCTAAAATCTCACCTCTAGGCACCTCAAAAGATACTCCCTGGACCGCTTTAAATATTCTTCCAGTTCCCTTATCTTTTAAACCAGTTTTCTTTAAACTAAATCTTTTCATATCACGATAATAAATATGTAAATCATCTACTGTAAGTGCTATTTTATCTTTTTTCATTATCTCATCACCTTTACATATGTATTTTCATATTTATATATTGTATTAATTCCAATAATACTTAATATAATTCCTATTACAAACCATATTAATAATGGTAAAAAATTAGGTGTTGACTGATACATCAAAACCTGTCTTGCCGCATCAATCAAATATGCAATCGGATTAACATATAATAAAATGGCATTGTACGGTGCTGGAACACGGCCAACTAAATCATAAAATATACCAGATAAATAAAATAACAATTTAAATGCAATATTTGTTAAATTGGTCAAATCAGAGGCAAATACTCCAAAATGCATGAATATTGTGCCAATTCCAAAAGTTAAAATAAAAAGCACTAAAAGTATAGGTATAAAATATAATACATTCCAGGATATAGGTATTTGATAAATTAACATAAATATAATAACAAGTGCAAACGATACTGCCATTTTAACAATTCCAACTCCAAGTTGAACAAATAATAAAATAAATTTAGGTAAGTATACCTTTGTTACAGTTTCCTTGTTTGCTTGAACTAATTTAACACTTTGAACAACTGTTTTATTGAAAAAATTCCAAATTGATAAACCAATAAATACAAAAACTGGAAAATAGTCTAATTTTGACTTAAATACAACTGCTCCAATAAAAAAATAAATTAACATAAAACATAGTGGTTCTAATATCAGCCATATCCATCCTAAATATGAATCCGTAATTTCTGCTTTTAATGTTGCTTTGGTATCATATGCAATATATCTAAAATATTTTTTAATATCACTAATAAATCTTTTCATATTCATCTCCTCTATGATTACAACACATTATATTAGTCTATCTTAATATAATTATTGACCTTTTTCGATTATTTTGTATATTTTTGAAGTGTTATTTTTATCTACATTGATGTATTTTTTAGTGAATTGAGACAATTTGGTAAAATCATATTGATTAGTTTCTATTGCTTCTATTATCTTTTTAGGGTCACCAGAAATTGTGCCTGGCAATTCATTAAGATAATCAATATTTAAATCTCTTTTTATATGATAATCATCAAAATCAAAGTTATAAAAATATAGTGGTTTATTTAAAATAGCTGCTTCATATAAAATACAAGAATAATCTGTTATGATATAATCACTAACAAACAGCATCTCCATCGTACTAAAAGCTTTATCATCAATAACTTCTATTGGTAAGTTAATTACCCTACTATTTGGATGTAATTTTACAATTAAATTATATTTTTTAAAATCAACACAAGATATTAATTTATCAACATTACTTTTAAAATTATCCTCATTTACTCTAAAGGTTGGACAATACAAAATTGTTTTTTTATATTTAAGTGTGGAATATTTTGTAACTATCTTCTTTTTAATCGCTGCTTTGTATTTTGCATCTAATAATAAGTCAACCCTAGGTAAAGGACATATTCTGATATTTTTCGAGTCACAATTAAACTGTCTTATTAAATCTTTTTTATATCCTTGCCCTGCACACAAAACTATATCATAGTTCATATGCATCCTCATCAGTTTTGCCATTTTTTTAGATGACCCTTCTTGTAAGTCAAGAATGTCATATCCAAATTTTTTCATGGTACCAATGGAATGCCACATCTGCATAATTTTTAAATTTTTCTTATGCTTTAATAAACTAGCAGCAATACAATATGAATCTAGCACAATCCATTTCGAAGTTGAAATGTAATACATCTGTTTAAACATATGGCCAATATAACTAAGTATTTCTGAAATTTTGGCATTATCTTTTCCCTCTAACTTTTTGCACAAAACAATGACATCATATTTTTTATGATTTTCAATTTCTTTTTTTAATAATTTAAAATCTAAGGTAATATTGTTTGATTGTCTACTAATTAATGTAATTCTATCTCTTGTAGGTAATAATTTAAAAAATAAATAAATAAAGTTTAATCCAATTTTTCCAACAAATAATAATGCGTATTTCATATTCCAAGTTTTACCTTTCATATTTATATTATAATAGTTACCAAAAAGCAATAAAACTTTAATTTTTCTTTTTTAAGACCCTACCTTGTTCACTTTCTAAGTAATCAATTGTTCTTTTAAAGCCATCACTTATGGAATACTTAGGAATCCATTGTAATTCATCTCTAATTTTTTGAGTCGATAAAATACCATCCGTAAAAGTGGCACAGCCACTATTAAGTCTTTGAGTTGAATTTGGTATGTTAAACGTCAATCTTAAGCCTCTATCAGGATATATATTTATCAATGTTTGTGCCAACTCTCTTATTGAGGTTTTACAATTTTCGTCTGCAACATTATATACAATATCCTTAGAATGCAAAAGTATTTTAAACATTGCACTAGTTGCATCTGATATATATGTATAGGTCCTTACAGAACTTCCTTCACTTTTTAATTCTATATTTTGATTTGAAACTATGTTCTTTAAAAAATCTGCTTGTACTCTTCCATCATATATTGACATTCCCGGACCATAGGTATGAGCCAATCTAACAATTTTAGTATTTAATCCATATTGTTGCTTAAAGCTACAACACATATTTTCAGCTGCTTTTTTACCTTCAGCATAACTATTTCGTGGAACTAATTGATCAACTTGGCCATACCTACCATCTTCTCGAAAGATTTCTTGTCCTTCATCTGGTTGCCCATAAATTTCACGAGATGAAATAAATAAATAAGCCTTAGCACTAGATTTTATAGCATACATCAATGTATTAGCCGTACCTAGAGTATTTGCAAAATTAGTTCCAACAGGATTTTCTCTCATAATAGTTGGACTTGCTGGCCCAGCAGCATGAACAATATAATCCATTTTTGAAGTCAATACAATGGGTTCAATAACATCTTGAACAATTATATGCACGTTAGGATTTTCAACAACATATTGAGGTAGCTTTGAACTATTCCTAACTAAAACATAAACATTTATATTAGCATTGAAACTATCATTTAATACCAATAAAGTATTAAGGAAAGATCTTCCAACCATTCCTGATGCTCCTGTAATCAAAAAATTGCAACCAAATAGTTCTATTAACCCATCATTTTCTTCTATTATTTGTAAAGCATCCTCAACTAAAATTTCGTTCATATTTATCTACCTCTTCTTTTCAATAGACAATTCATCATCTTCTTTGGCAAGCTGGAATATTTGCTTTTGATCTTCTGCTGACATTCTTGCCAATAAATCAATATAGTCCTCTGGCGTTGTTACCTTCATATTCCCCCTATTTCCTTCAATTATATGCATTTTCTTGCCTTGTCTAAACATAAGCGTGCAACTATCAACTATATCCTCATATTTTGGATTATCTATTCGTGTTTTTTGATGTGCCTCAAATATTTCTCCCAAGTAAAATGCCTGTGGCGCCTGTGCCGTATATACTTCTTTTCTCATTGGCATCGATGAAACAATATAACCATCATGGCTAACAACAGGCGTTTCAAATACTTTTGTGCAAGTTATAGCAGAACCATATTCCTTGACACCATCAATAGCCTTGCTGATAGTTAATGCACTTAAGATTGGTCTGACTCCGTCATGAATTAGCACAATGGAATCCTGACTATTTTCCATTAAAGCAGCGCACAATCCATTATATATTGAGTCTTGACCTGTCTGACCGCCAGGAACAATCTTACAAACTTTATTTATACCATATGTTTTTATTAATTTATCACATTCTGGTATCAATTCTTCTTTACAAGCAACATATATTTTATCAATTTCTGGGTGGAATTGAAATTTTTCTAACGTGTGAACTAAAATTGGTTTACCATAAACCTTTAAAAATTGTTTTGGAACACTCACACCCATTCTTTTCCCAACACCACCTGCAAATATAACAGCAATATTCATTTTTACCTCCAAATTAAATAATATAACTAATAATATAATACTATTGATAATATTAAAAATCAAATAATATCATCAATCGCAGATTATTTTTTTTATCTTTCTTGCTACTCTGTCTGATGCATTGCCATCATCAACACATCCTTTATTTTCTAAGAATTTATTCACTGCTTTTTTATACTTATTGCCATCAAAATTCAATATTTGTTTTTCCAAATCATCAGCTGATTGGCTAATTGGAAATGGTGTAGTATCTAGCGGATAATAAAAGCCTCTATCATTTTTATATTGGTCCAAGTCCATAGCAAACAAAAATCCTGGTTTTCGTGTCAAAACAAAATCGCAAATCCAACTTGAATAATCTGTTATACCAACATCACATGCGCATAATAATTCTTGAATATCGCCATAGTTAGTAACATTGATTATGTCCTTGCCATATTTTTTAAGATGGGTGATATTTCTTAGTTTAAAATGAAATCTAACCATTACAACCCATTCTCCACCAAATCTTATTTTAAGTGCATTTATTAATCGTTTATAATCCATATTGTATAAATCCGCATCAAATGAGTCACGAAAAGTTGGAGCATATAGTACTATTTTTGTATTTTGTGGTATCTCGTAAAGTTTTTTCACTTTTCTAGATATCAGTTCTGCTTTCCCATCTATATTAAACAATATATCATTTCTTGGATGCCCATATAATAATATTTCAACATTAGGCCAATAACTGTCCCTATAAACATTTGTTTCAAAAACACTATTAGAAATACAATAATCAGTAATTTGCCCTGCCATTTCTATCTTTTTTTTCCAAGTACTCCAAACATCAGATTTCAAAGATTGCGCGTCAAGTCTTTTAAACCCTAATGACCCATGCCATGTTTGAATCAAAATTTGGTCTTTTTTCTTTTTTAATCTCAAATATTCAAAATTATTGGCATTGTCAACGATAATTTTAGAAGATGCAGCATAAAAATAAAATTTGAAGCTTCCTCTAACAACCAGTTTTAGTTTTTGGGGATATGAGGTACTATCAAAGCCCTTTCGCTTATTTCTAATTACCCATATTAAATCATAATCCTCATTGTCTAAAATTAATTTATCAGCAATTGCCTTAGGGTTGCAATTGTATTCTCCTTGAAATGTCAAAAAAATGATTCTATTCGCCTTAACTTTTATAAAAGGTTCATAAATTTTCCTAGTAATTGTTTTAATTTCTACATCTATTTTATGAAATACTTTTTCAAAGAATGTTCCTTCTTTGACAGCATTGACTATTTTTTTAATCATATTACACCTTTTTCTGCAAATATATTATATATAATTTTCAGTTATAAATCAATATTGCTGTTTTAATACCCGCATGTTTGCAAACCATCACTGGCTTGTATAACCCCAGCTGAATCGCAATTGTCATGCACATCTTCTAGGCAGCGAGCAAGCGTGCCATAGTTACCATGAATATCGTCTAAAATCAATCTATATATAACAAGTTCTCTTTATTATATATTTTTGCATATCATAGTGCCAAATATAGAATCCTATATCAGCATATATAGTATATCATAAAATATACTTTTAAAAAAGTGTTTTGCTATTTTAACATTAAATGTTTGCACTACAAAAATTTATCGTTTTAATTAAAACTTATATAATAGAATGAAATATTTTAGTTTGTAAGTTTCATAACAATACTTAGTTCTTTTTTCTTTCTTTTTTACTTACTATTTAAACTTTGCTGAAAAACAAAATCAGTTATACATATATATGCTGATTAATTCTCTACTTTAAACTTTTTCCATTTATATCTACTTATACTCCCAAATGTTTTTTCATCATCGATATGGAATATGAATCTGTTGACTGTCCTGGTATATAAATTACATAATCTATATCATACTTTTTAACATAGTCAACTATTTTCTCACTTGTTTCATTATGTCTATAATCAATTGATACCATAAAATGTGTATTAGGTATTGTCAAAACTTCTAAAATATTAGTATAACTTGATCCTACATATAATACATTAGGATAATCTTTATTACTAGTTTCAACTACTGTTTCACCATAATCACCATTCATATATGCATTCTCATATTGACTACCAGAATCACCCCAAATAACTGCATTTGACTTATTGCCATTATCATACCTAGTATAAGTAAACTTCTTTGTTTTTAGACTTATAAATAGTTCTTCTGGTTCTCCTTGTATCCTTTGACCAATCTGTCTATTAAAAGATCCGTTTACAACTCTTTTTTCTATATTATAATCATCTAGTGGCATTGGTTTACTATTTATAATTTTCATAAGATTTTGATATATCTTATTTGCCCCCCTTAAATTGACATGATGATCAGTTTGATAATAATAATTGTACTCTCTTTCTTCAAATAACTCATGCGCATCTACATATATTACATCACTTGATATATTTTCTTTTACTATATTTGATAACTCAATATAACTACTACTGCTAGAATTATAAGTGCTTGGTAAATATTCTGTCATAACAGCATCTTTTCTGGGAATACTAACATAAATAAATTGTGCACCAAATTCTTTGTCAGTCTTTGCCTCTTCATTTATCAAATTTACTACTTCTTTTAAGTCTTCTTTTTTATTGTCTATATCAGAAATTATCAAAGGTTTTGCAAATAACTGATTATCACTACCTTCTACTACATCACCAAAATATCTTTGAAATTGAAATAAATAATATACTTTAACTAGTTTTTCTCTAAAAGGTATTTGATCACTAAATGCATCAGTTACTGTATTTAAATAATCATCATTAAATATTTTACTTATCTCAAATTTAGGGAAAGTAGTATATACTCTACCTTCAATAGCACTATTTTCTTTATTATTAGTAAGTATTAAGAATGCAAACACATAAATAACTACAACAATTACTGATATAAATATAATTTGTATTTTTTTCATAACTACCCCCTAAAACCTAAAATATATAAATGGATTGTATGAAGATTGAGTTAAAAATGCTATTGATAGCAAGAATAATGCAACAAGTCCAATATATTTTAATATATTAAGTGCCGCAAATATCTTTCTATTTTTTATTTTAGATATTTCGTTAATAATAAATTTGTAAATTGGCATTGAAAATATAATTGCTAATATAAAATATGGATAATAAGTTTCCAAATAAACTAATGCTTGCCCATTTAGAGAAGCATTAAACGTTGGAATAATCATAGTCTTAATAAAATTAATACATCCTTGCAAAGTTTCACATCTAAATAGCACCCAACCAAATAAGATTATTATTAATGAATAGATATGTGCTAAAAAAGATGGCAACTTGTTTAATACCTTTTTTAGTACGAATTTTTCTAATAATAATATTACTAAATAATATATTCCCCATAACACAAAATTCCAACTTGCTCCATGCCAAAGGCCGGTTAAGATCCATACAATTGCCAAATTAATTATTTGCCTTTTGGTGCCTTTCTTGTTGCCACCAAGTGGAATATAAACATAATCTCTAAACCATGTACTTAAAGATATATGCCATCTTCTCCAAAATTCCGTGATGCTTTTTGATATGTATGGAAAATTAAAATTCTCTAAAAAGTGAAAACCTAACATTCTACCAATCCCTATTGCCATATCAGAATAAGCACTAAAGTCAAAATATATTTGAGCCATGTAAGCAATAGCCCCTAACCAAGCTATCGGAGTATTTATTGTAGAACTATCAAATACTATATCGGCTAATCTTCCCATTTGATTAGCAATAATAATTTTCTTAGCAAAGCCTAAAATAAATCTTTCTAACCCCTCTGTAAAATCACTAACAGTAACATTTCTTTTAGTAATTTCTTTTTCTACATCTTCATATCTAACAATCGGTCCAGCAATAAGTTGAGGGAATAAACTTACATATAAAAGTACTAATAAGGGATTTTTTTGTACTTTAACTTTTTTACGATATACATCAATTAAGTAACTCATAGCCTGGAATGTAAAAAAAGATATCCCTATTGGTAAAACTATATTTAATGCACTCATATCAAGATTAAATACATTATTAAATGTTTCAATATAAAAGTTAGTATATTTAAAATATGATAATACCCCTAAACTGATAATAATTCCTATCATTAAAAATAATTTTGCACTTTTCCTATATCTATCTACTAGAAGTGCGCATAAATAGTTTGCAAATACAATTGCTAACATAACTAATAGAAATTTGGGTCCTCCCCAAGCATAAAATATTAAACTAAAAAATAACAAAATATAATTTCGTATTTTTTTAGGAACTAAATAATATATAGTTAACGTAAGAGGTAAGAAACCAAACAAGAATATTGCACTGCTAAATACCATTTTACTTCCTCCATTTGCAATTATTATATATTACTCAATTTCAACGAATTATTTTGTTACTTTAACATCCAAGCATTGCATACTGGACGTTCTCCACCATGATTCCAACTGATTGGTTCATTTTTTAATGTACCATTGATAACAAGTGCTGTTGATCCTCCTCCGTCAAGATTTGCTGCATTATAAGCTTTATATCTAACAAATATATTGGTTAATTCTTTTAACGTAGTACCATATAAACCCCTTTTACCATCTACTGTCACAAATAAGATTATTCCATCCTGTCTTTGCCCAATCGCTGTTCTAGGTCTATTACCATATCCACCATCACCTTTAAACTCAGCTGCAACACCATTTACAATTAAAAATGGTCCAAATTCAACTGCATCTTCAACCCCTTGAGTTAGCGCATTCTCGGCAGTAGTATTAGTAAGAAGAAGTATATTATCTTTTGTCATCGCAATCAGTTTCCTATTTCCTGCTTTATTATATATTATTTTACCATCTTCAATATATACTCCTTTTGGTCTCATAACACTACCGCTATAAGAAAAACCTCCACCATTAATTGCTATTATTGCATTGTTTGCTTTTGCTATAGTTGTAGTATATTGTCCTCCACTTGATAAACGTTTGGCAGATGCTACTTCTACTCTTGAAGGATCATATATAACTGAAATATATGCTGTATAACTACTTTCTTTAATTGTTATTATTTTATATAAATCATTCCCTTCATCTTTTTTTAAAATCTGTTCTTCATAAATAGATTCATATGTATCTTGATCTTCTACTTCAGTAATTTTAATGGCAGATGTATCTGTGGAATCACCACTTTCAATTACTTTATTTTCTTCTATAACTTTATCTATTATGCTATTATTATAAAAAACATACGCAAAATACTGATGTGACATAGATTTTATAGAATGAGTAACAATATATTCTCTAAAATAGTTTATTGGACCATAAACTAAGAAGAAACATATTATTGCTATTGCATCAATCACTAGTAGAAATTTAGTATATTTGCCTAACTTTAATTTTCTTTTTTCATTTTTTATCTTTGCTTTATTGGAAGTGTTTTCAACTGCTTCAATATTTAGTATTTCAATATCTTTATTCATCTGTCAACACCTCCAAAGTATATGGACTATTCTCCGTACCATTACCAGATGCAATATTAATATTACCTAAATATATAACTGGTCTAATGCTATGTTCGTTGGTTACATAATCTGTAAAAAATAAGTTATTGTCATTTATCACATATATAATATCAGTGTCTCCATAAGGTCTAGTCATCAGGAATGTGTTTTTATATTTGTTTATATAAAGATCACCAATATTAAGCAAACCTACATAACAATTAACACTATTAGAATATATATCTTGATAGTTAAAATTAGCATACTTGCTATACTTACCATAATAAAAAGTACTCTCTACTATTAATTCCTTATTACTTAAACTATTATAAAAATCATTATTTAAATAATGTCCAATATTACCAGCTTTGGTTGAAAAATTATTACTTGTACCATACTTAGTAGCAATTTCTTTTTTATCTTCAGTAATATATCCATCCATAACTAATTTTACTTTGTCTTCTGTTTTACCAATTATTTGCCATTTGTAATTACTAAATGTTACATAATCTTTGATTGATGCATCGGTTAAAGTATCTACTTTGGTTTTTTCTATTATGAATGGGTCACTCTCACTTCCAGATCCTCCATAAATTATAGTACTACTCATAAGAGTTATGACAGACCTAATTCCATGAGTTTCATTCATTAACTTGCCTAAGCTTAACCCACCATCTGATGCTACATACCAATAATGATTAGTATCATTTTGTGTTACTAGGAAAAAATCTTCTCCATTACTTAGATAACTATCAGCTCCACCTGCTCTTTTATAATCGCTTAAACTTAAAAGTGTAACTTTATATGATTTTGTTTCTTCACAAGTTATTTTTTCTATTGTATTTACTTTGTCTAAGCATGAAGTAGTATCTTCCAAATACTCATATGGAGTATTTAGGGTGTTAAAATAAATACCAGTATTTGCCTTGTCATCATTTTCATTAAGCCAATCATTCATGTAACTATTTTGATACTCTTCAACACCTGGCATAAGTATTGTCTCACCCGTTTCACTTATCATAGCCATATTTTTATCTTCATCAATTGATATTACTCTAAATAATCTGCCAGAGTATTTGACATAATTATATTTTGAATCACCCTTATATGTATATGTTCCATCTTCATTATCTATAAGACCATTATTTACATCAATCATACTTATATTATCTAGTAATTTATCCACTAGTGCTATATCTACATTAGTGTTCTTCTTCTTTTCAGCTTCTAAATAATAATAAAGAAGTCTTCCAACATAAAAGCATACAAAAAAAAGAATAATTAATGTATTAATTATATTAAATATTAATTGCTTTTTTATTTTCCTTTTTTTAGTCATAAATTACTTCCTTTAATTCTTTTTAATCCCCAAAATCGTTTTGATATGCTATTAAACTAGCATTTACCATTCCCCATACACCATCTAAATCTTCCATAAAATTATCATTAATTTTTTTAGTTTTCTTATCTGTTCTAATATCAATTTCATAAGTTAATTCTATTTCATTTCCATACATTGACTTACTTCTCAATTTGTTCTTAGGTAATTTTTTTAATGCCTTCATAACTTCATCATGAGCACTTTTTTCATATTTTAAAATTAACAAATATCTACTTGATACTTTAAAGCCTAAGAGATAACTTACATAGAATAACAATCCTAAAATTGCGGATCCTGCGAGTGCTGGAACATATAATCCTGCCCCTGCCATAATTCCTGCTGATATTGCCCAAAACATAAATCCTGTATCAACTGGCTCTTTTACTGCTGTTCTAAATCTAACTATTGATAATGCACCAACCATACCAAGGGATAAAGAAATGTTTGATGATATTGTTCTTATAATTAGTGCGGTTACCATCGCTAACATAATCATGCAAAGTGAAAATGCCTTTGAATAAACAACTCCTGTATATGTCTTTTTATATATGTAAATAATAAATAATCCTATAACAAATGCTATTAATAAAGAAAATAACATCTCCTCTATCGTAATTGTTCCTGTAAACTCACTTAATACTGATTTTTTAATCGTATCTACTATACTCATAATACTTCTCCTTACTTAATACTTCTACATTTTGCAAATTTTGATACTGCTTCCCTACAAAGAGATGCAGTAGATAAAATAGTCGCTATAGTACTTGGCAATATCTCATTATATTTTACTTCTAATACTTGGGTCCCATCTGGTATTAATTCATATGTTGGTTTCTTTTCATCAAATAGTTCATAATTATATAAACCCGACTTGATATGTGAATCAAACGTGATTCTAACATCTGATATTGGATAAATATATGCCAGTCTATGATATTCTACTATAACTGATGGTACTAAATGCTTTAGCCTCATATCCGTTAAAAATTCGTTTAATAATGGTTTATTAGTGGAATCAATATCATCAATATTACCATTAATTATTTTACTATATATGTCATGCGAAATCAATACTTGTTTTTTTGCTGTTAACTGATTATGTTTCATCTTAGCTTCTAATCTGATATAAGATTCATCATCATTATAGATCCTTATTCGATACTTTTTCCGATAGAGTACTCCATCTAACTTTTCATAGTAAGCAGATGAGTCTAAATCATCAAAATAAAGGCTTCTAATGAGATATGATCCATCTTCATAGAATGCATTTGTATCAAAACTCATCATAGTTTTAAGTTCTCTCTTTAAAAGTTCTGCTTGTGCATTTGAAATAGTATATTTAATTTCATGTCTATATTTCATATTAACCACCAAAATAATCCTTCACTTGAGTTGACGTTAAACCAAAATAATTTTTGGCATTTTTAGCCATATATTTATTGCGATTTTTTATAAATGTCTTCACATAGTTAACTTGGCTCTTCCATGTTGTCATATTATTTCCCCATTTTTTGAAATTTCTAGGTAATTCTCCTTCAATTTGAGAAATAATAGCGTTCAATTCATTAGTAACATTTTCCTCAGTCCATACGTTCTTCATATTATACGACAGTCTTGCAATATAAGTTAGTCTGAATTCTTTATTTTGCAATAAACTTCTTAGCAATAATGTTGAATAATAGTTTCCAGTACCATTGCCCATTCCCCCAGATGCAGTTGTAAATGCGAAAGTATTTCGAGGATAACTAAAGAAAGAACGATCTAAATCATAAAAAATTGGTTCCCATTTGCCATTATTTATATCTGAATTAGAAAAATACTGAACATTAAACATATCCACGTTATCAATCCATTGCTCGGCTATCCAAAAATCAATAAAGTTTTCTATGTTTATTTGCTCTTTTACTACATTATAATAGGTATCATTTTTCATAGAATGATTCCCTATATATGATAAAAGTTTATTATATTGTTTAGTGCTGCCATATTTAGCTGAGCCACTGATGCCAACTATATCTGTATTAGTACTATTAATATTATAATTTTTTTTGATGAAATCTTCATCTATTTTTTCTCTTAGAGCATATATTCCCCAATAATTGCCATTTATATATAATATGACATATTTATATGCTCTGTTTGTTATGTTAGTATATTTATCTACTATACTGGATGCCAACACATCTTTAACTAAAATCTTGCGTGAAAAATTTGAAAATTCATCTTGAGAACCAGTTCGTAAAACTAAACTCTGATAAGTTGAATAATCTCTATTATCAAATACTTGATAATGAAGTTCCCCCTCACCATACTTCTTCTTGAACTTAATCTCATAACCTTTTTTAGAATAAGCTCTTGACTGTCCTCCAAATAATTGAAGGCCAATTCCTATTTCAAAACCATCTTTACCATCTTCAAAGTATTCAGCATATGCTTCTACTTCTCTTCCTGATACCCAAACATTACTATTAATATAGCTAAAGCTATTAGAATTCAAACTTAAAGACATTACTGGTAGTGTGTGGTTCTCATTAATTATATATGATGATGTAGCTATGTCACTTGTCTTTTTGCCACTTTCTACCGATATTGCTCTTACTACTGTAGTTTTTGTTAATAAAATAGGACTTTTATATACCTTAGAAGATTTAGTTGGTTTTGATCCATCCAATGTATAATAAATAGTCCCTTGTCCGTTTATCTCTACTGATACATTTTTAACATTATTATATACTCCAGCATCTGTTTTGATTAATGGAACATATGCTATTCCCCGGATACCACTACCATTTTTAATTTTTGGTGTTGGTGTAGAATAATAATATATTCCCGACTTATCTCCTCTACCAATACTATATCCTGTTGGCACATCTGAAATAAACATTGAATCTATTACTTTGCCATCTTTAACTAAGTACACTGCTTCAGTCTCACCTAATTTAAAATTAGCATGTTTATACGAACTATTTGATAAATTAGTATCACCAGATGCCATAATTACATAATATGCGCCAGATTGTAGTTCTACATTAGGCAACTGATACCTTGTAATATTATCTGTATTAGTTGTCAAATAATAATCACTTAGTTTAATAGTCTCTTTAGAATTATTCTTTATTTCAATCCAATCATAATATTCTCCGCCATTTTGGGCTAGATATGCATAATTAGAATTCATTGCTTCATTTATAATAAGTGAAGAAGAAGTCTTAATCGTATCATTATATTTATTAATACCAGTATTTGTATTTACATACCCTGGTGAAATAATGCTACTTGTCTCATATCCTTTTTCTTCTTTGATATATGCTTTGCCATTTGGTACATTTTCGTACTCCACCTTATCAATTACTTCGCCTAATGGATTAGCAAGAACTACTACTCCAACTTCATTAGTAAGTTTAAAACTTGCATGTAAAGTGCCTTCTTTAATATCACGATTTGAAGTATATACTAATACTACCTCACCGGATTTCAAACTAATACTTGGAAACTGCCATTTATAATTAATACTATCACTATTTGATATGCTATATCCGCCTAAATTTATAGTCTTACTTCCTGCGTTAAGTATTTCAACATATCCGCTATATAGACCTAAATTATCTTTAAAGTTTCCTTTGTTGCTAGGTAATATCTCATTAATAACTAAGTTTGACTTTTCATCGCTTAGCAAAGATTTAATAAAAGCATTGTGTCCTTCTTTAGTATTGGCATATCCTGGAGTTGGATCTTTTTGTACTTCCCATACCCCATTTGTATTTCTTGCCATTACAGTATTTTTTGCTATTGGAATGGTTGTGATTGCATCTATTACTTTACCATTGGGCTTGCTTAACGCTAATGTTTCTCCCCCCACTGATGCAAGTTTAAAATTAGCATATAGACCATCCTTATTATCGCCGCACAAGAATACTATTAAATATTCACCCGATACAATTGTTACCTCTGGAAAAACCCACTTAATTGTATTACCTTTATCTGACAAACCATAATTTTTTAAATTAATATCTTTTTTTGTGCCATTGTATATTTCAACATAATCATAAAGTTTTCCTTCAGAATCAACGAGTGTTCCATTGTTAGAGATCATAATTTCATTGATAACTAATTTATCATAGTTTATTTCCCCTGATACTAAATCCACTTCCTCATAAGATATATTATCATTTGATCTAAATATGATTGATAAAGTCGAAAGGATAACAATTGCTGCAATTGTTATAACAAAAAACCAAATATTATTTTTTAAACTTTTAAAATCAAATGACATATTTACCTCTCCATACACATTTAGTATAACATTTTTTTATACTATAACCAAATATATGTTAATTAAATTTACTTATCTTTGACACTTTGGACAATAATATGTACTTCTAGTGTTAATCTTCTCTCTTATAATAAGATTCCCACATACTTTACATTTTTCTTTTTCTCTTTTGTGTACCAAAAGATTGTTTTGAAATAATCCAGTTACTCCCTCTTCAGATGTATAACTTCTAATCGTGGTCCCGCCTTCTTTAATTGCTTCTTCTAATACTTTCCTAGTATTGACAATTATTTCATTCAGTTCTTTATTTCTTAAGCTCTTAGCTTCTTTGTGTGGATTAATTTTTGATAGAAATAATATCTCATCAGCATAAATATTGCCAATTCCTGCAATTATGCTCTGATCTAAAAGAACAGTTTTTATTGGGAGGCTTTTGTTTTTATATTTATCTTTCAAATATTTTATATCTAGTTTGTCATCCCATGGTTCAAAACCAAGTTTAGAAAGTGGTGTGTGTTGAAATAATTCATCTTTTTTAACAAAATACATCCTACCAAATTTCCTAGTATCTTTATATCTTAAATCTAGGCCATCTTTAAAAATTATGCTGATATGCTCGTGTTTTAATATAGGATCATTTTCTGTTTTATAAAAATATTTCCCTTCCATTCTAAGATGTGAAAGCAAATAATAATCACCTAAATTAAATATTATCCATTTACCAAGTCTATCTATGTCAATTATTTTTTTATTTTTAATTTGAGCTTGCAGTTCCTTTACACTAGGATATTCTATTATTTTAGGATAATACACTTTTATTTCTTTAATCTCTTTCCCCAAAATATGTTTTTTTAATGTATTTTTTACTGTTTCTACTTCTGGTAGTTCTGGCATATTATCACCTACTTTGCTTGATACCAATTTTTACCATACTCTATATCTACTTTAAGTGGAACATTAAGAGTATAAATATTTTCCATAGTATCTTGTACTATTTCTTTTACTATTTCAAGTTCACTTTCTAATACGTCAAATACCAATTCATCGTGTACTTGAATAACCATTTTAGATTTTAACTTTTTTTCATTAAAAATATTATAAATTTTTATCATTGCAAGTTTTAAAATGTCTGCTGCAGTACCCTGGATTGGAGTATTAAGTGCCATTCTTTCCCCCATTGACCTTATCATATAATTTTTATTATTTAATTCATCTATTACTCTTGTCCTGCCAAATAATGTTTTGACATAGCCAAGTTCTTTAGCTTCCTTTATCTCTTTATCCATATATTCTTTGATACCAGGATACGCCTCTAAATATCTGTCTATGAATGCTTTAGCATCTTTAGCTGATATTTTTAAATCCTCACCCAAACCAAAGCTGCTAATTCCATATAATATTCCAAAGTTTACTGCTTTAGCAGTTCTTCTTTTACTTTTATCGATTGCAATCTCTGGTAAATTAAATATATCCATAGCAGTTTTTGTATGAATATCCATATCTTTTTTAAAGGCTTCAATCAAATTGGTAGCATCTGACATATGTGCAAATATTCTAAGTTCTATCTGTGAATAATCACTTGATAAAATTAGGCTATCCTTAGTTGGGACAAATGCTTTTCTAATTTTTCTACCATATTCAGTTCTAATTGGTATATTTTGAAGATTTGGATTAGTTGATGATAATCTACCTGTCCTTGTAAGTGTCTGATTAAATGTTGTATGAATTTTACCATCATCCTTAATAGATTCGCCTAGCCCTACAATGTAATTACTATATAATTTCGATAAAGTTCTATATTCTAATACTTTCCCAACGATTGGATAATTTATTATTTTTTCTAAAATATCTGCACTTGTTGAATAAGTGCCTTTTTTAATTTTACTAGGATAACTAATTCTTAATTTATTAAATAGAATATCTCCTAATTGTTTAGGGGATAAAATATTAAATTCCTCACCTGCAAGATTATATACGTCGTTTGATACCAAATCCATTTTAACTTTTATTTCTTCCTTCATATCTTTTAATATTGAAGAATCTACATTAATACCAGTATATTCCATATCTGATAATACTTCTACTAAAGGAAATTCTATATCATTGTATAACTTAAGACAGTCTTTGTTAACAAGTTCTTGATTAAATCTTTCAATATTATCATAAATATATTTAGCTTTCTTAACGGTCTCTTTGGCAACTAATGATAAATCATAATCTTTTTTAAACAGTGATTCATTAAATACTGTATCGACATTTTCATTATTCATAAGGTAGCTAATGTCATCTTTAATATTATAATTTAATAAATATGACATAATCATCATATCAAAATTGCAATTTTTAATAGCAATATCTAAATATTTGAAAATAACCAAAATCTTTTTCAAATCATATGTATATTTTAAATTATCGGTATTAAAAATTTCTTTATTGGAAATAAGGCCTTCTTTTGTTATAAATAAGCTTTTGTTTGGAGAATATATTCCCATACCAATAACATCTTTATTATGATAATTTTCTTTCACCTCAAGATACATGGCATATGATTCATTTATTTCTATCTTGTCTGTTGCATCTATTATTTCAACACTTAATTCTTCTTTTTTTGGTTCCTTAGTTTCTAGTTTTCTAAGTAATGAATAAAATTCTAAATCTTCTAGTATTTTTTTATAATCGCTGTTGATACCTAGATATTTTATACTATTTAAGTTTGTATCAACTGGCACATCTTTATATATTGTTGCAAGTTCTTTGCTAAAAAAAGCATTTTCTTTGTCGCTTTCTAATTTTGTTTTAGTTGCACCTTTAATATCATCAATATTTTGATAAACCCCTTCAATATTACCATATTCTTGCAAAAGTTTAAGTGCTGTTTTTTCACCTATTCCTTTTACTCCTGGGATATGATCCGATGAATCTCCCATTAATCCTTTCAAATCTATCATCTTTTCTGGCATAATACCATAGGTCGCAAAAAACACTTTTTCATCCATCCTAATAAAATCTGATTGTTTTAATAGTTTGACATCAATATCATTACTAATTAATTGTAATAAGTCTTTATCACTACTAATTATAGTACCAATAAAATCAGTATCCCTACCAACTTCTTTTGCAAAAGTACCAATAATGTCATCAGCTTCATAATTATCAATTTCAAAATATTTTATTCCCATTGCTAAGCATAACTCTTTAGCTCTTGGAAACTGTATTTTTAATTCTTCTGGAGTTTCACTTCTACCTGCCTTATAGTCTTTATATTTTTCATGTCTAAATGTTTTGCCTTTATCAAATGCAACCATCATATATTCAGGATGTTCTTCAACAATTATTTTATTTAGCATATTAATAAATCCATAAAGAGCGTTAGTTGGAAAATCTTTAGAATTTTTCATTGTATTACCACTATAGGCTGTTGCATAATAACTCCTAAATAATAGATTATTCCCATCTACTAATATTACCTTTTTCATAACATCACCTATAGAAATTATAACATAAAAAAACTGTTTAAAAAACAGTCTATTTTTTTGATCTTTCCAATTTTTGCATATCTTCCCAGCTAATAATGGCGCTTGGAATATTGTCATATGAAGAGAATGCATAAATACCACTATTTCTATTTATTTCATATCCAACATCATACAAATTGTCATTATAGTGTAGTAAATAATGACTTCCCTCACCATCTACTATTGGATTAATTCCTTGATTTTTAGCATATTCATCAAGTAAATCATATAATGCCGTTAATAGTTTGATATTTTTTTTGTCTTGGGCACTGCATTCATCATTACTTGATACTTCACTATTAATATCTAAGTATTGACTTAACCAATTCATAAAGTCATTATCAATATTGTCGTAAATCCTTTTTGCTTCCATTTTCCCTTTTTCCTCCAGCAATGATTACAATTCTATCACAAAATAAAAAATAGTGCAAATCAAGTAAAAAATAGCTTAAATAATTAACCTGTTTTAAAAATTAACATTAATTTATACTTTATTATGTCAAAAATATTTTATGTATTAAAAAGGTAGTTTATAAACT
>DAOPMC010000021.1:0-5000 GCA_035392025.1 Bacilli bacterium
ACAAAAAAGACTGTCATTACTGACAATCTTTTCGGTAAATTACTATAAATCAATAACTATAAAATTACTATTTATTTTAGTCTTAAAAATTTACTTATTCTAATTTGATTATAAAAAAATAATATGAACTAGAAATTGATATATATATTATAATCTTAAGGCATCCAAAATAGCAAATCTAAAGCACCTATAACTGTATTTCTAAATTTATCGTTTGTATTGCATAATTTGATAGTTGCTCCTATAAATACATAAATGCTAATAGCTATAATAGTAGGTGCTAAAATTTTTGTATTATTTAATAAAACTAAAGATCCTATAAATGTAATTAAAGAAACCACTAATAAAATATAATATAACTTTTTATTTTTATTCCTCATTGTTTTACCTCCACTGCAAATTAAAAGTTGTGTGATTACTTATCTTCTTTAACTTTAAAAATATATTTACAATAAATATAAAATCCAAATGTCATTAGCAAGATAAATATATCAAATATTGCAATATTTAATCCTAATACTTCTAATCTATTTCTAAATGCAAATGTAAGAAGCAGTAATATTAATTGCGAAATACTAGATACTAAAGCCAAATACTTTGATAGTTTCTTTTTTAAAGTTAACAATAGCGGTGATATAAAACCAGTTAGAAGATTAACAATCCAAAATATCATAAAATAAATAGGATAGTTAGTAAAATATTCTATTACTTCTTTTCCATAATTGTGACTTAAATAATATTCAGAATTATGTGATAACATCATAAAAAAATCATATATACCCATAATATACATAAATAATACAAACAATATAAATGTATACCCATACCATTTTATCTTTTTCATAAATTATTCCTCCAAATTACTATTTTTATTGACTATTATATTTCTTCCATTTCCTTATTTGAGATCGAAAACTTTTAAAAGGAGCAACCGAGTTAATATGAAGCCATCTACAAACTTTCCATTCTGCCTTAGTATAAGCCCATTTTCTTTGATTTGGTTCAAATAAAACTTTCTCATCTAACGAATCTATCCAATTAACAAATTCTTCTTTTGATTTTTGAAATTTTTTAATAAAGTTTCAAGATTATCGCCTGCATATTTATCATAAAATGTTTGATATAATTTTCCAACTTCATTCCATTTAAAATTAGGAGATGGTGTTATAACTTTTTTTCCTGCAATTTCATCTTTTTCCCATTGCATTACATTATTTAACCATCCAATTTGATATGAAATCATTTCTGATGGAGTTTTATCCACAGTTACAACTCTTTTATGAATATCTAAATTATTGACATCATCAAACTCTCTTATAAATAATTCATATGTTTTATTTATCTCATTAATTAATTCTTGTTTATTTTTATACTGTTGCATTTAATCACTCCTCACAAATTGTAATTTATATCAAATTTTAATTAGACTTTTTACTTAAATTATATTTTAGCTTTTTAGAAATGTGAAAGAATGCCAACAACATTAATAGTAATCCAGTTATTAAGAACCAAATATTTATGCCAATTACATCAGCAAATATTCCTGATAAAAATAAACCTATTGGCATTACTATAACTGATAAACTTAAATAATTAGAAAATACTCTACCTAATATTTCAGGGTCAATTTGTTCTGAAAAAATTGTTGATACAGTTCCATTAATTATAGGTCCAGTGAACCCCATTACTGCGCAAAGTATCGCAAATATATAAAACATATTATTAGGTAGCAATCCCGATATTGTTATTGCAAGGCCCATTAAAAATAGTGATATAAATATATTTGTTTTTTTGTTTTGAAACATTTTACTAGATGATAGTAACAATGAGCCTACAAGCATTCCAATGGCAAAAAGTATTTCTACAATTCCTACGTCCATTGTAGAGCCGTTAAAATGACTTGTTGTCATTAAAGGAAATAGGGCATTTATTGGCATATAAAGTAGCATAAAAATAGCAGATATTAAAAATATAAAACTTACTAATTTATTATTTATAATTGCTTTGAAACCTAATTTAGAATCCTTAATAAAATCAACTTTTTCTGTTGTTTCAGTTTTTTGTTTTGGAATTACACTTATAGCAAGAGTAAATATCGCAAATACTGCTCCTATTACATCAAGTAAGATAATACTTCCTAAACTGAATTTATCATATAATAAGGCAGCGATAGCTGGACTTAATATTAAACTTATTGATTGAATTGCTTGACTATATCCAGAATATTTCAATAGTTTTTCCTGTGGTACTATTAAAGGTATACTTGCTTGTAAAGACGGATTATGAAAAGCAGATCCGATTGATCTTAAAGCTAGACAAATTAGTATTACCCATATTGGTAGATTCGTAATAAAGGAAATGATACACATTATGAGACTAACTGCTGCAATTAAACCATCCGAAATAATCATTATTTTTTTTCTATTTCTTTTATCAATATAACTACCTATAAATAGACCCAATATTCCTTGTGGTAAAAACCCACATAAAGATGCCATAGATAACCAAAATGCAGAACCAGTTTTATAGGTTATATACCATATAATAGCAAATTGAACTATTGAACTAGTAATTATTGATACTGCCTGACCACTATATATTTTCCAAAAAGTAACATTCCATTTTTCTTTGTTTTTCATTTGTAATTTTCCTCCTATAAAATCGCTTAATTATCTTAATCGCCACTAATAGCGATTTTACAGGTTAATTACATAAATATAATAAACATATATTTTCCTCCTATACAAATTACTATTTATCTAATTCCCTATTTTAATAATAAATCAATTTGACTTATTATTCTTTTTCTTTCTTTTTCTTTTGATGTTTCAACAAGTTGATTACATAATTTAAAAATTTTATCTTTTTTTTCTTGTGATATAGAATCATTATTTTGAATATCTTGCCAGAAATCGTTAACTTTATTCCAATAATCATTTTGTTCTTCTTGTAATAAATCATCTACAACCATAGCACCTAAAATTGTTGGTACTGTTCCAAACTTTTTGCTACTTTCATCCATTAAAGCCATAGCTCCTAAAAAACTAAATAATCCCATATAAACACACTCCTTATTTTTGAATTATAATTCTATTTTCATTAAGTCTTATAGACTCACCATAAATTAGATATTTGTCCAATAATTCATCAATAGAATTAAACTCATTAATATGTCCATCGTGTATATCACTAGATATATAATATTTATTTTCTTTTTTTGATATAGTATAAATTAAACTATACAATTTAAATTCTACTTTATCAGATGTTTCCAATATTTTTTTAATTTCTTCAATAGACATTTAATCACTTTCTTTCGTTTGTATGAATTAATAATTATATGATATATATTATCATTATCTTATTTTTTATTATCATCTGATTTTAGAAATTGTGGTACATCAGTTTTAATCCAATCATCATTTTCGTCAACACTTGATTTTAAATCTTTACTAAAACTTTTTTGACATTTATAGCAATGGTATTTTGGATTGTTATTCATGATCATACAACCACCAATAAACAATTCTTGTCTTTCTGCTTTTTCAATTGCTTCACTACTTGGCATACCATATAAAATACTTACCATATTGTTTTTACATATTGGACACTTCATTTAAATCACTCCAATTTATCAAGATAAATTTTTATATTATTATTATATCATTTATTTCCATAAATTCAATCTTTGGTCGTAATTTTGGCAACTGGAAGCAAAAATTCTTCTTTAATATTTATAATAAAACTATTCCATTTTTCTGCTTCTTTTTTATAATAAGTTTCGTCAATAAATCCTAATGAGTTTGCTTTTCTTGCAAGTTGATTTAGATTATTACCTATTGCTCTTAAATCTTTTAATGCTTCATAAAATCTATCATCAGGTTTTTCTCTAGGTTCATAATTATTAATCAGACATCTTATAACAGCAGATTCAGTCATACCTGCTTTTTGACATTTTATTTTTAAATTTCTATCTTCATCATAACTAATCCAAACTTGTTTAAGAAGTTCTCTCTTTCTCATCTTACTAACTCCTTTCTTTTTTCATTTTTTCAATTTTATTTTCGTAATAATTAATCCTATTTATCTGTAATAAACACATTAAAGTTATTCCAACAGAACTACCTACTATTACACCTAATAAAAAAAATACAAAATTCATTTAAAACACATCCTTTCTAAAATAAAAAAGAACTAGCATAAATAAAATATACCAGTTCTAATTATTAACATTCTTTTTTTGGGGGCTTGGGGTTTCCTCAACCAGGAATTTGGTCGTGTAATGACAAATTCAGTGCTGGCTAAGACTATAAGATATATTAATCCAAGTCATCTTCTTCTATTGTTGCACCACAATATGGGCAATCGAATGTGCCATCATAATTACTATAATCAATTAAAGTTAAACCAGAATCTGCTATTACTTCATCTATTTCTCTTTTAGAATCTGTAGCATAGAATTCTACATTATCCCTACTTCCATCTACATCAATAATCTCATTACAACAGATAAAATTCAGAATAAATCTAACTGCTTCTTCTGGCGTTGTTGCTTCAATTTGAAATAAATTTATATCTGAATATTTAACTACTACCCAGTATATTTTCTTATCTTTTTCTTCTAAAAAATCACAATCTTCTAATAAAAATTGTAAATTCAAATCTAATTCTTCACACAATTTTATGAGTGTGATTAAGTTTGGAGTTATTCTTTCTCCATCTTCAATTCTTTTCAATTCTGTATCACTTGTATCAACTCTTGCAGCAAGATTTCTTCTCGAATAACCTATAGCCTCTCTATTATCTTTTATTATTTGTCCTAATTTTTTATAATTATATTTCATCTTTCATTCCTTCTTTCATAAATTTTATTATTTTTTATTTGTTTTATATTGCATAAATAATCATTAAAATCTTTTCCGATTTTAGGAGGATCATCTATGACTTCATAATCTTTTTTTAATACTTGCTGAAAAGAATTACTTGCTAACTTTCCTGCA
>DAOPMC010000021.1:5100-10017 GCA_035392025.1 Bacilli bacterium
ATTTTTCTTTTTATCTTGTTCATCTTTTAATTCTAGAAAATAATCATTTATATTATCTTCTAACAATTGATTTATATTCATATCAGAATCCATCCAATCATCATACAATTCTTGTAATGGTTGTGATTTTTTATTTAGTCTTTTAATATCTTCAATATCATATATCAAACATTCTGGATAAAAGTTACAAATCATTTCTTCTTTTAATGCTAATTGATAAGCATTATTCATTATTTCTTCTGGTGTTTTACTTTTTAAAGAATCCTTGTAATCTTTTAACTCTTTTTCCATTTTTGAATATAATTCTTGCCTAATTTTTTCTTCCATAGTACCCTCCTATCTTGTATATTCTGGATTATTATGATGAGGATTGTCTCCTTCATCTGGTTCTCCATCAACTATTTCATTATCTTTTTGATTCATATTTAATAAAATATTAAGTTTATCTAATCTTTTTGATTTTGTTTTTAATTCTTCCTCTTGTGGGAATGGTCTTTTTGACTCAATTTTCGCATTCTCAAACTGCTTATTTGTTTCTTCTAACATTGACTCACAATTCTTTAATTTATCTTCTAATCCATCTAAAACATTGTCTATACGAGTTATATTTCCATACACATCAGTTCCAAGTCTAACTTGATATGTTATATTGTTTTTCATATTTAAGATATATTCTTTTGATATAGTATCAAAATACAAATCCATTTTAAAACCTCTATATTCTCCAATTGATATAGGTGCAGGATTAGACATTGACTTACATACTTCAATTATTTTTTCTCCTGCAACTTTTTTGTCATCATAGACAATACCATTAATTTTCATTGGATTAAATACATCTTCTCCTATTAATGTTTTATCTTTTAAGTATGCAATATCTTCTTTAATATTATTAACTCTTAACTCTAATCTTTTTATTTCATTAGGATAATATTTAATAACTTTATCTTCAATATCATATATCTGGCTTAAATGACTTTGTTTTAATAATTTTAATTTTGCAACTTGAGTATCTAAATCGGTTTTTTCAATTATTAACGGATTTCCTGCTGCAAGTGCTTTAATTTCTGCATAAGATAATGCCGTTTCATCTATATCTTCTGCACTTCTTACTGGTGTTTTAGATGTCATTATTTGTGATATAAATCTTTGTTTATTTTCTACTAATTGATAAAGATATGCGTCAAAAGTTTTCTCTGTTACATATCTAAAAATACCAACTTCAGGATTCATATTACCTTGACGAATTATTCTTCCACTTCTTTGAATTAAATCACTAGGTCGCCATGGACAGTCTAAATCGTGTAATGCAATTAATCTATCTTGACAATTTGTTCCTGCTCCCATCTTTTGAGTTGAACCAATTAAAATTCTAACTTGTCCTTTTCTTACCTTTGAAAATAATTCTTTTTTCTTAACTTCGTTGTCGGCTTCGTGTATAAATGCTATTTCTTGTTCTGGTATTCCATTTTCAATTAATTTATTTTTTAAATCAGAATAAACATTAAATGTTCCATCTGCTTTTGGTGTAGATAAATCACAAAATACTAATTGAGCAGATTTCTTATCACTATTCTTTTCCCAAATGTTATAAACATTGTTAGCACAAGTTGCAACTTTACTTTCTTCAAAGTCTGGCAACATTTCATTAATAAGCCTTTGATCTAATGCTAATTTTCTACCATCATTTGTAATCTTTAACATATTATCTATACTTGAATCTACCATTTTATTTCTAACTCTTTCTGCTCTATCTGCTAAATCTTTAACCATTTCTTCTTGTATCTCACTAGGCTTTATAACTATATTAGTATAATTTGCTTTTGGTACTGGAAGATTAAGCATATCGGAAGTTTTAATGTCTGCTACTTCCTTAAACATATTCATTAATTCTGGTAGATTATAAAATTTTGCAAATCTTGTTTTTGCTCTATAACCTGTACCTTCTGGTGCAAGTTCTATTGCAGTAACTGTTTCTCCAAATGTTGAAGCCCAAGCGTCAAAATGTTGTAATTTATTTACTTCTAATGTGTGGTATTGTAGGTATCTTTGCATTGTATAAAGTTCTACCATTGAATTACTAATTGGAGTTCCAGTTGCAAATATTACTCCTTTTCCTCCAGTTATTTTATCTAGGTATCTACATTTCATAAATAAATCAGAACTCTTTTGTGCTTCTGTTTGAGCTATTCCTCCAACATTTCTCATTTTAGTATAAAGAAATAAATTCTTATAATAATGTGCTTCATCTACAAATATTCTATCTACTCCAAGTTCTTCAAAAGTAACAACATCATCTTTTCTTGATTGGTCATTTAATTTTTCTAATCTATTTTGAATACTCTTTTTAGTTTTTTCTAGTTGTTTGATTGAGAAGTTTTCTCCTCTATTTCTTTTCAGTTCGTTAAGTCCTTCAGTAACTTCTTCAATTTGATTTTGCAATATAATTCTTTGTCTTTCAATAGACATTGGTATCTTTTCAAATTGAGAATGTCCAATTATTACTGCGTCAAAATCTCCAGTTGCTATTCTAGAACAAAACTTTTTTCTATTAGCAGTTTCAAAGTCTTTTTTAGTTGCTACTAAAATATTTGCACTTGGATATAGTTGCAAAAACTCACTAGCAAATTGTTCAATAATATGATTAGGTACTACCAATAAAGATTTATTACATAAACCTAATCTTTTTGATTCCATCGCTGCTGCAACCATTTCAAAAGTTTTACCTGCACCAACTTCGTGTGCTAATAAAGTATTACCACCATAAAGTATTCTTGCAATAACATTTAATTGATGTGGTCTTAAAGTTATTTCTGGATTAATTCCACCAAATGAAATATGACTTCCATCAAATTCTCTTGGTCTAATTGAATTAAATTTTTCATTATAACTTTTAGTAAGCCTTTCTCTACGAGATGGGTCTTTCCATATCCATTCATCAAAGGACATTTTAATTTGTTCTTGTTTTGCCTGTGCAATAGCAGTTTCTTTTTTATTTAATATTTGTTGTTTCTTGCCATTCTCATCTTCAACATAATCATATATTCTTACATCTTTTAGATTAAGAGTATCTTCAATTATTTTATAAGCATTAATTCTACCTGTTCCATAAGTTGAATATGCTTTTACATTTGCTCTATCATAACTCTTACCTTCAATATTCCATTCCCCAGTTAGTTCTGAATAATGAACTCTTATGTTATATCTTGCATAAGAAGATGTTGATAATAATTCAAACATAAAGTCTTGAATATCACTTGATGGTATCCAAGTTGCTCCAAGTCTTACACTTATTTCACTCGCACTTAAATCTTTTGGTTGTATTTCTTTTAATGCTTTTACATTAGATTCATATATTGGATCAGAATTATAAGCAAGTTCTGCTATCTTTAATTTCTCTCTAACATTACCAGATAGATATTCATCAGCAGTAACATATTTTTCTTCAGATGGTATTTTAAATATTTCTCCATTAAGTTCATTTATTAATTCATCAGTAGTTTTATTAGTCAAAGAACTCATAAACCCTAAATCAACTTTTGCTTTTTCAGAAATAGAAACAACTAATGCTTCATTTGCAGTATCAACTTTTTCTATCTCTGTATGTGGTTTAATAGTTCTTTTTGTAAACATATCTGCTTTACTTAATAGTTCTCTATTTTCATCTAATATTTCTAATGAACAAAGTAAGAAATAACTTGAATCATTAGAAAAGGCAGAACTATTCGCTCTGCTATTGATTAATCCATATTTCTTATTAAATTTATCATATAAACTATTTAATCTTAATTGTTGTTCAACTATTTCTTCATCTGGATAATCTTCTGTTTGCATATCAATTAAAGTTCTTACACAATCTCTAATCTCAATCAAACCTCTAACTCTATTTTCAGTAGTAACTGCTAATTCTTGAGGATTCATTTTACTATTTTCTCTGTAATAAAGTTTATTATCTACAAGAGTATATGAAAAGTTTCTTACATTAAAATCTGCAGGTATTGATAAATCTTCATCTTCTCCTATTTCTTCTAAATCAATTTCTTTTATTTCTGCATGAATATTTGAAATAGCTTCCTCTAATAAATTATCAAGACTTCTATCTTCGTAAGCCTTGCAAGTTGAATCAAACCCATATTGAGTTGATTTCATTTCCATATTTCCTAGTATCATTTCTGGATTATCTACGAAATACTTATTCGTTGTGATATTATTTTCATCTCTATCTAAATAAACCCAATCTGGCATAATATCAGTTATTGAATCTCTTTTTTGTAAAAATAATATATCTGCTGTAACTTCTGTTCCTGCATTATTTTTAAAAGTATTATCTGGTAATCTTATTGCACCTAACAAATCTGCTCTTTGTGCAATATACTTTCTAACACTAGGATTATCTTTATCAAGAGTTCCCTTTGATGTTATAAAAGCAACTACACCACCAGGTCTTACTTTATCTAATGTTTTAGCAAAGAAATAATCGTGAATTAAGAATTTTTGTTTATCATATTTTTTATCTAGAACTTTAAAGTCGCCGAATGGAACATTACCTAGTGCTATATCAAAGAAAGTATCTGGTAAATTAGTTTTTTCGTAACCTTGTACTGCTATTGATGACTTTTGATATAGTTGTTGCGCAATCTTTCCACTTATTGAATCTAATTCAACTCCATACATTTTGCTATCATTTAATTCTTCTGGTAACATTCCTATGAAATTACCAACTCCACAACTAGGCTCTAAAATATTTCCTGTTGTAAATCCCATATTTTTAATAGTTTTATACATATTTTTAATAACTATTGGTGGCGTATAAAAAGCAGTTAGTGTTGATTCTCTTGCATTATTATATTCATCTTCATCTAATAAACTTTTTAATTCTAAATATTCATTTGCCCAAGAACTATTATTCTTATCAAA
>DAOPMC010000021.1:10117-12710 GCA_035392025.1 Bacilli bacterium
TTTATTAATATCTTCAACTCTAAATATTGGTAATCCTGCCGTTGATTCAAAAGTAATATCTCTTAACTCTACATCTTGATTATCAACTTTATCAATTCTATATTTTCTATTGTCCCAAACAAATTCAGTATTAACTAATTCTTGATTTGGATCATTGATAACTTCTGGTTTAGGATTCTCTTTTACTTCTATAATTTCATCTACTATTAAATGGTCATTTGCAGGATTTTCTTTTACTTTTCTATCAAATTCTTCTCTAGTAAATTCTTTATTAAATAATGGATACTTATTATCATAACATCTAACATTTTCATCATCAAATGCTAGTATTTCATATTCATCAAATCCAATATAAACTTTATCTCCTAAATGGTATTGATATAATTTTTCTTCAGTAAGTTCTTCATTATTTTCTATTACAGATTGATAATTGTTTTCCTTATCTTCTAACCATTTCTCATAATTATCTTTTTCATAATTATTCAAATATCTATCATCAGATATTAAGGTTTTAATTCTTTTTTCTATATAACTCCAACTAAAAGTTTTTTCTAATCTATTCTTTATATAACCTCTAGCAAGTGTTATACCTTTCGAATCATAACTATCTCCAATTCCAGAACCATTTACTGTATGACTACTTCCACCAATTCCATATAAGTTCTTTAAAAACTCGATATTGTCAGCAGTAGATAAACTACTTTGAAAATGTTCATATATCTCATATTTATGTTCTATATGTTTTTCTTGTAAATACTTATCTATAAATTCTTGTGAGAACTCTAACTCTGGTCTTACATTTATTTCATCATTTTCAATTAATGACATTTGTTCTGTTTGTGTAGGTATTGGTTCAAACCTTGTATATAGTTGATGAAGTAATATCATTGAATCATAATGTTCTACTACCTCATTCCATTCAACAAAACTTTCTGTATCTCTTGATAAGAAATTACCTTTCCAAAATAAAAGTCCATTATCAAAGACTTTGTATCCATACATTTCATCATTAACCATAATACCTGTATATTCTAAATTGAATCCTTTTTTCAAATAATCAATTCTTTTATTGGTATCAAGTTCTTCTTTAAAGTATTTTACAATATCTTGATTTTGGACTTTTAAATGTTGTGTTGTACTTAATATTTGATTTATCTTATCATCAGTTACTACATAAGGATAATGATTTTCAGTATCTTTAGTATAAATGTTTAAGCGTAGATTAGTTCCCTCGCTACTATCTCCTCTGCTGATATCTTGAAGTTGTTCATCAATCCTACCCACTTCATTTGGTCTTTCACTTTCATTTCCTCTGTTACGTTCTCTTTCTGTGACATTTCTTCCACTAGATAGTTCACTCTCATCTCTGCTGATAATTCTATCTCTGCTAGATGTTCCATCAATTTGTCCTTCATTAAAAATGTTTGGTATAGAGCTTTCTTGTATTCTTTGAGATATTTCAATCTCATCATTGCGTATTTCCCTAGTTGAGTTTGTGTCTTCTCCTCTAATGCTAGATTGGGAAGTTCGTAATCCCCTGTCATTTGATATTCTATCTTCATAACTTTCACTCCTTTCAGCAGTATCTCTGCTCTTGCTAATATCATATTCTTTTACATTATCATTATCAAATGTGCGAATTTTATTTATTTCTTGAATTCGTAGATTTTTTAATGTTACATATATTTCTCTTAATCCCATTTCAGAAATATCACTTGTCGCAGTTCCTAATCTTATAACCGTTTCCATATTATTAAAATTAGAAATATCTTTAAAATCATCTTGTTCAAAATATCCATTAGGATTAATTCCACATCTATTCATTATCATATATGAAACACTATTTGATAATAATCTTTTAAATATAACTTCTATACTTTTTTCATCAAGTTCTTCTAATAAACTGTTATCTTTATAACTTAGTAAATCTTCTAAATAATCTGAAAAATTATCTTGTACCATATTATCTGAAGCAGACTTAATCGCTTGTGCTAAATTATCCTTATTATCTAAATCTCCAAACTTATTTTCTAATGATTCAATAATATCATTTTCATAGTTTTTATTAATACTCCATAAAGCAATAGTTCTACCATATCTATTATTAGTATCTGATACATCAAATACATATTTTAATCTAGGATAACCATTCTCATCACTAATAAGTGCTATTCCTTTTGCTCCTTTATTAACCCATCTATGAAGTGTTTTATTCCAGGTATCTATATCAGCACAGGCTCTTGCACTTGGCTTTTGAGCATATATTAACACTTGATCAGAAAAGGAATACTTATAATTCATTGAAGCACTGTTTAAAAATGAAGTCCAATTATCTATATTATTAGTTATATTTGAAATAGTATCTTGATAAAGGTCGGTTATTAAGTTCATTTTACTCGCCATCTTTTCACCTCCTAGTATTTAAGTAAAATTAATTTTGATTTCTTTGTTTCATTCTTTCTTCTCGAACTTTTAATAAAACTGCATAATAATCAGTTTCTACTTTTTCTGGTGTATCACTAACAACTAATTGAGTAATTATATTAGAAGCCTCATTTGGATAAAATCTAATATCTATTGTAGTTTCTCCATT
>DAOPMC010000021.1:12810-15287 GCA_035392025.1 Bacilli bacterium
TCTTTAACAATTCTTTCTGCTTCTTCTCTACTATCTGCTTGTACTTCAAAAGTAACACTTCCAAATAGTTTTACATTAAATTCATATTTATTCATTTATTTTGTTTCCTTTCTCGTCACATCCACTTAAAAAAGCAATTATCTTTTTACATTTAATTGCTCCTTTAAATTCAATTATTATATTCATTTCAGCAGAAGTTATATCTTGTATTTTTAATAAGTCTTCCATTTGCATTGAAGTTATTTTTTTCTCTGTATTAAATCCTGCACTAAATAACTTATCTAGTGTTTTACTAATTTGATTCATATTATATTTCACTTAATATCCTCCATTTCTTTAGTCTTTAATATATAAATTCTTTTATGATAAATAAGTATTTCTGCTAGTTCTTTATCATCTTTAATTACTCTAAACCAACTACCCCAAAATCTTATCCATCTTTTTCTAAATTTCTTTAACATCATTCTTGTCCAACAAGTTCTAATATATAAACAATTTGTTTTGTTTTATCTGTTTGACTACAACTTATCAATGTTAAAGTAGTTTTATCATTATTTCGCTTTATAACGACTTCTCCCGTCTTTTCTACTTCATATCTATCAACAACACTATAAGTATATTTAACTCCGTTATAATGGATATAAGCAGTATCAGAAGTGGCTAATTTATAAAGATTTTTAAAATAAGAAACTCTACCACTTCCAGAATGTGCTGCAATAATTAAATTACCATTTTTAATATCTGGCATATCTGACTTTTCAATTACTTGAATATTCTTATTTACTACATTGTTTTTATCGTTTATATTTAAGAATCCTCTTTTTACACCAATACTAGGTATCTCTAAAACTCCAATATAATCATAAGTTGCAGTTGGTGTATTATCTACTTCTTGAACTTCTCCATCATCATTAACTATTGCTTCTTGGTCATCATTATTTTCATTATCTAAAAAATCCTCAACATGTTTATCATCTTGCATATCCAAATAATGGTTATAATAAATATTACCTGTATATATTCCTACACCAATAATAAATAGTAGAAAACCGACTACTAATAGTAATCGGCTTTTCTTATCTAATTTCTTATGTTCCTTATTTCTTTTTATTTTTATTAATTGCATATATTCCAACTCCTAATCCTAAAAGCATTAAACTAATACCTGCTATTGGTAATACTTTTGATTCAGATGTTAAAGTATTAGGTACTTCAACTATTAATTCATTAGTCATATTTGCTTTAACTATTTCTCCATCATCAGTGATTTCAAAAAATACTTTTTCATCACTTATTTGGTAACCTGTTGCTGCTTCTGTTTCTTTAATATAGAAAGTGCCTGGAAATAAATCTGTAATAGTTACTTTCCCATTTTCATCTGTTACTCCAGTAAATACTAATTCATCTTTATCTGTATAGATTTCAATTTTTGTATTTGGAATAACTTCTCCTGTTGCTAAATCTGTTTTAGTAAATTCAATAGTCCCTTTTGGATAATGATTTTCAAGATTTAAACATTGAATTACTTCTGCTGTATATTGGTCTTTATATTTTAATTCAAATAAGTATTTAGTATTATCTAATACATTATCAGAACTACTTTCTAATTCTAAAGCATAGTATTTTCCTAACTCTAAATCATTAAGACTTACATATCCATTTTCATCAGTAACTATTGTTTCGATTAAATCATCTTTATGATATTTTATTTTTCCATTTACTTTAATATCTTCGTTAGCATAAATACCATACTTAACATTTTCTAATGATATTTTATTATAAGAGTATGTTCCATCTCCTATAACAAGTTCTTCCCCAATTTTATTTATTTCGACTTTACCTTTTACTCTTTGATTTTCAAATTGAACTTCAAAGATAATTCCATAGTTTTCATCTTTAACAACTTGACTATTTTCTCCTATTTCAAAAGGTAATGATTCTTTATTCCAAAGGTATCCATCTATTACTTGATCAACTTCTTCTAATTGGTATGTTCCACTATCTAATGCGTAAGGTGTAATAAATACTCCGTTTTCATCAGTTTCAAATACGCATACTTTTTGTGTTGTTGGATATGTTATGTTTTGGCATACATATTCTCCAGTTTTAAGATTTTTAATTTTAAATTTAATACCTGCTCTTGTAATAACATTGCCAGTTTCTTTATCAATTTTTACTACTTTTAATTTTGATGTTATTTCTGCATTAGATATAACTTTATAAACAACATCTCCCATTTCTTTTACTTCTATTTCAAAGTCATCAACTTTTTCATAATTTGGAGTAGATGTTAATTGTTTTACTGTATATTTTCCATATACTAAATTAATAACTAATCTTCCGTTTGAATCTGTTGTTGCTTTCTTATAAAGTTCTCCTTTAGAATTATAAAATCCAAATTCAACATTTGGCTCTGGTGTCATTATTTTTGTTTCTGCATCTGCATAAACTTTTGTAATATCATAATTTCTATTAAT
>DAOPMC010000021.1:15387-19173 GCA_035392025.1 Bacilli bacterium
GTATAAGTTTTCTTTATCATTCTAATTTGAATATCTCCAACTTGTGTTGGTTTTATAGTAAGTGTATTGCCATTAACAGAATATTCTGCTCCACTTACACTTATATCAAATTTTTCTAATACATTATTTTTATCAGTTAATGTTGTTGTTTCTCCAACATTTAGATTAATTGTCTGACCATTAAAACTTGGTCTTGTATAATGATTTGCTATTAAAGATTCTATTTGATTTCTTTCAGCAGATACATCTATTTGATCTCCAGCATTCCATCTACCAGTTGAAAAAGAGACACTTGTATTTCCTAATACTGCTTCCCATATCATAGCTTGTGTTGCCATTCTGTAAGAATCAGTTTGATGTCCTGGATAATCATATCCGTAATAGGCAAGTAGATATACTCTTGTTCTTATACTATTACTTAATCCTGTGTTATTCCAATCTCCTTGATTGTAAATTGTACCTTCTTTTATTCCTGGTTCAATACAATAGGCTGTTCTATTTTCAAAGTTGTACTTTGTCCAATACCAAGAAGAGTTATTTCCATCACTGCCATATCTATTATAATAAGTTGTAGTTTTATTCATTGTTAAATTGTTTGACAATGCAAATACTTGCGTTGAACTTATTAATGATATAGCAAATACTGATATAGCGATTGCTATCTTTTTTATTTTACTTTTCATTGTTTCCTCCTAATTTTCTTAATAAAAAAACTAGCCATTTAAGACTAGCAAAAATTATAGTTTATTTAATATCTTTCGACGTACAAATAATAACCTAATATTGTAGATTGTGAATCTCTTACTGGATAACTCCAAAAACTTTTAACACTACTATCTGCGAATGATAATTCTATTCCTGCATTGTAACATTCTTCATAAGTTTTATATTGAATTACTCCGTGATGAACAGGATAGTCTAAATCATTTGGATTAGGTACTCCAATATAACTTGGCTTTTGTTCTTCAACTTTTTCTTCTTGTTTAGGTTCCTCTTTTTGGACTGATTTTTCATCAACTTGCTGTGTTGATTGTGTTATCTCTTGTTTAGTTTGGTTAGAACTATTATTTGTATCTTTTTTTGTTTGAGTAGATGTCGATTTACTCTCACTTTGTTTTGTTGTAGCACTCTTTTCTTCATCTTTGATTTCTTGATTAGAATCTTCTTTTGATTCTTTCGTTTCTTCAGAACTAATCTTACTTTCTTCTTGTTCTACTACAACTTCTTTTTCTTTAAGTGAATTATTTTGTTTTAACTCACTATCACTAAATTTCGTTATTCCAATTCCAACAGATGTAATTAGAATGAATAGCACTGACACAATTATCTTTTTCATTTCTCATCCCTCCATTTACTTGAATTATAATCTTAACTTTTTTCAATGTCATTTCTACAAATCAGCATATTTTTTTTCAGTTAGTAATTATAGTTAGTAATATATACTAAGGGTAGGTTGTAGGAAGGGATTATCGGAAAACATCATTACACTCTATCTTGCGTCATTATTTCTCTGTTTTTGCCTTTTGTTATGTTCTTCAACACATTGAATTATAAAGTTTTCGATTTGTTCATCTGATACTAAATTTTTCGGTATTACCTTTTCTAACTTATCTCTGTTAATTTTAAACTTTTGTATTTGATTAGGCTTTTCTTGTTCCAACATTTCTTCAATTTTTTCGGTTGTAAGAACTCCCTCTTGACTCATCTTTTTTAAATGAATTGCCTGTGCTAGAGATGGAGTGCAATCACTATAATCAATACAATCAAGTAAAACATATTGTTCTTCATCTTTCAGGTAAGATAATTCAACTGCTGGATTAAAAGCAATAATTTTTTCATCTACTTTTTCTAAAAGCTCTGGTATCAATTCAGTTAAACGAATATATCTTCTTATTTGCTCTCTGCTTTCTCCAACTTCTTGACCAAGTTTTTCGTTTGTTCTTAACTTCGACACAAGTTGTGTCGAAGTTAAATCAGTTCTCTTACCTTGGTGTGATAAAGCCTCTAACTTTAATTTATAAGCAAATGCTTTTTCACTAGGAAGTATTTCTTCTCTTTGAAGATTGCTATCCACCATAATCAATGTTGCTTCATCATCTGTTAAATCTTTTACAATACAAGGTATAGTTTCTTTATTAGCCATTTGACTTGCCATTTTTCTTCTATGCCCAGAAATCATTTCATATTTACCATCATCTTTTTTTCTTACAATAGCAGGTACTAATACTCCTACATCATTTATACTATTAGATAGTTCTTCCATCTCTGTATTATTTAATACTTTAAATGGATGTTCTGGAAAGTCTGATATATCTCTTATTGATATGTCTATTACTTTTTCTTGATTAACGGAATCTCTTTCTTCTTGTGTTGAAAACAAATCATCTACTGTAATCTTTGGAAGATTCATTTTGTTTTCGTTCTTTGCCATTCTCCACCACCTCCTTTGCTACAAGAGAATAAGCCTCTGCTACTTTGCCATTCTTATCATAAGCAAATACGCTTTTACCTTTTGAGGTAGATTCAGCAGTCTTTGTTGCCTTTGGTATTTCAATATCAAATATCTTAACTATCCCACCATACGCTTCTCTTAACTCTGCTTGAGTATCTCTTTCAACATTTGTTCTTCCATCTTTTAAAGTTATAAGAACACCTTCAACATTCAAAATAGGATTAATTTGTCTTCTAACCTTTTTAATTGTAGTTAGCAAATATCCCATTCCTTTTGCTGCTAAATATTGTGGTTGAACTGGAATTATAACTTTATCTGCACTTGCTAATGCATTAAGTGTTATCATTCCTAAACTTGGCATACAATCAATTAATACATAATCATATCTGTCTTTTACACTGCTTAAAATATCTTTAGTTACATATTCTCTACTCATTGCATTAATTAAACTATTTTCAATATTTGCAAGTGCTAATGATGAAGGAATTAAATCAACATTTTCATCATGATGCAATATTGCTTGTTCTGTGTTTATCGGAACATCTGTTATTGCTCTTTGAACTAAATCTGCCATTGTTGTTTTCAAATTATCTTGATCATACCATCCCATATATGCAGTTAAATCTGCCTGTGAATCTGAATCAACCAGTAAAACTTTTTTACCTTGATTTGCTAATGCTACTCCTAAATTAAATGTTGTTGTGGTTTTACCAACTCCACCTTTTTGATTAGCAATAGCAATTACTTTGCATTTTGACATTTCTTATCCCTCCTTTCTATATTTTTTAGCCATACTAAATTAATAATATGGCTATGTATTCCCTTTCGGGCATAAAAAAAGAACTGACATTTTTTTTCAGTTCTAATATGCTATAAATTATTTAATTACTTTAATTAATAATTCATCTATGCAATCGGTTGCCAACTGTTGCTCTATTAAACAATTTCTTAATTTATTCAATGATTGAATTATTATCTTAAATTCTTTATCATTAACTTTTAATTTGATTTTTTTATTAAAAAACACTCTCATCACTCCTTGCCAATCTTCTTATCTAAAATTAATTCAATAGCATCTCTGAATCCAGATTTATAAAATCTTTCATTCCACTTATCTGTATATAACATCATATCAGTACAAGTATTTTCTAATTCTTCTAAACACTCATTTAAACATTCTAATTTTATATATTTCTTAATTTCTTCTATGCGATTGTCCCAACTCGGATTATCAACTTCTCCTTCATTAAGTTTATTCAATTCCTCGTTCCTAAATTCAAACCATATATCAATTAACTTATCTGTTTCCATATTTAATTCCTCCTATATAGCCA
>DAOPMC010000022.1:0-16290 GCA_035392025.1 Bacilli bacterium
GTAGATAATATGGAAGAAGCAAAAAGATATTATGAGGAAATATTGGGGTTAAAAAAGAAATTTGATTTTTCTGATAAGGGAATGGTTGCTTATAATATTGGAAATGAAGAACCTGCAATAATTTTAAAAGACAAAAATAAATTTGAGAATTTAAAGCCTACAATATGGTTTGAAGTAGAAGATGTTGCAATCTTCTATAAAGAAATGTTGAATAATGGTATAAAATTTTTGAGTGAGCCTTTTAAAATTGGAACTGGTAATGCAGTCGAGTTTGAAGATCCATTTGGAAATAGACTTGGCGTTACAGATTATATTAAGTAAGGAGTAGAGATTATGTCAAATATAGATTTGGTATTATTAGGACTTATTAAACAAAAATCACAAAGTGCTTATGATATTAAAAAAAATATAGAATATCGTAATATACCAAGATGGGTAAGAATTAGTGAACAGTCTATTTATAAGAAAGTATTACAATTAGAATCAAAAGAATATATTGTTAGCCATAAAGAGAAAGAGGTAAATATGCCAGATAAAGCAGTATATACTATTACTGACAAAGGTAATGATTATTTTAATAGACTTATGAATGATATTTCAAATTATGATGTTAGTCTATATTTGGATTTTAATATTATTATTACGAATTTAGATTTAGTAGATGATGAACAAAAAAAGATTCTTGTTTCTAATATAAAATCAAAGATATTAGAATTAAAAGAATTGCTAAATGAAAGACAATCTCATAGACAACATATTCCTAATGTTGGAAAACAAATGTTCAAACAACAATTAGCATTAGTAGAAACATTAGAAAAGTGGATAATTGATTTTGAGAATAGTTTAAAAGGACAAAATTAGCAAATATTGATTTTAAGTTAAAAGATAAATTTGTAGGGAGGGAAATTCCATGAAAATAATCAACATTGGTATTCTTGCTCATGTAGATGCAGGAAAGACGACTTTAACGGAAAGTCTGCTTTATACAAGTGGAGCGATTTTAGAATTAGGCAGTGTAGATAAGGGAACAACAAGGACAGATACTATGTTTTTAGAACGTCAGCGTGGAATCACAATTCAGGCAGCAGTTACTTCTTTTAATTGGAATGACTACAAAATCAATATTGTAGATACTCCTGGACATACAGATTTTATAACAGAAGTGTATCGTTCCTTATCTGTTCTTGATGGAGCTATTTTAGTAATTTCTGCTAAAGATGGTGTACAAGCACAAACAAGAATACTATTCCATGCACTTCAAAAAATGAATATACCAACAATTATTTTTATAAATAAAATAGATCAGTATGGAATTAACTTAAATAATATTTATCAAAATATCAAAGAAAAACTTTCAAATGATATTATTGTTATGCAAAATGTAACATTAACTCCAGAAATATCAATTAAAAATATCATTGATTTAGATGAATGGGATCCTGTAATTTCCAAAAATGATAAACTTTTAAAAAAATATATTGCAGGAGAAAAATTGACTATACAGGAATTAACGCAGGAAGAATATAGGTGTGTTAAAAAAGGTTCGTTGTTTCCTATATACCATGGAAGTGCTAAAAATAATATAGGAACTCAACAACTCATTGAAGCTATTTCAAATCTTTTTTGTCCTGAAATGAATAAGAATTATTCAGAACTATGTGGAAGAGTTTTTAAAATTGAATATACAGACCATAAGCAAAGATTAGTTTATTTGCGTCTTTACAGTGGAACATTACACTTACGAGATACAATTGTATTGTCAGAAAAAAAGAAAGTGAAACTTACAGAAATATATATTCCTTCAAATGGAGAAATGATACAGACAGAAATAGTTTGTTCTGGAGATATTTTTATAATACCTAACAATACATTAAGATTGAACGATATTATAGGAAATGAAAAGATTTTGCCATGCAATGTATGGAATGACAAGCCTGTACCAATGCTACGAACAAGAATTGAACCGATAAAAATAGAAGAGAGAGAAAAATTATTGGATGCTCTTACAGAAATTGCAGATACTGATCCTCTTTTACGTTATTGTGTTGATACGATAACACATGAAATCGTCATTTCTTTTTTAGGAACAGTGCAGTTAGAAGTTATCTGTTCTCTGTTGATTGAAAAATATCACATAAACATAAGAATCGAAGATCCAACCGTAATTTATTTGGAAAAGCCATTACAAAAGGCAGATTATACTATTCATATTGAAGTACCACCAAATCCATTTTGGGCATCAATTGGATTATCAATAACTCCACTTCCAATTGGCAGTGGAATACAGTACGAAAGCAAAGTTTCACTCGGTTATTTAAATCAAAGTTTCCAAAATGCAGTAAGAGAAGGTATTAATTATGGACTGGAGCAAGGTTTGTATGGCTGGGAAGTAACAGATTGTAAAATATGTTTTGAATATGGTGTTTATTATAGCCCTGTTAGTACTCCCTCGGATTTTCGTTTTCTTGCCCCAATTGTACTTGAACAAACATTGAAAAAAGCGGGAACGCAATTATTAGAGCCATATCTTTCGTTTATACTTTTTACACCACAGGGATACCTTTCTCGTGCATATAATGATGCACAAAAACATTGTGCAATAATTGAAACTAGTCAATCAAAAAATGATGAAATTATTTTTACAGGACATATTCCTGTACGTTGTATTAATGAATATCGTAATACTTTAACTCTATATACAAATGGGCAAGCAGTTTTTTTGACAGAATTAAAAGATTATCAAATTGCTACTTGTGAACCAGTTATTCAATCACGTAGACCAAATAATCGAATAGATAAAGTACGCCATATGTTTAATAAAAAAGAAAATTAAGTTACTATTCGCTAAATTACAATTTGTTTAACTAAAGGACTAAAAATTTAGTTCTTTTCTTTTCAAGTACAAATGTTCGTGATATAATATGTGTGGTGGTTAGAATGAATAGAATATATATATGTATAGATTTAAAATCATTCTATGCGTCTGTAGAATGTAGAGAAAGAAATCTTGATCCTCTTAAAACAAATTTAGTTGTTGCAGATAAGTCAAGAACAGAGAAAACAATTTGTTTAGCCGTAAGTCCATCTCTAAAACAATATGGAATAAAAGGTAGAGCAAGACTTTTTGAAGTTGTTCAAAAGGTAAAAGAAATTAATTATCAAAGAAGAAAAGAAAATAACTATAAAAAATTTATTGGAAAATCATATTTAGATGAGGAATTAAAACATAATAAATCTTTAGAACTGGATTATATTGTTGCTCCACCACAAATGCTAAAATATATGAAATATAGTACAGATATATATAATGTGTATTTAAAATATATAGCACCTGAAGATATATTTGTTTACTCGATAGATGAAGTGTTCTGTGATGTAACTAATTATTTAAAAACTTATAATATGACGGCAAAAGAATTAGTAAGTAAAATGATTCATGATGTATATGATACAACAGGAATTACTGCTACTGCAGGAATTGGAACTAACATGTTTTTGTGTAAAATTGCAATGGATATAGTTGCAAAGCATAAAGAACCTAATGAGATAGGTGTTAGAATTGCTGAACTTAATGAACAAAGTTATAGAGAAGAATTATGGAATCACAAACCAATAACAGATTTCTGGAGAGTCGGGAGTGGACTTGCAAAAAAATTAGAAATGAATAGACTCTATACAATGGGAGATGTAGCAAGATGTTCTATTAATAATGAAGATTTATTATATAAATTGTTTGGTGTTAATGCAGAACTTCTTATAGATCATTCGTGGGGTTATGAGCCATGTACAATGGAAAGTGTAAAAGCATATAAGCCAAGAACTACAAGCTTAAGTTCTGGGCAAGTTCTTCATTGCCCATATAATTATAAACAAACAGAATTGATTGTAAAAGAAATGATGGACTTATTAAGTTTGGATTTAGTAGAAAAACATTATGTGACAGACCAATTAACATTGACTATTGAGTATGATATTGAATGTTTAACAAATCCTGCTATTAGAAGATTATATGATGGAGAAATTACAACAGACCATTACGGTAGAAAAGTACCCAAACATTCACACGGAACTATTAATTTAGAATATAAAACATCATCAACTGTAAAATTAATGGATGCAATAGTGAGTTTGTACGAAAGAATTACTAATAAAAATCTTTTAATTAGAAAAATTAGTATTTCAACTAATAACTTAGTAAATGAATCAGATGTAAAAGATAAACCTAGATATGAACAATTTGATTTATTTAATTATAATGAGAAGAATTTAAATGAAAATGTAAGAGAAAAAGAAGCAGATGAGAATAAAATACAAAAAACTATAATTGATTTAAAAAAGAGATTTGGTAAAAATGCAATCTTAAAAGGGATTAATTTAGAAAAAGATGGTACAACTATTGAAAGAAATAAAGAAGTTGGAGGTCATAAGGGATAATGGATGATTACAAAGATATAATTAATCTTCCTCATCATATATCAAAAAAAAGACCACAGATGTCTTTATATGCAAGGTCTGCCCAATTTGCACCCTTTGCTGCACTTACAGGATATAGTGATGAAGTCAAAGAAAAAGCAAGATTAACTAATAAAAGAATAGAACTGAGTGAAGAAGAAAAAGAGTTTTTAAATGGTAAAATATTAAAGATAAATGAAGTTATTAAAACTAGACCTAAAATATCGGTTACTTATTTTGTTAAAGATTTAAAAAAAGAAGGTGGCTCTTATTTAACAGTCACGGATAATGTTAAGAGAATTGATGATGTTTTAGGAGTTATTAAGTTTAAAAGTAAGGATATTAAGATGGATGACATTATTAATATTGAAATGAATGATTAAAATTTAAGTTATGAAAGATTGATATATTATCAGTCTTTTTTTGTTTGAAGAAAGGAGAAATGATGGCAACAACAGGTATATGGAAAATAGAAAAAAGAATAGACCACGTTATAGATTATACAGTCAATGTTGAAAAAACAATTAATAGTGAGTATGGAAAAAATAATTATAAAGATTTACACAATGTTATAGAATATGCTACTGCTGATTACAAAACTGAAAAGCAATATTATGTATCTGGAATTAATTGTTCTCCTGAAACTGCATTAAAAGAAATGACAATTACAAAAAAAGAATATGAAAAAACAAATGGAATATTAGGGTTTCATGCTTTTCAATCTTTTGCAGAAGGAGAAGTAACACCAGAACTTGCTCATACAATTGGAATTAAATTAGCAGAACAAATGTGGGGAGATAGATTTGAAGTAATTGTTTCAACTCATTTAAATACAAAACATTATCATAATCATTTTGTAATAAATTCTGTTTCATTTAAAGATGGTAAGAGATATTATGATAAAAGAGAAACTTATGCAGAATTAAGACATTTATCAGATACACTTTGTGAAGAATATGGGATAAGTGTATTAAAAGAAAAAGCGTGTAGAAATAGTAAAATAAATTATAGCAATTATTATAAAGGAGCAACAGATAAATCAAACTATCATACAATTACCAAAGAAGATATTGATAAAGCAATTGCTCAAGCATATTCGTTTTCTGATTTTGAAATGATTATGATAGCAATGAACTATAAACTATATTTTAGAGGTAAAGATTTTAGTGTAAGCAGATATCCATATAGTAAGCATATAAGAGTTGGAAGAAGTTATGGAGAAGAATATAGCATTGATAGAATAAAAGAACGTATAAATGAAGAACACTCAACAAAGGAGCCATTTCCAGAATCGTCTTTTAGTACTGTATATAAAAATCTTAATAATAAAACAATTAACAAAGTTAAACATTGTGGAATATATGGATTATATTTGCATTATTGTTATTTATTGAAAGTATTTCCAAAAGAAAATCCTAGAAAAAAATTATCTCCGTCTATACGTGCAGATATATATAAAATGGATAATATATCCAAAGAAGCAGAACTGCTTGTAAGTAATAAAATTAATACTTATGAGCAGTTCTTTTTATATAAAAGTACAAAGATAAAGGAACTAGATGATTTAAGAACGGAAAGAAGTAAATTATGGTACGAGCATAAAAAATCTAGTAATAATATTGAAAAAGAATCTATAAGAAAAGAACTAGATTTGTTAAATGAAAAAATAAAACCATTAAAGGAGGTGGTGCAATTATGTGATGACATTGAAACTAGATTACCAAAGATAGAAAAAAATCTAGAAGAAGTAAAAGATGAAAAAGAAAGGAGAAAAGACTAATGAATTCATCAGGAGACGCTGCAGAATCAATTGTAAGAATGAGTTTACAAGGATTTGAAGTAGCAGCAAAAATAACAGGCAGTGGTGCTAAAAATGTTGGTGCTTTAATTATTGCAATAATGAAAGATAAAAAACAAACAAAAGGTAAAACTAGCCTAACTAATATGCTTAAATCTGGAAAAGAATTAAAGGTATTTTCTATAAAACAAGACGACCTTAAAAAGTTTACAGAAGAAGCAAAAAGATATGGAGTATTATATTCTGCATTAATTGATAAAAGACAGAAAAATAGTCCAGACGGAATAGTTGATATTATGGTAAGAGCAGAGGATGCTTCTAAAATTAATCGTATTGTAACTAGATTTAAGTTATCAGCTGTTAATACTGCAAATATCAAAAGTGAAATTGAAAAAGAAATGATTGATAAGACTATAAAAGAGGCAATGGAAAAAGGCGTAGAAGTCAAATCAGTTGAAGATCAATTAGTAGATGATATTTTGAGTAAGCCAATACAGAAAGAGGAAAAAGAAGTATCAAACCCCAATTTGGCGAAGACAGAAAAAAGCCCTCAGTCAGAGCCTTCATTAAAGAACAAAAGCAAATCAGAGGAGGGTACTAAGTCTAAACCGTCAGTACGAGAAACTTTAAAAGAAATCAAGAAAGAACAAGTACAAGAAAAAGTTAAAGAAAAAGACTTAGATAAAGGAATTGCAAAAAAAGAAAAAAATAAAAGTACAAAGATTAAGCACAAAAAATCAAAGGAAAGAGGTTAAAAAATGAATAATATTGATGAAATAGTATCAAAACAAACAAATAATAGAACATTCGATAAAAATGCTTGGAAAGAGAAAAAAGCAAAAGAACGAAATGAAGCGTATGAGTTAATAGAACAAACATCAAAAGAAATAGTACAAGATTCAAATAAGTTTAAATCATATATAGATATTCAAAGTAGATTTGACAAATATTCAGTAGGTAATGCACTATTAATTGTTGCTCAAAAACCAAATGCTATTCTTATTAAAGATTTTGAAAATTGGAAAAAAGAACAAGGAGATAGTTTTAGAATTAATAGCAAAGAAAAAGGAATTATTATACTAGAACCAGGAGAATCTTATACAAAAGAAGATGGTACTCAAGTACAGTCTTTTAATACCAAAAGTGTATTTGATATATCTCAAACTAATGTTAAAGAAAATAATAAAGTAAATAATTATGATGAAACAATTCTTTTAAGAGCATTACTAAAAGATAGTCCTGTTGATATGAAAGTTGTTGATAGTTTAGATAATGGTAAACTTGCTGACTGGAACAAAACAGATAACGTAATTTATATTTGTAGAGATTACGACACTACAAGTTTATTTAATTCAATTTCAAAAGAATTGGCAAAAACTTATTTTAATGAAAGCAATAGTATTGAACTAAATGAGTTTAAAGCAAACTGTGTATCATATATGATGGGCAAAAAATATGGAATAAATGTTGATTCAATAAATATTGGAGAAGTTCCTAACGTATTAAAAGAAAAAGATTCAAGAGGAATAAGAAATGAATTATCTTCTATGAGAGATACAATTGAGGAAATGAATAATAGAATGTCATTATATTTTGAATCAATAAGTAAAACACAAAAGAATAAGGATATGGAAAGATAGGAGGATACTATGGAAGATACAAAGATATTAGAGTTAGACAAATATGAATATGGTATTGTTGTAAATGCTTTAAATCAATTAAGAAATAATCTAATTAAAGAAGAAGAATCAACAGATGTAATTAATGAACTTCTTTTAAAAGTAATTGACGCCCCAGATAAAAGTCAAAAAAAAAAGAGAATTTTCGCAAAGACTTTGACGAGAGATAATGAAAGAAGATTCTAAAAGAACAGATATTTTGTTATGTATTTTTGGAATCATTCCAACGATATGGTTAGCACTATTAATAGCACCAGATATAAGTGGAGGATTGTTAGAAATAGTAAAGCATTTTCCAGAAAGATTAAATAATCCAATAAATATAGAATTATGTCAGGATAGCGTAAAAACTATCCTCTTTTTTATTGGAATTTATGCAATGGGAATAGGAATATATTTTTCAACAAAAAAGAATTATCGTAGGCATGAAGAACACGGTTCTGCAAAATGGGGTAATGCAAAACAAGTGAATAAAAAATATGAACAGAAACCTCAAAATAATAATAAATTATTGACTCAGAATGTTGCACTTGGATTAGATGGAAGAAAGCACAGAAGAAACCTAAATGTTTTAGTATGTGGAGGAAGTGGTGCAGGTAAAACAAGATTTTATTGTAAGCCTAATATTATGCAATGTAATACTTCATTTGTAATATTAGACCCCAAAGGAGAAATCGTTAGAGATTTAGGACATTTACTTGAGAAGAAAGGCTATGAGGTAAGAGTGTTAGACTTAATTAATATGGAAAGAAGTCATTGTTATAATCCATTTGTATATTTAGATACGGACAATGATGTACAAAAACTTGTGACTAATTTATTTAAGTCAACTACACCAAAAGGTTCTCAATCTAACGATCCGTTTTGGGATACGGCTGCTTCAATGTTATTACTTGCATTAGTATTTTATTTAAAATATGAAGCACCAGAAGACGAGCAAAACTTTCCAATGGTTATGGAGATGTTAAGAGCAGGAGAAGTACACGAAGATGATGATAACTATTTAAGTCCACTTGATGTTTTATTTAACCGACTAGAAGAAAAAGATTCAGAACATATAGCACTTAAATATTATAGAGATTATCATAGTGGTTCTGCTAAAACATTAAAATCTATTCAAATAACTTTAGCAGCAAGGTTAGAAAAATTCAATCTTGAAAGTTTATCATCCTTAACTATAACTGATGAGTTAGACTTATCTACAATTGGAGAAAAGAAAGTAGCATTATTTGCATTAATACCAGATAATGATACTTCTTTTAACTTTATAGTTAGTATTTTATATACTCAACTATTTCAAAAACTTTTCTATGTGGCAGACCATAAGTATGGTGGTAGATTACCTGTTCACGTTCATTTTGTTATGGATGAATTTGCAAATGTAAGTTTACCAGATGATTTTGACAAAATACTTTCAGTTATGCGTTCAAGAGAAGTGTCAGTATCAATCATATTACAAAATTTAGCACAATTAAAAGCATTGTTTGAAAAGCAATGGGAATCAATAGTAGGAAATTGTGATGAATTTTTATATCTTGGTGGAAATGAGCAGTCTACTCATAAGTATGTAAGTGAATTATTAGGAAAAGAAACTATTGATACAAATACTTATGGTAAAAGTTCAGGTAGAAGCGGGAACTATTCTACAAATTACCAGATAAGTGGTAGAGAACTTATGACACCAGATGAAGTTAGATTGTTAGATAACAAATATGCATTATTATTTATCAGAGGAGAAAGACCTGTAATGGATTTTAAATTTGATATTTTAAAACACCCACAAGTATCTGATACTACTGATGGCAAAGAAAAACCTTATATTCACGGTGGTACAGAAAATTCAGTTGCTTCTATACAAGTTGATTTTGAAATGGGTGTTAGTAAATCTAGTATGGAAGAAAATATAGAAAGTGATTATGAAGTAATATCTTCTGAAGAAATGGAAGATTACTTAAAAGAAATGGAGAATAGAAATGAAAAAAGAAACTAAAAAAGTCCCTATGGGCAAAAAAACAAAGAAAGCATTTAAAGTGTATATTGCATTAATAATGTTATCTACACTAACTATTGGAATTGCTCCAAGTGTTATGGCGGCAGATGACCCACTAACAGTAGTAAACAATTTATCAAATTTTATATTTGGATTAATTAGAGCAATTGGAATGATTTTATTAGGATTTGGTATTGTTCAAATTGGATTGTCATTAAAATCACACGATCCAAGTCAAAGAGCCAATGGTTTTATGACTTTAGCAGGTGGAGTAGTTATAACATTTGCAAAAGAAATTTTAAATATGATTACAGGATAAAAATTTAATTAAATAAGGAGGTGACTTAATTGAATAGTGATAATTGGGTTGCACAGAACTTACAAAATGCACTAAATACCTGGAATGATAAGTTAGGAGAAATTTGGAATTTAATTACTCAATCTCCTGCACAATTTAAAGGTGGAAACATTTGGAGTGTAATTCTTAATATACACGGAGCATTACAAGCGATAGGACTAGCATTGCTAGTTCTATTTTTTGTAGTCGGTGTTGTAAAAACTTGTGGTTCATTTGTTGAAGCAAAAAAGCCAGAACACGCCCTTAAATTATTCATAAGATTTGCAATAGCAAAAGCAGTAGTAACTTATGGATTACAATTAATGTTAGCAATATTTGATATTATTCAAGGAGTAATATCAACTATAATGACATCTGCGGGATTTGGTTCTGCTTCATCTATGACTTTACCAAACGAACTTATAAAAGCAATTGAAAGTTGTGGATTCTTTGAAAGTATTCCACTTTGGGCAGTAACTTTGATTGGAGGTCTATTTATAACGGTATTATCTTTCATTCTAATAATGACAGTATATGGAAGATTCTTTAAATTATATTTATATACTGCTATTGCACCAATACCACTTTCGACATTTGCAGGAGAACCTACTCAACAAGTTGGTAAAAGCTTCTTGAAGTCGTTTTGTTCGGTTTGTTTAGAGGGTGCAATAATTGTTCTTGCTTGTATTATATTTTCAGTATTTGCTTCTAGTCCTCCTGTTGTTGATACAAACGCAGCAGCAGTAACTCAAGTTTGGAAATATATTGGAGAATTAATATTTAATATGTTGGTATTAGTAGGAACAGTTAAAATGTCAGATAGAGTAGTTCGTGAAATGATGGGATTATAGAAAGGAAAAATTAAATATGAATGTAGAAAAATTTATAAGTGATTGTTATGAATTAATGCATGACTTAGTAGAACAACACGGAAAGTCCGTTGAAATGGTTTTAATGAATAACGAAAACGCAGATGAATCTCTTGCTTATGCTTATAGTAAGGAAGAAGATTCATTAGTAGAAATAAGACCTCATACAAAAGAAAATGAGGCAATTTGGTCAATTCCAGAATGGGACTTTAATTTTGATAATTATTTATTTGAACAACTAGAAAATAATTATGAAATTGGAATGATAACACCAGAAATGCATTATAACATTTGGAATAGTCTTAATGAGCTTTATCCAGAAGAATTAAATAATCTAGATGGAGTACAAAAGTATCTTCAATATTGTAAAGATAATAATATTACAAAACAATATATTGAAGAACAAATGAATATGGAAGTTCCAGATGTAATGCAATATTTAGGTATGGAACCATTAGAAATGAATGATATTATTGAATACAAAGGATATGTTGCTCAAGTAGATGAAAGAAACAGTGATGAGCCAAGAGAATCTATTGTTTATATATATGAATCAAAACAAGATATGATTGATGGAAACTATATAGATCAAATATCATTAAGAAATGAAAATTTGAAAAATTATATAAAAGAATATATAGATGAAAATTTTATCAATGAAGTAATAGAAGAAAAAGAAGCACATTATATAACGTTTGTATTGGGATATGATTTATTAAGGGATATGACTCATAATTCATCATCACCAGAATGTGATATAAATTATGAATTTTGTATGAAACTAACAGAACAATTTATGGAAAGTAGTTATTATAAAGATAATAAACATTCTATGTACGATATGTTAGAAAAATGGATTCAAGATAATAAAGTTAGTATTCAAGAGAATTATAATAATTTTATAGGTGTTGATGATAAAAAAACAAGAACTCTAGATAATGGTATTTATGTTATGAATCTTGGTTTTAGAAAAGATCAGCCTATTGCATTAATAGAAAAGAGTATAGGAGAACAAAAACAATATATAGTTGCATTTAACTATATTGTTAAAGACAACAAAATGGAATGGGCATATGCTTATTATTATGAAAACAATAAAGACAAAGCAATAAATGATTTTAGAAAAGCAACATCTGGAGGAGATATTGCTGATACTTTTAAAGAAAAAAATAGTGAAAGGTAGTGTTAAAAAGTGGAAGTTAAAATTAATAAAGAAATAAGAGATTATACTGAATCAATATTTTTTGGACTGTCAATGCGACAGTTCATTTTTTCTATATTGGCTTGTGGTGTTGCAGTTTTATTGTATTTTGTTTTAAGACCATACTTTGGAATTGAAACATTATCATGGATGTGTATTTTAGGTGCAGCACCATTCGCCTTATTAGGTTTTTTAAAATATAACGGTATGACGGCAGAAGAATTTGTAATGGCTTGGATTAGGTCGGAGTTTATTGTTCCAAAACATTTATTATTTGTACCTAAAAATTACTATTATGAATTATGCAAAGATAAGATTTCTGAAATAGAGAAGGAGGGAATGAAATAAAAATGAAAACATTAAGAAATTTATTTAAACAAGATAAAGAAAAGTTTGAAGTGCCTAAAGGTGTTCAAGATGTAATACCAGTAACCAGAATATGGGCAGATGGTATTTTTCTTGTAGGAAAAAACAAGTATTCTAAAACTTATAGATTTACTGATATTAATTATGCAGTAGCAAGTAAAAGCGATAAAGAAGGTATGTTTCTAGAATATAGTGAATTATTAAATTCTTTTGATACAGGAGCAACTACCAAAATAACAATAATAAATAGAAGATTAAACAAAATAGATTTTGAGAAAACCATTTTACTAAAAAAAGTAAATGATGAACTAGATGTTTATAGAGAAGAATACAATAAAATGTTATTAGACAAAGCAACTGGAGCAAATGGAATAACACAAGAAAAATATATAACTATATCAATCAATAAGAAAGATATTGAAGAAGCAAGAAATTACTTTTCTAGAGTTGGAGCAGATTTAATTAGTCATTTCTCTGCTCTGGGTTCTAAATGTATAGAATTAGAAGCAGTAGATAGATTACGACTATCTCACGATTTTTATAGAGCAGGAGAAGAAAATTATTTTGATTTTGATATGATTCAAAATATGAAAAAAGGACATAGTTTCAAAGATTTTATATGTCCTAATACTTTTGAATTTGAAAAAGATTATTTTAAAATGGGAGAAAGATATGGTAGAGTTTTGTACTTAAAAGAATACGCTAGTTATATTAAAGATGATATGGTAGCAGAACTTACAGATATTAATAGAAATTTAATGTTAAGCATAGATGTAATACCAATTCCAATGGACGAAGCAGTTAGAGAAGTTGAAAATAGAAGATTGGGAATTGAAACTAATATAACTAATTGGCAAAGAAGACAAAATTCAAATAATAATTATAGTGCTGTTATTCCTTATGATATGGAACAACAAAGAAAAGAATCAAAAGAGTTTTTAGATGATTTAACAACTCGTGACCAAAGAATGTTTATATCTGTTTTAACACTTGTTCATACTGCTGATACAAAAGAAGAACTAAATAATGATACAGAGTCATTATTAACAACAGCAAGGAAACATTTATGTCAGTCAGCAATATTAAAATATCAACAACAAGATGGATTGAATACAGTAATGCCTTATGGTGTACGAAAGATAAATTCATTAAGAACTTTAACAACTGAATCATTAGCAGTATTTATGCCGTTCCGTGTGCAAGAAATTAATCACGAGAACGGTATTTATTATGGGCAAAATGTTATAAGTAAAAATATGATTATTGCAGATAGAAGACAACTTTTAAATGGTAATTCATTTATATTAGGAGTATCTGGTAGTGGTAAATCTTTTACAGGTAAAAATGAAATTGTATCAATAATTTTGCGAGATCCAAATGCTGATGTAATTATAATAGATCCAGAAAGAGAATACACACCCCTTGTAAATGCTATGAAAGGCGAAGTAATTCACATATCGGCAACAAGTGATAATCATATTAATGCTATGGATATGAATAGTGAATATGGAGATGGTGCAAATCCAATTATATTAAAATCAGAGTTTATTTTATCATTATGTGAACAATTAATTGGTGGGAATAATCTAGGACCTAAACAGAAATCTATCATAGATAGATGTACTGCACAGGTATACCGATACTTTCAACAAGGTAATTATTTGGGAACTCCACCAACATTACAAGATTTTAGAGAAGAATTAATTAAACAAACGGAGCCAGAAGCAAAAGAAATAGCACTCGCTATCGAATTATTCACTGATGGTTCTTTAAATACTTTTGCTAAAAATACTAATGTTGATACTAATAATCGTTTAATATGTTATGACATTTTAGATTTAGGAAAACAATTATTACCGATTGGTATGCTAGTAGTTCTTGATAATATTTTAAATAGAATTACAACTAATAGGTCAAAAGGAAGAAATACTTATATTTTTATTGACGAGATATATTTATTATTTCAGCACGAATATTCAGCAAACTTTTTATTTACTTTATGGAAAAGGGTAAGAAAATATGGAGCATACGCAACAGGTATTACACAGAATGTTGATGATTTATTACAAAGTCATACTGCAAGAACTATGCTTGCTAACAGTGAATTTATTGTAATGTTGAACCAAGCAAGTACAGATAGATTAGAACTTGCAAAGCTATTAAGTATATCTGATTTACAAATGAACTATATAACTAATGTTGGAGCAGGACAAGGATTAGTTAAAGTTGGAAGTTCGTTGATACCGTTTATTAATAAGTTTCCTAGAAATACTAAACTATACAAATTAATGACTACAAAACCTGGAGAATAAAAGTAGGAGGTATGTATTTTGAAAATTAAGACAAAAGACATTGTTAAAGGAACTATTAAAACATTAGATAAAGGAGCAATAGCAACAGAAAGAACTAAAGATGAATTAGTCAATATAAAAGAGAAAGTGGAAAATGCTTATAGCAGTGAAAATGAAACTTATGACTATGCAAGTGATAAAGTAACTTATGTTGCTAATCGTTCTACTGATGAAGCAATTAATACTTTTAATAATGTAGGTAAAAAATCAGTTGAAACAACTAAAAATAACATTATAAAAACTAAACAAAAAATACAAGATTTTAAAATAAAACAGGCTCAAAAAAAAGATATTAAAACAAAAGTTGTAAAAGCAGGTAAATCAATAAAAACTGGTTCTAAACAAGCAGTTAAAACTCAAAAAGTTGTTATAAAGAATACAGAGAAAGTGGCAAAAGAAACTGTTAAGGCAAGTCAAAGAGCAAAACAAATGGCAATTCAGACGGCGAAAACAACTGTTAAGACAACTAAAGTGGCAGTTAAAGCAACAATATCTGCAATTAAAGGTATTATAGCAGCAACAAAAGCATTGGTGTCTGCTATAATTGCAGGAGGTTGGATAGCAGTAATAATTGTTATAGTCATTTGTTTAATTGGTTTACTATGTAGTTCAGTATTTGGAATATTTATGAGTGGGCAAAAGACAAGTGCTAACGCAATTACAATGAATGAAGTAGTAGCAGAATGTAATCAAGAATTTTCTGATAAATTACAATCAATACAAGATACTAATCCACACGACGATTATGTATTAGATGGAAGTATGGCAAAATGGAAAGATGTTCTTTTGGTTTATACAGTTAAACAATCTAATGGAGTTAATCAACAAGATGTAATGACTATTAATGATAGTAAAAAAAATAATATCAAAACTATATTTTGGGATATGAATACTTTAACATCAGAAGTAAAAACAGAAATGGTGACAGAACAAGGTGTAAATACTAATGAACTTCCTAAACAGGTAGAAAAGAAAGTGTTGCATATAAAAATTACTCCCAAGAGTGTAGAAGAAATGAAATCTCAATATAGTTTTAATATAACACAGAATAATCAATTGGCAGAATTGTCGAGTGATAAATATGCTAGTTTATGGAATGGAGTTATTTATGGTGGTACAGATTCAGGAGAATATGTTAGCTGGAGACAAAGTGGTGCTAGTTGGTCAAATATTAAAATTGGTAATACTAATAGTACAATAGGAAATATTGGCTGTCTTGTAACATCTATTGCTATATTAATAGAAAA
>DAOPMC010000023.1:0-4615 GCA_035392025.1 Bacilli bacterium
TTTTATTGTAAATGCTTAATTTTCTTATAAACTCTTCGATCATGCAAACTTAATTTACATAACTCATTAATACTACGATTTTTTAACTGATGATAACGATAAGTACAAGCAAGACAACAAAAACGCTTATCAACCCTACTAGTACTAAAAGGACTACCACAATAAGGACACTTCCTATTAATCATTTAAACCACCCATCTAACTTTACATCTTTACCATTCCAAGCACGTTCCAATCTTTCCTCATGCACCTCAATCAAAGTTTTCATAACCTTCTCACGACCAATACAATCAATACAAACAGGCAATATATCATTACCAATATTCCTAAACTCATAATTCTTACACTCTTTCTTACACTTGCTACAAATCACAGTCATACACTCACCCTCAAATGATTCTCATAACCACAAAAAAAACACTTCCTAAAACCATTATTCACAATAACCAACTTTGAATTCATACAAACAGGACAAATCATTCATTTTTCCTCCTTCTTGTATTTAAAGGTAGAAGAAACAGAGCAAAAACGCTCGGGAGAACACTCAACACTCTGCCCTTCTACCCCACCACTAACATAATACTTATCATTAACAACCTTCAAACCAAAAACATTAACAACCTCCTCCAAACACCTATCACAATAACAAACACCATTCTCAACCAAACTCAAACTAACACCACCAACATCACAACCACCACAAAACTTACTCATATATCATCAACCTCAACATCTTTATCTTTAGAATCCTTCTTACTAGTAACCCAAATAGCTATATTATTACCTTTATATTCAGGCTCTTTAGGATTAACTTTATTTTTATTCTTAAACGCAGGAAACCTATAAATTATTCCCCCTACTTCTATTTTCACATTCAAATATTCTTCACCAACCTCAAGTTTTTTATTCTCCATTTCTTACTTCCTCCAAATTATTTTTTATTTCTCAATCCATTTATACTTTCTTTGTTTGCCATTTTAGTATAAGAACCATACTCAACACATTTTCTTTTACACTCCTGCTCTTCTCTTTCATAAAAACGCCCCATACCAAAACCAACAACAAGAGCAACAAACAACAACACAACTTCCCAACCATACAACATTATTTCAACCTCTCTTCTATTCTATCAAGTTGATGTTTCAAATTATTAACATCATTACTAATAGTATTTTGTTTAATCAAAACAAAACGATAATCCAAATAACCAACCAAACCCCCCAATAATAAAGCAGAAGGAACAACCAACCACGCCGAAAAATTAATATGATAAACATTCTTAAAAGTAAGCAATAACAACAAAAAATTAACAATACCCAAATAACTAGCCATACTATTAAAATAAGTTTTCAACCAAGCCAAACCAGTAACAAAATTCATTTTTTCACCTTCTTCACACTTAATACTTTACCATTAAAACGTATCAAGTATTCAAATTTCACATTAGAAGAATCAGAACCAATAAGAACATGATCAAAACTTCTTAATATAATCCTCATTTTTTCCACCCTTTCCAATTATCAATCCTATGCTTCTTCTTCTTAGATTCTCCAGCTTTGTTAATAACATCACTCCACATTAGACATCACCACAACTTCATCATCCAACAAGTCGCTAATCACATCATCAACAGTCCTAAAACCCCTAGCATACTTAATCCTGATAAGCTCATTCCAAGTCTCAAGTCTTACAGTAATGTTCTTATGACTTCCCTTCTTCATACTCATAATTAATCAACCCTCCTAACACCCAACTCCTTCATAACATCATCATCAAAAAAAACATCAACCTTACCTTTCTTTTGCAGATCCTTAGCCTTACAAAAACCCTTAATCATAGTAGTTCTACCATCATCACTAACTTCCATTTTTTTCATGCTTTTGTAAAAACCAGTACTCATCTTTTTCACCTTCTATATTTTTGTTAAAACACATTTTAACACTTTCATAGAATCATACTTATATATAAATGTTTCGTTTTTAAGCCAAAAACCATACTTACAATATAACTTTTTCAATATTATATATTACAAGTAGTTTAAAACTTGTAAGCAAAACCTAAAAATATTAAGCATTGCTTAAAGGCAGTCCACTCAGTCCATAAAGTCCAGCTTATTTTAAACTATTAGAAGATTTTAGGAAAATATGCTAGTATAGAATTTATGTTGACCTGAGTGGACTGAACATTTTTTGCTAAATTAATAAGAAGTCAAATCTTTAAACTTAATACCTTTCCAACAACGATCTCTTTCTTCACCATTATTAAAAGGTCTATATTCAACAACAGCATAATATTTAGTTATAACATTATGTATCATCTTATCACTAACTATGTTTATCTTATGTTTTTTACAATATGCTATATACTTTTCTTTAAATTCTTGTTTAGTTATAAGACTTTCAGTATCTTCTATTATCCAATCAGTTAAGAATGCTTGTATGCTACTGCTCTTTCTAAGCCACATTTGACGCACTTTTGTTATAGTTTGACTGTTGCTAAACCTTTTATTAAGTTTGAGCCTAGAATAGCCTTCTAAAGCCCAATTTAAGAATCCTGAGAGTTCTACTGGATCTATGAGTTTACTTATCTTTTCAGGATCTTTAAGTTTAACGTTAGCTTGTTCTTCTATTGGAACTTCTTCTATATCTTCAGGATCTAAGAATCTATATGGAAAGTCTATTATTAGCCATCTTCGGAAGAATCCATCACTTAAATCATAAGTTACTGGCACTTCATTGGCTGAGAATATCATTTTTGCATAATTGGTGAATTTTACTCTTGTTTTGAATTTTCTATCGCTTGTCATTAAATCTCTGCCTGTTAAAGATTTGAATACTCCTGTGTTTTGTAATGCTTTGCTGTTTATGTCTGCACTTATGTTGGCTAGTTTATTTACGAGTTCTGCCATTGCAAAGTTGTTTTCTTCTAGTGTTTGTGGACTTATTTCTGTTATGTTATCTATTCCTAGTAAGTGTTTTAGTAGTTCTAGTGTTTTGCCTTTTCCGTTGCTACCATTTCCTGTTACTAGTAAGCTTTTTTCGTATCTGTATTCTTTTAGTAAGCAACTTCCATAAAATTCTTGGAGTGTATCTATGCTTTCTTGATCTGGTAAGACTTCTTCTAAGAATTTTTGTATATTAAAGCAATTAGCATCAGAATTGTATGTTACTGGGAGTTTATTAAAGAAACAGTATTGTGGACTATGAGGACTTAGTTCTCTTGTGTCTATGTTTAGTACTCCATTTTGTACTGGTATCATATTTGGATATTTATTTTGTCTTCCAAAAAATTCGTCTTGTTCTATGTAGGTATCTGCTTTTATTTTTACTAGGACTTTGTTTATTATTGATGGTTCGTAGTATTCTTTTAGTTCTTGTCGCATGTATTCTTCTATGTAGGTTTTTCCTTCTGGTTTGAATATGCCTTCTTCGTATATCCAGCATTCGCTTCTTTCGTCATCACGTGTAGTGTATATTACGTATTTTTTTTGTATTTCTTTTGCTATGAGTTCTGTTGCGTCTTTTGTTTTTCCCATAGTTAGTAATACTAAAGGTGTAAAGACTATTTCTTTCTTTTTTTCATCTTCTTTTACAAGTCTTTCAACTTCATCACTCATAGTTCCCAATTTCCTCTAATCCTCTCCTTCTTGTTTCCTGTTTTCCAATGAGGAATATTTTCTATTGCTAACATAGCATGATCGCTATATTTTAGTTTATCAGCTTCTATGTTAAAATATTGAAGAAATAGTTTTTCTCTTATGAGTTCTCTTTGATGTTTAGATAATGTTGCCCATGATTTATTATAAAAATGTATATGATAGCCCTTACTTCCACTTTTATATCCAATATATTTTTCTCCTGATTTCTCTATTAAATCACATAAAATATTAAATACTTCTTCTCTTGTTTTTCCTAGTATTTCTATGTCTATATCAATAAATGCTTCTATTGGTAATGGTTCTCGGTTGTTGGCTATGCTTAGGAAGTATAGTCCTTCTTCTGTTTCCCAGCACTGTATTACACTTCGCCACTTTGAGTGTATGATTTCTCCGTCTTCTTTCTTTTTTAAGAATGCTACTCTGAAATCTCCATATTTGTTAGCTAGATCTTGTAGGTATCCGATTCTGCGTGTTTGTTCAAGAGTGAAGCCCATTTAGTCTTTCACCTCTTCTATTCTGGCTACGTTCATTATTGGTATGGTTATGTCTTTGTCTGTTTTGTAGTCGTGTATTATTAAGAAGTCTGAGTCTATATGTTTGATTAGTCCATAGAATACAAATGCGTCTTTTGTATATACTTTTGCGTGTTTTTTGTCGTCTATCATTAAGATCAACTCTATCTATCTAACTTTTTTGTTTCTTAACTACTATTTATATTTTGTGTTGTTACTGGCTTTGCACAAAAATAGGTCATTTAAAAGTGCAAAGCCGTTGTTACTACTGATTGGAGTAACCAAAGAGTGTTTTGGGTTGAGGGGAGATTAAATTTTTTTTTGTGTTTTGGTTTTTTTGGTTACTCCTTTGAGTAGTAGTTTATTGTTTTACCAGGTTTTTTTTCCTGGTTTGAGTATGTTGTATTTTTTGTTTTTCTTTTTACTCATGCTTTTTACCTCCTTT
>DAOPMC010000023.1:4715-14969 GCA_035392025.1 Bacilli bacterium
CTCCTTTTGTTTTTGTTTCTGCTGAATGTTTTGTTTTTGTTCTTTTTTCCGTTCATTAGTTTTCCACCCATAATTTTTACCTCCTTAACTTTATTATTAGTAAATGGATTATTTGTGTTTAGTATTTGTGTTTCTCCTCCACGATTCATCTTGTGAGGGTTGAATCCTGTTTCAAATATTCTTGGTTGTGGTCGGCTGATGTTTATTTCTTGATTGTCTAGCATTCCATAAGGATTTACCCATGATTTGTCTTCTTGAGCTTGTCTTGCTCTAATATAGGCTTCTAATTGTCGTTTTTCATCTTCATCTATGTATTTCTGGGCGTGACGTCTAGTGTTGCGTAGTGATTTATTTGTGGTTTCAAAGTCATTTCTTGCTTCGTTTATAGCTCTGGCTTCTGCGTATTCTAGTTGTTTTTCTTTGATTTTGTCGGCTATTCGTTGTTTTATCTCATTCAAACCCATAAAATTTCACCTTCATATTAAAGGAGGAGCTTTAGGTAACTTAAATTTTATACCTGTTTTAAGCTTTCTTATCTTATTAATAGCTTCTTTCTTCTTTTTAGGTTGTCCTCCAGTTATAAAATTACTCATTTTCTTTTTCCTCCTTTTACTTTACTAATACTAGTATAGTATTTAGTTTTATTTTTAAGTATTCTTTCTACGTCTTTAAATTTATTAACTTTTTTCATTTTTTTTGTTTCCTCCATTGTTTTATTGTTTGCTAAGGAATCTATTATATCCTGTGTAAGCTAGTATTCCTATAATTAATAATATCAAACCAAGTATTAAACTATCATAATACATTGTTAAAGTTATCATTACAAACACCACACTAAATGCTACTGTATTCAAAGTGCTAAAACTATTTATTACACTTATATAAACTATTATGATTAAACCTAACAGTATGAATAATAATGGAGATCCAATTATTTCGTTAATAAAAATATTAGTCCATCCCATATAATTATCAGGAGTAATCAATATACACCCCTCCACCATTCTATAACAATCATTATGTACATAATAAACATTGGACTCATTATGAGCACTGCAAATATCCTAGCTCCAGCCCCACCAACTGCTAACGCATTAAATATTGCGAGTAATTCGTTTAGGAAAGCCAAGAATAAAAGTATCATTGGAGCTAAACTAATAAAGTCTATTTTGTAGCTTCCACTTACAAATAAACTTACAGCTCCTGTTACTAAGAACAATCCTATCATTACAGTTACGGCTAAATATATTTCATTAGACGTATATGTTTCTGGGTGTAACAAGAAATTAACTAGACTGCTACTGCTAGTTAATCCAAACAAGTTAAATATTAGTACGAGTCCGCTTAGTAGTACTATGAATCCTGTTAGTCGCCCCATTATTTTTCTTCCTCCCTATTAAATATTGCTGTCAATATTGCTAATAAACCTATAAGTATGCTTACTCCATATTGATTCATTACATTATTTACTACTCCGCTTCCTGGTATAAAGTTCAAAGTCATTAATTCTAAATAACTCATTGTAAATACAAGTAACGCTATTAGTATAAGTAAGTTTCCGCTATTGACGTATTTGTTAACGCTTCTTCTCATAGCCGCAATTGCTATGCTAAATATTATTATGAATGCTATCATTATTCTTTCAGAGTCACCGAATCCTGATCCATTAAAGTTCTTAGTGTTTCTTATAGCGTTCATTAATGAATAATCTCCTTCGTAGTAACTATAAACTCCATAACTTTTTTTATATGATATGTTTTGTAAGTATGTTGTATTATCTGTTGTATTGGTTGCATTTATTGTGTAAGTGCTTATAAGTTGTAGGTATGTGTAATTGTTTGTGTTGAAGTTTATTAATCCTTCACCTTCATTTTCTTCGCAGGTTGTGAATGTTGTAGTATTAAGCACGTTGTTAGTTTTGTCTAGTATAGTTAAGTAACAGTTAGTGATGTTCCATGATTCGCTTGTGTATTCTGCTGTGAAGTTATAATTCGTATTGTTTTGTAGATTAGTGGTTGGTGTAAATGTGTTAAGTATTCCACTATAATAATCAGGAATAGTCGTCTGTGGTGTTCCTAGTGTTATTGTGAAACTATTTGTACTTGGCGTGATTATTCCTGAGTATGGATTGTATCCGTTCATGGTTACTGTTACGAGATAAGTTATGCTTGGATCGAGAACAAATAGTACGCTTCCTACTCCGTCTGTGGTTTTGCTATAAAGTAATGCTTGATCACTGCTTCTGCTTATGTTTACTGTTGCTCCTTCTAGGAATTGGTCATAAATGTTTTTGACGTAGAAGATTGTGTTTTGTCCATTTGTGGATAAGTAGTATGTTTTGTTTACTAGTGCTGTTCTACTGACAGTAAAGGTATCAGTAAAATTGGTATAACCTGATTTGCCTATTTGTACGTTGTATCCTCCAGCAGTTACTCCTGTATAGTTTTGTGTTCCGTTAATTAACCAGTTATAAGTAGCAGATCCACTTAGGTTTAGACTTACATTATTAATTAATGCGTTGGTGAACATATCACGAGTTTGTAACAATACTACTTGTCCAGGATACGTACTTATATTATAATAATTTAATCCGTTATAGAATGTAGTTAGTCCTGTTTTTTCTACTATGTCGTCTCCATATACGTTTACGCTTGTGCTTCCAGTTACCCACTTTATATTATCTGTTCCTGTTGCAGTAAATCCATTAATTATTAATCCTGATACTATATGTGTTATTATATAATTAATATTTGTTAGTAAAGAATTAGTTAGTACATTGTAAACTCCTAGATTTATTATGGTTGTGTATAAGTTTGTGACATTTGTAGTCATATATGTTGTATTTGTAAAGTTTATTGGTGTGCTATTTGATGTGATGTTGTTTGTATATATAAAAGCATAAATTCCTGGACTTGATAAGTTATTTGTTTTTTGTGTTGAGTTATATATTATATTTGGGATTATGTTTGTGTATCCTGTTACGTTTAAGTCTGTTTCTCTACAATCACAAGCTGCTGTACAGCTACATTTGAGCCATACTTTTATGTAATTTACTGATTTTGTCATGTTTGGATTGTATAGTTCAAAATTTTGATAGCTGTTTTCGTATGTTTGTAATGTTTCTGTTGTACTTGTCGTGCTGTCATTATAAAAGTATTCTAAGTATATATTTGCCCATCTATTATTTTCTCCTGGTGGACTTCCAAGATTATTATAATATCTTCCTGTTACTTTTTCTACTACGCTAAGATTACTAGGAGTGATGTTTGCAATATTATAAAAATTAGTTGTTGCACTGTATTCTCTTACTGCTCCATCGTTGTAAATGTTTGTTGTTAGGTTTTCTGTTATGTATAATGTATATGTGTTGAGTTCTTGTCTTGCTCTGTCATATACTTTGTCTATTGTTAGGTTGTATCCTGTTACTCCTGTAACTAATATTAGTAAAGTTAATATTAGAATTAAGAATTTTGTTTTCACTTATTGTCCTCCTGGTATTGTCCTAGCTCCAAGATATGCTATACCTACTCCTAGACAGGCTAGTATGAATCCTGGTAACAAGTAATCTAACCAAATACAAGTCATTCTATTCCCTGTGCTTAGTCCTGCGTAGTTGGAACAGTCTAGTTCTGTTTGTCCTATTCCGATTACTTCTTTTAGGGGATCTATAAATATGATTGCTGTGATGATTACTGTCATTGCTATCATCATGTTTAGGACTATGAGTTGTCCTTTGTTGTTCATTCTTTTCTTTTTTAGATTTTGAAATAATTTCATTTGGTTAACCTCATTCTTTTTCTTGTTGCAGGGTGCTCTTTTTTTAAGTGTTTAAACATATAATTAACGTACTTCTTTTTGCCTGTTATTTTTAGACTCGCCAACTTAGAACCACCTCTGAGTTTTTGTTTTTTTTGCTCTTTGAATCTCACTTACTTCACTCTTTGTTCCTAGTCTGAAACGTGATTTTTGTATGTAAGTATCAGTGAGTGGAATTCTTTTTTGTCCTCTAATCTGGTATCCTCTGAATTCTGAGCTGAATCTTTGGAACTCGCCACTTGTCTTTATATCAAGTGGTTTTCCTTTAACTTGCTCTACTTTAAACGTAGCACCCAACGTCTGCTTAGCACGTAAAGTTCCAATATCCAAAGCAGATAACTTACTTTTAACGATTGGACTTACAGCAACAAATTTTCCTTTTCTTTTAAGGAATGCTTGAAAACCAACACCAACACCCTTACTTTTCAAAAACTCATCCTCATCACTAACTTTCTTCTTAGGTAATTCTAATTTTGGAACTTTTGGAGTTTCAATTTTGCTTGTAATCTTAAAGGTTGATGGAGTTTTTAACTCCTGAACTGGTTGTTGTAAAGGAAAATACTTATAATTAAATCTGAATCTAGGAGTTATCCTAATTTCTGGAGTAACCTTTGGAGTTATCCTTGTTTCAGGAGTAGTCTTAGTTATTTCTTGAACAACAACACTAGGAGAAGTACTTGTTCTACTACTTCCCCCTATTTTAAATCCTATTGCTCCACTTATATTTTGTGATATTGCATTATTTGTAACTGTATTAGTTATTGGTTTACTTGGAGTAACTGGAGCATATGTTGTTTCTACTTTGTATAAAGGTTTTTGTTTTTTAAACATATTAGTAAATCTTGATTGTCCTATTAGTGATTCTGTTTTTAGAATAGTTAATTGTCTAACTTTGTTAAGAGCTATACTGCTAGTTTCTGTTTTTGTTTTTAGTATTTGTATTGTTTGCGTTCCACTTCCACTAGGAACATTTGCAGTTCCTGGAGTTGATACTTGTGGTTTAATTACTTGATTTATTTTAAAAATCTTAATTTGTTTAGGCTCTGTTTTCTTTATTGTTACAAGCAACTCATTTCTTATTCTATCCAATAAGTAATCGCTTCCTGGTTTATTGGCTGTGCCTGTTTCTATTATTCTTCCACTTTGCCTAGAATTAAGTGGTTTACTTCTTTCTAGTCTTAATGTTGCTTTCGCTCCGCTTCCTGGTTTACCTTTAGGAGCAAGAATACTGGATTCTCTACTGAACTTTAAACCAAATAATGTTCCTTCTCCTTGCACAAAACTACTTTTAGTAACAGTAAAAAATTCTCTTCTTCCTGTTGGAAGTTTACCTTCTAAGAAATTCTGAACTGCTTTCTTTGGATAATAAGTATTCTTAGCAAATTCTGTATAAACAAGATTATTACTTTTTGCTCCTTTTAATGCTGGAAGATTTAATGGATTCTCGTTAAAGTTTCCACCTACTTTTCCTTTTTGTTTAAATAAATAAAATTCTGCTTCTTTTAAACTTTTTCTTGGAATGTTTTGTTCTTTGCCTAGAATTATTTGTTGTCTACTAACTCTTCCAATGTTTGGTGCTTCTATTGCAAAGAATTTTATACCTTTAACTTCTTTTCCTTTAAATATAATTCCTAGTTCTTTAGCTTTTACTAGATCTGTTTTGCTTACTGTTGTGCTTAATGCTCCACTATATTTTTGTTGCATACTTTGTATAAATTTGTATTGTTTATATTTTTTTATTGCACTTGGTATTTCTGAACCAACCTTAAATACGTAAGGAATACTCGCTAATGCTACTGCTTCACCATACTTACCTTGTTCAGCTGTTCTTCCTATATCAGTCATAAATTTGGCTTCTCCATAAACTGGAACAAAATAAGATCCTACATCAATAACATCCTTTCTCTGGTAAGGAATACGCTGACCTAATTCTTCTTTTCCATATAATACTTTTCCTATTTTACTTGTTCTAAATTTCTGGAATGCTTCTTCTGATGGTATGTTTTCATCTACTGTTTCTGTTACTCTGTCAAATATCATTCCTGCTCGTGTAAATATTCCTTGTGCTCCTCCTGGTACTTCGTATCCTGTTTGACTAGATTTGAATGCTTGTAGTATTTCTTTTTGTCTTTGAAGTTCACTACTTCCAGGACTAGCAATTTCTCTTCTAGTTTCATAATCTACTGGTTGAATATTCTCTTGTGCAAGTACAACTTTTGTCGTTGGACTATACTCAGGTCTTATATCATATCTTTGTTGTGGTGCTGGATTATAAACACTTCCACCACGATCATAACCATACTCACGATAAATATCTCCTGCTGTTTTTTGTCCGTCTTTTAATAGTATGCTTCCTGTTAGTTCTTTTCCTTGTTCTAATTTTTTTTGTACAACTTCTGCTTCTGGTTGTTCTAGTTCTATTGTTTTAGGACTTTCGCTTTCTTTTCTTCTGCGTGAACTTCTACCTCCTCTACTTATACCACCATTAGGCACAACTAATACTCCACTAGTAGGCAAAGGATTAGATATTTCTCTTATTCTCTCTTCTCTAGTTTTATCACTAGGAGTTGGAACTTTTGGAGTGCTTATTTCTTTATAAAACTCTGCTAAACCCATTATTTCACTTCATAAATTTTAATCTTATATTAGTTTTACCCTTTAAAGCTTTAATTAAGTTATTATCAGAATTTCTTTTTTTCAAAACTAACATTATTTGTTTATTATTCTTATTTTTATAAATTTTAGCTTCTAAAAAATTTTTATTAACCATAAATAAAACTACTAGTAGTTTAACCTTTTAAACTTTGTTATTTAACACCATAAAAATTATTATTGCCACCAATCAAAATCCTTATCTCTCTTAGAGATATTAACACCCTTACTCTTAGCAAGAAGCAAAAGCTCTCTAACCTTATTACAATTATCAATAGGAGCTTCTGCTTCAAAAAACTTCTGCCTATTCTGTGTTAATAAAGTAATCCTAATAATATCAGTCATAACCTAAAACACCCCCAAAACCTTTAACAAAACATAACCACCAATTAAAGCAACACCAACCCATAACAACCAACCCATATTACCCTTCTTCTTAGCATTAGCATCAAGCTCTTTCTTCTCCATCATATTAGCCAAAGTAATTTCAGCCATGCTACTAATATTAAGAGCTTTAGCAGTCAATATATCATCTGTACCACCAAAACTAACTTCTCGTTCTAAATCCTCAACAACACCACCCACAGGAAGAAGACGCCACTCAGGTATAACAAGAGCACCAAACTTATTCTTATAACTATAAACAGCTTCTGGTTCAAAACCATGATAAGGCTTAACCCTAACTTGTTTATAATTAGGATCAACATCAATCAAACCCATAGTACTCTCAGCCCAAAAAAAATCAATAGTCTTATTATTCTTCAAATAAACAACCAAGAATTTACCTTCTTTAACACTCTTTTTAGCCTTACGCTTAACACTACTAGGAAACTTAAACAACTTAAACTTCTTTCTATTCTTAGCTTCTTCAATCTCAGCATCTATTCTTTGTTTTTTTAAATCCTCAATATCTTGTTTCATCTGTGCTATACTCATTCTTCTTCTCCTCCCTTAACTGTTTCTTCACTACCACCCCAAATGCTACTCTTCTTCGTCACAGTTTTATCACCCATAGTCTTTCTTATTTGTTTTTGAGTAGTTATTAGTTGTAAAAAGAAACCTTTTTTGGATGTACTAGTTGTTATAACATTACTAGTTTTATTCCTAGAATATTCAGCAAATCCTTTATAACCAGCAATTTCTGCATAATTAGCAATATCATTATACTTACGCACACCATAAGTAAGATTACCAAGTTCACTTTGACCTAAGTTACCAGTTCTATTCATACTTAAATGTTCATCTTTCTTTATCTTAAAAACATCACGCAAAAACTTCAATATATCATCCCTAGCACCAGGCATAGGAATATTATTAGGACTATCCTCACTTTGCACGTTAGCATCATTAATATAAGCATCAAGCTCATCATCAGTTAAACCAAACTGCTTCTTTAACTGCTCCCTCTCCTCAGCACTAAGATTATTATAATCAACCATTCTTCATTTACCTCTTAATTCATTTATGAAATCTCCTATGGTTTGTTTTTTAAAATGCAAATAAATAAATAAACCAATAATTGCAAGTATTATTAATCCAAATATCGGATCTCCTGTTCCAGCCAAATTATTTTCACCTTCTTATAGGAGTATAACCCTGACTACGCATTTCACTCAATATATACTCATCTTGACAACTTATTTCTGTCAAAAAGGCCAGGGTATTTATCATAGATTCATATTCTTCTAAGTGTTTTTTCTTAATTAAATCTATTTCTTCTTGTTTCTTAACACCTATCGTTTTTGGAAGCCAAAGATCCTTTACACTTACAAATTTAGAAGGTTCAACCTCAACCCTAACATCTTTGGCTTCTTTTGAAACGAATAAACGAAATGCTCCTTTACTGCTATTAAAATAATATGTTTTAGTAAACATTTTTTTATTCTAGTAGATTCTCTAGTTTATCTAACTTGTTCAGTATTAATACAAGTACTGCTTGTAAATCCAATTGCTCTTCACTAGCATTATCTATTATTACTTCACTAGTCTGAGTTGCTATTGTTCCAACACTATACCTATCTTCAACTTCACTCTTCTTAACCACAGATCCTTCTTCTGTCTTCTTTGTTTCAACCACTAAAGGTTCTTCTACTTTCTTCTTTTTAGGCCATACCACTTTTACCACTCCTCCTCATCTTGTTCATTACCACTCTCTATCATATTGAGAGTGCTAGTAACCCAAATCCACGCACCAAAACCAAACAACAACACTCCAACTATTAAATTCATTGTTTCAGTTAAGTTATTGATTGGTTCTATTAGCATCATTACACCTGCTAAAAATAATAATAAACCACCAAACATTATAAATATATTATTCTTCCAAATCAAACCAATAATTAACAACACTAAACCTAGTATTATTATTAAAAAGAACACATTAAAAGTACTTGCATCAACAGTACAAGTCTGCGTATAATCACTTGGTTTATCATATTCCTCAGGACAAGCATTAACATCACTATATGTAACATCTTGAAACCCATCAATACACTTACCAATATTTGTTACCCAGTTATTTTTGCACAAGTCCAAATAACAACCAGTATCACTTGTTATGTATTGTGTCATGTATAATTCGTATAATCCATAATAAGAGTACATAGTGTTATTTATAGTTAAATAACCAGTAGAGTTTGTAAAAGTTAAGTTATTTGTTCCATTCACGCCACTAATAAAAGTTTCACCACTAAGAATATCAGTAGTCCAATTAAAAAAGACATCAACACCAGTACTATTAACCGTCAAGGTTTCATTACAAGGACTCAGAAACTCAGAACCAACATAAAAATAATCACTATAACTATAACTACTCAAATTATTAGTATCAGTAACCTTAACCATTACATAATAATAACCAGGAGATAAATTTTGTAATGTATGATTTATACTTGTTTCATTCGTAGTATTAATATATTTTATTTCATTAAAATCAACATCTACTATGTACCATGAATAATTACTTATATCACCATAAAAAGCACTGCTATCTGTACGGTTTGCTGTTAAAATATCCTGATAATAAAAAGATTCCTTATTCAACAAAACATTCACACTCGTAGGTGGTAAATACGAAATATTAAAATAATCAGTTCTTGAAACACTACAAACCGTTTCTGTACTGTTAACAGTGCAAACATTATACTTTAAACCCTCAGTATTATTATCGTATTGATGCAGATGTAAATCGACCGTGTACAAATCCCCTAGATTAGTCCACGAGTTACCGTTATTATTACTGTATTTTACGCTATCATCCCTAGATGTAACATTAACATAACCCAAATAAACAGTTCCGCTTTCACGAGTAAAAACAAAACTACTATTACTAGTAACTTTTACACTTCCAACTGAACCGTTAATTATGGGCATACTAAAAACATTATGCTTACTATGACTACCGTGACTATGATTAAAATCAGATGTATCAAACACGCCGAACAAAACACAATTATTATTATTCTTAATATTACCAGTTGTATAAGAAGAATTACAATAATAAACTCTACCATTACCAGACGCACTAACCATTGCTTCTAGGAAACTATTAGTTTTACTCGTATTAATTCCTATTAAACTAACAAGATAATAATTATTACTATTACTAATAGTAAAATTACCATGAGGAGTATTCTCCATTATTGACTCGTTAATATTATACACGGCAGGGTAAACCTCGTTATCATAAAGAGAATAAGTATAAAGTTCCCCAGTATTATTAGTGTAATTCTTCTGAAAACCATTATAACTAGTACCATTAATAACTATTTGTGCATTAACAAAACT
>DAOPMC010000024.1:0-13996 GCA_035392025.1 Bacilli bacterium
AGTGAGACATTTTCTAAAGATAACACTTAAGACATTATCATAAGATAAACATATATATCAAATTTAGATTTAGAAAATAATTGTTTCAATACATAATATTGTGCTAAACTTAAATCTTGTGCCTCGTCTATAACTAGATGAGAAAAATTCTGATAATTACTTACACCATTCATTAAATGAGTAATTAATAATAGTGGGGATAAATCTTCAACACCAGCTTGTTTTTTAGTTATTTTCTTTAAAGTGTAATTTTGCAATTCTTTTATATCTACTGGATAATCCATATTAATTTGATCGAGATTTTCTATAAATAATCTATATAAAATAAGTGGATCAACTTTTAAAAATTTAAAATATTCTTTTATTTGTGAAGAACAGCCTTTTTTGATTTCTTTTTGTATTTCACCTACAGAATTTATAATTTCTTGTCTTTTTGGGTCATCTTTTGGTAAAGATAAAAATTGTTCTCTATATCTTAACCAAACAGAATGACATAATTCGTCAGAATCATCTTTTATTTTTTTTATTAACAATTTGTAAAAATCATTTGCTCTTTCTGCATAATTTTTCTTTGTTGTAAATGTGGTATCATAAATTCTTGCTAAAATATCAGCTTTGCATAAAACAATACCTTCATAAACAATATCTTGTTGTAAATGACTTTTAACATACATATCAACGAAACTTTCCATTAATTTTATAAACTCTAATGATGACTTATATTCTATTATGTTAGGATTTGCTTTAGCAGATAAAACATTCTGCAAAGTAGTATTTTTGCTTTCTAACTTTATTTTTCCTTTAATTCCATTTAAGGCAATTTCATCAAAAGTACACTGACTAACATTATTAATATCTAAATCAGGTAATAACTCCGAAATGTAATTTAAAAAATATTTATTAGGTCCTAATATCATGAACTCAGACTCATTAATGTTTTTTGCTTCATTGTATAACAAATATGCAATTCTATGTAATGCAACAGTAGTTTTACCACTTCCTGCTACTCCTTGTACAATATAATCATTTTTTAAAGGACTTCTGATTATTAAATTTTGTTCTCTTTGTATAGTTGCAATAATTGATTTTAATCTGGAATCTGCATTTTCACTTAAATATTTAAGTAAAATTTGATCATTGGATAAAACATCTTGTTCATCTACGCTTAACAATTCACTATTTTTTATAACGATATGCCTTTTATTTGTTATTTCTCATTCGTTTATTTGTCCTTTATATTCATATTGGGCTTTACCAATATCGTAATCATAATACATTGAACAAATAGGACTTCTCCAATCGTAAGCTATAATTTTATTATCACTATTTAAAACAGCTCTTTTACCTATATATATAGGATTTATTCCATTTTTATCTTGAAATTCAAACATACCAAAATATGGACTTGAAAGAACTGATTTCATATTAGAAACTTCTGTTGCATACATGGACATTAAATTTTGCCTTGTAAATTGTGTGCCTCTTTGTCCTTCTTTAAAGCCAATTATAAAATGTTGTTGTTTATCAAAATTTTCTTGAGCTTTTTCTATTAAATTATTAATTAATTCTATTACTTCTTTTAATCTGTTTTGTTCATATAAAAATATTTCTGTTTTATTCATTTGTTTACCCCCTAAACCTTAATTCACTAAAACTTTCTTTCTAAAAATTCAAAAATGTTTCTCTAGTTGCTTAAAATTTTTTTCTAATAAATTGAAAATTTCTTCCAAATTATTGATATTTGCTATTTTTTTATCATCTGCGTTTCCATAATAAACTGCATTCCATCCATTTTCTATTGGAATTAAATAATCACTACTTAATGTATCTCCGATATGTAAAAATTCACTTGGATTATTATTTAATTGTTGTTCGATATATTTATAACTTTCTTTTTCATTTTTTGTATAACCTATATCATAAGAATAAAAAATCCCATCAACAACACTTGCTACTTGTTCAGTTATTCTATTCTTTATCAAACAACAACTATTTGAAAATAAAATAACTTTATAACCCATTGACTTTAGAGATTTAATTATCTCTATATCTTTATTTTTAATAACATTATCATCTGAATTACTTGTAAATTTATTTTGAAAAAATTCTACAATTTCATTGGTAAGTGTTATATTTAATTTTTGACAAAAAAGATTTACTAAAAATTGAAAATCTCCCTTAGTCTTTTGAAAAACATTTTTATATGCAACTCTAACTAAATCATATGGTTGTCCCACTACATCAGCTAAACTTCCTATATCATACTTTTCTTCAGATGAGTTTTTATTATTATTTATTAAAGTGCCTCCTATATCAAAAGATATAACTTTAATCATTGTACTCCTCTTTTGCCAAGTTTATTACATTAGTAATAAATTCATTTTTTCCTTGAGTATATTTAGGTCTTTCATCAGCATACTTTTCTGCTAATTCTTGTTTTAAATCACAATACTTTTTAATATAATCGGGATGTTCTATTAGATACCTTTTAAAATATACTTGGTTAAAATATGTATTGCTTTTAGGTTCTGTAAAATGGATATAGTGACTTCTTGCATCTTCTGGACCTTTTGCAAAAAAATATCTATCATTTACTCCTTGTTGTCCTCTGTTAGAATAATCATAGTCTTTTAATAGATTTTCAATTTCAGTTATTTCTTCAAGACTATTAATTACTATTAAAATGTCAATAACAGGTTTTGCTTTTAATCCAACTATTGATGTACTACCTATATGATGTATTTCTATTATTCTATCTTTTAATACCTCTTTTAATATCTTTTCTTCCCTTTCATAATCTTCTTTCCAATTAGAATTATAATCTTCTAATTCAACAATACCTCTTTGTAATGCCATTTTTATTTTCCTCCTTTTTTTATATTTATTATTATACCATATATTTAATTTATTTTTTTATTAATCTTAATTTTCGTTCAATATTTTCATAGATATTATCATCCACCTCTATTCCAATTCTATCAATGTCTGGTTGATGGAAATCCGATCCAACAGTTTCTAACATTCCTAATTCTCTTGCTATTTTTTGATATTTATAAAAAATCTCATTTTTTATTTTTCCATTTATTATTTCAATACCTGACAAGCCACTTTTTTGCAATCTTTGTATTTCTTCTACCAAATCATCATAACAAAGATTTAAAGTAGTAGGATGAGCCAATATCGTTATTCCGTTACATTGTTTTACTAATTCTATAATATCCTGTGGACTTATTTTTTTATTAGGCACATAATATTTTTGATTTGCTCCAATTAATGTATTATATGTTCCTATAATACTGTCTGAATAACCTTTAAACATTAAGTATTTTACAATTTTTCTCTTATCTAAAATTTCACTACTTAATTTTATACTTTCTAGATAATTTAATATTTCATCAACTGATATATCAAATCCATCTTCTTTTAACCTTTGTATTACTTCATAACATACTTTTTCATTATGTAATCTTAATCTAGTCATTTCATCAGTTATACCTTGTAAATCACTCATTCCATATCCCAAAAGATGTAGATTAGTAATTGAAGTATTAAACTCTATTCCTGACACTATTTTTATTTCATATTTAGATTCTAAATCAGAATAATCGTTTAATAATTCGTGATCTGTTATTGAAATCATTTTACAACCTTCACGAACCGCTGATTTTACAACATCCTCAGGACTTAATAATCCGTCAGATAAATTAGTGTGAATATGCAAATCTATTTTATTCATAACAACAATTCCCCCTCTCGCTATTACTTGATATTAACTATTTTTTTAAAGTCACTAGATTTAATTTTATAAAAATCCATATCTTCATAAAATTGCAAACTATTATCGTGACTATCCGAACCAATTATTTTTAATAATTTGTTGGCGTTCAATATTTCATAAAAATTATCAATATTTTCATATTTATTTCTAATATTAAGTTCAAGTCCAACTATATTTTTTTTGCTTTTTATTATTTTATCTACAACTTTTAAACTCTTTTCAGTTGGATGTGCAAAATATATATTATATTTTTCGTTTAATTCATCAATTTTAAGTTGACCATAGGAATTAACTGACAAACTACCACAACTTGGTTTTTCCCACCAATCATCATCAACTTCTCTAACAGCTAACATTGACAACAAAAATCTAGAATTATATTCATTTATAGTTGTAATTTCATATTTTTCCCTTAATTGATTATATCTTTTTCTCTTAAATTCTTTTCTATCAGCATAACAATCTTCTTCATTATATTTTTCTAATAATTCAAGCACTTTAAATGTAGTTACATTTTTACTTTTAAATTTATCAATTAAATAAAAGCAAAGTGTATCATATTCTGGTGCTAATTGATTTGATATTAAATAATTATTGTATTCAGATAATGATATACTTATTTTATAATTTTTCAATATTTCATTTACTGCTTTATTGTCATTTAAACGATCAAATTGAATTTTACTTCTATTAAACATAGCATGATAATTTACTAAAACATCTTTTTTAATTATTTTGTCTTTTGGATTCACAAATAATTGTAGCAAATGGCATTGATTACCATATTCCATATTATCTAGTGTAAATTCTATTCCAGGAATTATAATTGGAGTGGTAATTCCATTTTTCACATAATCATATAATTCTTCATACGCTTCTAACGAATCGTGATCTGTTATTGCAATAATATCAAAACCTTTTTCTCTAGTGCTTTCAATTATTTGTTTAATATTTTGTTTACCATCAGAACTATGATCCGAATGAATATGTAAATCAATATGCAATTCATTTTTTTTCCTACATAATTTTAAAATTTCTGATTTAACCTTATCTAAATATTGTTCCCAAAACTCGTAATTGTTCATTGCTACCTCCTTAATTTTTTTGATATACCAGTTGGATTATACAATTCTATTATATCACTTTTTGATATTTCATTTGCTCTTAAATTATTTTCTAAATTTCCAAATATTGAAATTTGATCATTATACCCTCTTATTTTACATTTTATATTCCTATCAAATAATAATGATTTGATAATACTTGGATATCCAGCAAACAAATAAATCACAGGAACACTAGCATTAAAATATGATTTAAATTCATCTGAAGATAAAGCATTTTTACTATTAACATCTAAAATTTTAGGGTTAGTAACATATACAATTTTTATTCTTTTTTGCTGTTGCAATAAATCTTCATACACTTCTAATGCCAAATCAAGCATATAATCACCAGTTACACATAAAATCATTTCAGGATTTTCACATTCTACAACTGTATCAATGGTAATATTTGCATCATTATATGTTTGATATTGTTTACTATGTCTTTTTGAAGTTGTAATAATATTTATATGATCCTTTGTACCAACTACATATTCTATACATTTCAACAAATTGTTTCCGTCTTTAGGATATAGTATTGTATAAAAATCATCACATCTTTGTAATAAAGCATTAACAAATTCAGGATTTTGATGGGAATATGTATTTTCCCAACAAGTTGAAGTTAAAATGTAATTTAAAGAATTATTTGTTTCACTTCTATCTATTTGTTTTTTCTGTTGCAAATATTTATAGTATTGTGAAATCATACTACTGATTATTGGCATAAAACTTTCATAAGAAATATAAAATCCACTATTTCCTGCTTGAATGTATCCTTGATAAAGCGCTTGTAATAAATTTTCATTCAATATCTCTATTGTATATGGTGCAACTTTTCCTAATTTATTAGAATAAATTTCATCAGGAGAGAATATTAATCCGTTGTTTTCTTTTAAAAATAGTAATAAGTAGCTTTCCAATTTTGCAATATTATCTTGGTATTCATTTCCTTTTTCAAAATCTATTTTTACTTCTTTTACTTTCCTTTTTGGAGATTCTATTTTAAAATAATCAAACATTGATAATATACTATCATCTTCATCAAATAATAAAGATTCATATTCTTTTAAAAACGTTCTAATTATATCCATTTTTTCTAAATCATCATAATTTTGTAATGGGTTTTTATGAACAGATGTCTGATTTCTAAAATCTATATTATCTACGATAGGTAAGGTAAAACCTTTACTTGATTTAAAAACTATTAGAGGATGCGAAGAATTTATTATTTTATTTAAACTTTCTTGCATTTCATTAATTGTTGTTTCAATATTTTTTTCTATACCATCAACAATTTGAATATCATAACCCAAAGATGTAAAATATTTTATTAATTCTTCATCACTTAATATTGATAAAAATGATTGAGAACCCATTTTCAAACCATTCAAATTAATTATTGGTAAAACTTTACTCTCAGTATTCAATAATCTTCCTAATTGCCAAGCAGAACTTAATGTTCCAGTTTCAGCTTCACCATCTCCAATAATACATGGAATAATATCAACTTCAGTATTTATTGCATAACCATATGCAACTCCTAATGAATATCCTAATTCTCCTCCATCATAAATTGTTTCGGGATATTGAGGATTAATTTCAGATCGAATAATACTGCCAAAATCGGATATTAAATTATTCAAGCCATTTTTAGTTCTTGTATATCTTTTATTATATTTTTCTAGTGTTCCATTTAACCATTGATTTGCAAGTAACGAAACTCCACTATGTCCAGTTCCTATAACAACTTGACTATTTAATTTATTTTTGTTAATAAAATAATATAAATTAGCTAAAATGAAATTAAGAGATAAACTTGTTCCTAAATGTCCTGGATTATGTTTTTTTAAGTCACTAAGTGAAATATCTTCTGAAGTATGAAATTCTTTTAAATACATTTGACTCAAAACAATTTGATTAACTACATTAAAATATTTTTTTATTATTTTTTCTTCTTGCATTTAACAAACCCTCTTTCTTTATCTTCAGATTCAAAATAAAGACTTCTAAAACATTCCCATATTTTAGGGTTAAAACTATATTGACTAAAAATCTCATCAATACATTTTCTTGCCTTAATATAATACTCAATGTCTTTTGCCTCTTCACATCTATATAATTCTTGCATTTCTGTATAATTTTGAAAAACTTGTACTATTGGGAACTTATTAATACTATCCTTGAAATAAGTAAAATATTTTTTTATAGTTTCTAAATCTTCTAAACCTAAAATATATAAAAATGTTGTTGTTAATCCCAAAGATGAGCAATAGTCTAATAATTCTCTTGCTTTTGCCAATGTTAAATTTGCTTTTTCAGGTCGCATAAACTTTTCTCTGTCTAAAAATTTCTCCATTGTTAAATAGATCCCAAAATTATTAATATTTCTAGATAACATTGCAATTTTTCCATAATCTCTTAACTGTGAACCGATATAATTTAAACTACCATTGAAATTCATACTTCTAAAAGCTTCATTAACCATTAATAGATGAGTAATAAGATCGTCTTCTGATTCAAAACAACCAGTACATATTGTTACATTTTCTATATCTTTCATACTAGAAATATTATTATCCTTTAAAAGGGTATCAAAATAAGTTATAATGTTTTCTTTTTTTGAAAAATCTATTGAATCCTCATCAGTTAAACTATAAGTTCCACAAAATTTACAACCACTGCATTTACTTCTAGCATTTGAATTAAAAGTAATTACTTTTTTATCATTTCTAAAATAAGTAGATAAACAAGTGTCTTTTTCAACTCCATATACCTTTCCTATAGGTTCATTTTCTAAAAATAATATATTATCTTTTAGGGAAAAAGGAGACTTTTTAAAAGTATTTACACAAACTGCAAAATAGGTACTAACATCTGAATTTAATAAATTCAAATTAAATCGTAATCTGTTTTCATCTGTATCTTTGATTAAAACTCCATATCTATTTAGAGCAATAGATAACACATTTTCTAAAGACAAACCATATTGTTTTGCTATTGACTTAAAATAATCTAACATATCATTTCCTCCAAAAAAAGAGGCAACGAAAACATTATTGTTCGTTGCCTCTAATAGTGATAAGATGTAAAAAAATTGTTTTTTGAATTATATTTTGGTTTAAATTAAACATACTATCACTTCCTTGAGTAATATGATAACATAAAAATCAATCATTCATTTATATCTATTTCAAATAATAACTATTCTATTTTTGAATAGTATTCTTTAAAATATCAATAAATTCTTTCATAACATTATTATTGTTTTTTGAATTATATATAATAGTAATATTATCATTAGGAATATTTTTAAAAATATTTAATTCTATCATAGTATCATCTTCAAGTTCGTTTTCTACAAATTTTTTATTTATATATCCTATTCCTAAATCGTTTAGAATTAATTTTTTTAATAAATTAGAACTTGGTAATTCCATTTCAATTCTATAATTAATATTATTATCAATTAAATATTGCTCTACTTTTCTTCTTTTTTCTGAACTATCTGGCAAAATTAATGGATATATATATTCATTTTTTAACATTTTTTCTTTTTCTTTTTGATAAAATTGTTTTGAACACACAAATACATTTTCAACATCAAGAATTTTTTCTACTAAAATATGACTTTCAAATTTATAAAATAGTGGATATCTGCAGATTAACAAATCTAATTCATCTTTTTTTAACAATTGATACAATTCAGTTGTATTATCAAAATTAAAATTGATTTTAATATTTTCAAAACATTTTTTAAATTTTGAAATTGTTGTATCTAAATAGTTATCTGCAATAAATCTTAAACAACCAACATTTAGTTCTTTTGTATCTATCCTTTCACTTAATATATTAATTATTTCTACTAATTTCAAATACAATTCCCTACCATCTTTAGTTAAAGATACATCTGATATATTTCTTTCAAATAATTTTTGATTTAATATTTCTTCTAAATTTGCTATATTACGACTTAATGATGATTGTGAAATACAAGCAAAATTACTTGCCTTAGTGAAGCCCCCATACTTTGCCACATAATAAAAACTTCTATAAAGATTTAAGTTCAATTCAAAATTATTCATCCTTTACCTCCTTAAATAATTTCATATTTAATTTTTTCTTGCATTTTAATATTTTCTGTTCTATCTTATCTTTTCTTTACTTCTAATATCTAATAAATGTAATTTTCTTTTTTCTGTCTTTTAAATATCTTATAATTCTATCATATTCAAGCCATTTATACTCTCTTTCATCTTGCAAATTTTCTAAAACACTCTATTTTTTTGCTTCTCCTCACATAAAGTTTCTAATAAACATATTATAAAGTTAACAAATATTAAAGTCAATTATACATTTTCACTTTTATAAAAATTTCGTTTAATTATATTTTTTAAAGATTATAGAACAAAAAGGTCTTTTTATTTTGAAAAACTTATGTTTAAAATAATCCCAATAGATGCCATACTAACTAAAAGACTTGACCCTCCATAACTTAGAAATGGTAAAGTCACACCTCCCACACTTTCTTTGGGGAATTTTTTTAAATGTCACAACTCCTAAGGGGAACTTTTTTAGTACAAAAATAATTGCTATAAGAAAACAAACTCTTTAAAATTAAAATAAATTTCTATTTCTTTATTTTCACTTATTGTAATTTTATTTACTAATCTGCCTATTACATTATTTGTTGGTTTATCCATTCCCATAAATCTATCTGCAAACCGCTTACATTTATCATAATCTAATTTAGAAAACTCATTATTTAAATCATTTGTTTTTTTCTCTAAATCAGTTTTTCTTGTTAATAAAGATTGATTTTCTTTAGAATATTCTTCATACATTCTTTTAAAATCTTCTGGTGATAATACATTACTTATCTTATTTTTATACAAATTATCTATTATATTTCTGTTGGTAGATAAACCTTTTTCTATTGTTTCTATTTCATCATTTATAATTTTAGAATTATTATCATACGTATTATTAGCTTTTTTAATAATCGTTTCTGGATCATAATCATTTAAAAACTTATCACATTCATTCCTTATTATTTCTAATAAGTCTTTTTCTAATAGTGGATCTATGTCTATGCCTAGCACACATTAAAAAAGAAAAATAATCACTTATTTTTCTTTATTTAACTCCAAATTATTTTCTATTCCTCTTAAATGTATTTCTATTATATTATTTCCCTTTTCATTATTATTAATATTAACTACATATACTTTATTATCTATTTTATTTTTTAATATTAAATAATTATATAAATTAATTAATTTTTTTTAACTAATTTTCTAGAATTGTTTGAAGTTTTTTTTTCGGTTTGTTCATTTTCAAAAACCCGACATAATTCCTTGCCATAAAGAATATCTAATTCGTGTAAAGCTCTTGTACTTGCCACATATAAAAGGTGCATATCAGTAACGTCATCTGTTTTATATACATCACTTGAAGCATCATTTATCATTACCGCATCAAATTCTAATCCTTTTGATAAAGCACTGGTTAATACAAATATTCCACCACTATAATCCTCATTTTTGCTGTAATTTGAGTTACATTTAAGCCTTGTTTACTTAAAGAGTCATATACTTTTTTTGCTTCAACGTCTGTTTTACAAATAATTGCCATTGTTTTATAGCCTTTTTCTAACCATTCTAATAATTTAGAAATTTTGTAATTTTCATCTTTTGATGATTCTGTAAAAGTTGTTTTTCCTCCATGTCTAATAACTGGTTTGGCTTGTTCTAATTCCATGTATTGTAATATTTTATTAGCATTCTCCGTTATTTCAATAGTGGTTCTATAACTTTTGCTTAAATTTAAAATTTCACAATTCCCGTTAAATATATAAGAAACAACACTTTCCCAATCTTTTATACTCCTATAAGAGTATATTGACTGAGCTAAATCTCCATAAATTGAAAATGTACTATTGGGATATATTTCTCTTAACACATCAAAATGAAACATTCCATAATCTTGTGCTTCATCTATCACTATATGTTTATATTGTGTATTTTTACCATTCATCAAATAATTTATATGCATTAATGCTGGTAAATCTTCAAATGATACTTTCTTTTTCTTTAATAGTAATATAGATTCCTTTTGTAATTCCAATATTTCTTTTTCTGATAAAGATGCCTGATATTGATCAATATTTGCAATAAATAATTTATAAATATTAAACGAACTTAATTTTATTTTTTTAAAATATTCGTGAATTAATTTAACACCTTTTTCTTTTACTAGTTTACTTAGTTCTACACTTTTTGCAATAGCTTCTTGTCTTTGAGGATCATCTTTTGGTAAAGACATGTATATAGCTCTATATTTTCGATTTATTTTAGAATAAATATCCTCCATATTATCTTTGAACCTATTTACAAAATATGCACAAGTCGTATCAAAATTTGGGCGTGAATTAATTCCAGAAAATAAAATATTTTTTATTGTTTCAGCACTATAAATTTCAGTTCCATCTATTGCAAATCCTGCTAAAACAATTCCACTTGATAAATAATCTTGCATAAATCTATCTAAAACTGTTTTATATTCTAGTGAAGATTTAAATGATTGTATTTTTTTAGTGTTATTTTGACTACTCTTTTGATTAAATAAAATATTTTGATCTTCTAAAGTTAATTTTTCTTTTAAAGATTCTATTGCTAAATCCATATATGTTAGTTGATCAACTGGTTCTGTTTCCAATTCTGGTAAAATAGAAGATATATATTTTAAAAAATATTTATTTGGCCCAATTACCAAAAATTGATTTGATTTAATTTGTTCTCCTAAATTATAAACTAGATATGCAATTCTATGTAAGGCAACTGATGTTTTACCAGAACCAGCAACACCTTGTACCACAATGTTTTCAGAAATAGGTTTTCTTATTATTTGATTTTGTTCTTTTTGTATTGAAGCAATAATGGTTTTCATTTTATTATCTGCATTTACACTTAAATATGGTTGTAACAATTCATCATTACTTACTAAACTTGTATCTAAAACATCTACCAATTCACCATCTTGAATTATTATTTGTCTTTTTAATTTTAAATCACCGGTTATGGTCCCGGCTGGAGCTTCATAACTAACTGTTCCTAAATCACTATCATAATACAAACTACATATGGGAGTTCGCCAATCTATAGTTACTTGTTCGTTGTTATCTCCACTTATATTAGTTTTCCCAATATATATTTTAGCAACTTCATTACTTCCGTCTGAAAGAAAATCAATTCTTCCAAAATATGGACTTTTTTCAGATAACTCTAACTTTCTTAATTTAGTTGCTTGTGTTGACATTAAACCTTCAACAAGAAATGAATCACCTTGTAACACATTGGTGTATCTTCGAGGAATTTCTCTCATTTCTTTTTTGCAATACTCTTTTTCTGTTTCTAATCTTCTTTTTGCATAATCTAAATATGCTTTTTCTTCTTCAAAAATATTATTCATTATTTCCCCCTAATCTAAATATCTAATACTAATTTTCATCAATATTAGCTACTATATATTTTTCTAACTCATTTGCAATTAATTCTGCATTTTCAAATAAATGTTTACATAAATTAGTTCTAAAAAAAGCAAATTCTAATAAACTTTGTTTAGAATTGTCCGCAATATATTGCTTATACCCATAATCACTATTCAATAATTGAATTAAATATAAATATGGCATATATTTTATATCATATTTGTTTAACTTTACGTATTTCATAAACTCTTTAACATAATTCACCAAATTTTCAATGTCAATTTTTCCATCTTTAGCATTAATATCAATGTAACTATAAGATCTTATTACTTCCCATACAATTGGCATTTTACAAGCTGATACAAAATCAATAACCGATTTAATTTTACTATTAAAATAAATGAATTGTAATACACTATAATCTCCATGAGTATTTTTTATAGTTAAGTTCTTCATTTCATTAAAATTCAAATTATCTCTCACATATTCTAACATAGAAATTTTGTCATCCAAATCTTTTATAATTTTATCTTTATATTTTCCTGTTACATTTTTTATTAATTCTCTATTTTTTTCAATACTTTTATTTAATTTTTCAATTTTATACCATGAAGACACATCGTTATAAGGTAATTTATAATTTAATCTTTCTAATGAATTAATCATTTTACCTAATTCTCTTGCAGATTCAATAATTTGTTCATAGTCTCCATTATTTGAGTCTATAGTATATCCATTAATAAACTTCTGAAGAATTATTATTTTCTTTTTGTATTTAAAACTATACTTTCCTGTTTGAGTTGCAATATATTCAGGTACTAATTGTTTATCCTTTTTTAAATGATTAATAACAGCAATTTCTTTTTTTATTTCATCAGCAGAGTATTTAGATTGAAATTCTTTTAATATATATGTACTATTATTCAAAGAAAAAATATTAGCACTACCTCTATCTAATTTTTTTATATCATTAACAACAATATTGTATTTTTCTTTTACTATTTTTATTAATGTTTTATTGCTAAACACTGTTTCTTCAATCATTATTTCAGCTCCTTCATTATATTTATTATTTCAATATTATTACCTCTAACATTGTATACGGGAATGTTAATTTTACCTAACCACTCTTTTATTAAAACTCTATCCACATTTAATAATGAATTATCTGTAAAAAGTGGAATATCAGAATGCCATGTAAGATATTTAAATAAAGTTTTAATCTTATAATTATAATCAGTTATCAATTCAAAAGTTGCTTTTCCATATTCACATAATCCAATCAAATTTAAAATATATTTTATTTCAATATCACCAAAAGCCTCATTTATTATTAAATCATCTTCGCCACGTACGCGCAGATACTTAGAACCATTTGTTAAAAATATATGATTATTCTTTATTTGTATAATTGATTGATCTGCTGATAATATTTTAAAATTAAATTTACTTGCCTCTAAACATAATGTGGTTTTTCCATGATTAAAATCTCCAAGCACTAAAAATCCTATATTATTATAACATAAAACTGCTGAATGTAAAATCATATCTTCTTCATTATTAATTATACGTTAGTTTTTATTTGGAATTCCGTTTTAATGTAGAAAACTGAAATAAGTGTGG
>DAOPMC010000025.1:0-13714 GCA_035392025.1 Bacilli bacterium
ATTTTCCCGTTAATGTTTAAATATTTTTGGGACATTTTCCCAAACTATTGACAGAGTTTTTTTACTCAGCTTGTTCAGCCCATACTCCATAAAAAGTATATGAATTACTTAATGTAAATTTATATCCTGGAGCATAGTAATCTAAGCTTGTAGAATAATTTATTATGTCTTCTTTATTTATGCCATATGTCTTTCCACTACCTACTCTAGACCATGCTACAAATGTATACCCTTCGTTTGTAAACATGTTTTTCTCTACTGTTTGAGTACTATTTATTTCATATTCATAATATCTATAATTTGAATTATTATAGTTATACCCCATTCCTTGATATATAAAATATTTTACTTCTCTATTACATGTTACTACTGGTTTTTCTTCTTCCTCTTCTTCTAATTTAATATTTCCAAAGTTAATGTGAGAAACCTTACTTTTAAGACAATTTAAAATAATGTTATCACCAACATGACTAAAAGTATAAGTCCCCCATCTATTGCCAAACCCACTAACTATAGACATATCAAATGCACTATACCCGTGAACAAAGTAAAATTGAAAAAAGCTTTTAACCGATTTATCAACATTCAATGCCAAAAATCCTGTTTTAAATTCTTGTTGTTGTTTTACATTTACTTCTACCGGTGTCCAAACAACTACCTTTCCATTTGCCTGTTTAATGACTATGTACTCATTATCATCGGAAATTACATACTTATTGCTAGCATAGTCCAGTTTTGTACCATCCTCTACTACAATATTTTCTTGAAAAACTACATCTTTTGTCTGCGCAAATGCATAATTTGGAAATACAAATAGAACAAACAATACTGCTACTACTATGATATTTTTTATTTTCATAATATCTCCTCCATCTTTAATTTTATGCACTAAAAAAAAATAAGTCAACTATTTTTATATAGCTGAATTATCTTTTGCACTTTAATAGCATATCCTTATCATCTTGAGACACTCTATAACTGTCTCTACACTTACTTATCATCTTATTAAGAGTAAAATCGTTTAATTTATTATTTGCCAAATATTTCAGTGTTTCTTCTCTTCTTTTTATAAACAAATCACAAAGTAACCATGCGTTAATCATATTTACATAATAATCATCCTCATAATAAAATTTATCTAATAACTCAAATGCATCGTTTACATATTTATCATTATCAATTAATTTAAACATAGCTTCCATACCTATTCTTCTAACAAACGGAAACTTGCTTTTGAAATATTCTTTGGCTAAATCTAAAAATCTTTCTTCATTGCCTTTAACATTAAAAGATAGTGTATCACATGTTGCCCAGTTATCAGCTTTGCTACTATATATATCTAGATATTTTTTCATAACATCAAAGTCTTTTATTTTGGATATTAATAATCCATTTATTGCTGTATTATCATAATATTCCCAAATCATTAAATCTAAAAATGATAAATAATTTCCTTTTAATATTTCTTTGACTATACTTTTAATACTTGGCGATGTTATGGCCAAACAGGGCAAAGAGGTATTAATAATTTTTTTAGTCCATTCTACTCTATTTTCATTTTTATAGGTTTTTAAGTATTCTTGAAACTCATATATGTCTTTCTTATACCATTTTTCTTTTATTAAATTCATTTATGCTATCATTCCTTTTTTATTTAAATATCTTGCTTATTAATTTTGATATCAAATATATAATTGTTCCACCTATTAAAATTACTACTATATATATTAAAAAATATATAATATAGGGAATTTTTGGTTGAATGATACTAAATACTGGTAATGTAGAATTAAAATATGGGCTTATGAAAAACATATTAAATGTCTCACTACCTATTATCTTAGTATTATAAAATAAAATATTTAATAGGTTGGCAAAAATGGTGCAACAAACAAATACGATAAATGCTCTTATAAAATTAGATAAATTTATTTTAATTTCTTTCATCATAAGTAAGTAAACTGAAACTACAAAACTACCGCAGTGTAAATACATTGTATGAATGTTTATTAGGATATCTTCTGTAAAACAACTCTCAGGAATTATCATTGTCGATATACTCCCAAGTATTGTAAAAAATGCTATAAACGATAGAATAGAATCTCGTAATTTACTCTTTTTCATACAAGCTGCAATTAAAGAAAAATAAATTGGCATAGTACATAACTGAAATGGTGCTGCATACCACTGATAATCCCAATATTTAACTCCTGTTACCATATCATAATTAAATGACCAAGCAATCTGTTTTAGCACCTCAAGAACAAGGGCTACTATGCCATAAACTAATAATACTGTTTTTAACTGTTTTTCACTATACTTTTTTCTGTTTAAATATAAAACAAATATGACTGTAAATATTAAAACTAAACATAAAATATGAAACCAGCCAAATGCTACAGGCCTATTCATTTTTGCCTGTAAGAAAATTACAACTTTTTCAAATAAATTCACAATTACTCCTCCGTAAATATTATTTAATTATAATGTTTTCTGCCATCTTTTGAGTGTTGGAAATACTTTTTGACAGTGTACTTTCATTTCTTCTTCACTCATTCCTGCAAGGTACGCATACTTAACATTCATTTTTATATATTCTTCCATACTTACATCATCAATAAATTTACCATCTTTATAACAATAAACACAATAATCTTTATTGGTAGAACCATCCCAATTAGTACCAAAATCCTCATTTTTTGTTATTGGCATACTACAACTTTGACATATTTTATTTTTCATGGTTCCTCCTAATTTTGATTTTTTGAAGCACAAGAATCTAAAGATATATTAATTGATTCTAAAAATGCTTTTAAATATTCATTATTACGATCCGTTGTGAAAACAGTACCTTTACCAGTATATATTATATATTCTGGCAAATTATCCATATCAAAACTAGCATCACTTGCATACTTGCTATTTTGGATGATCTTAATAATCTCATAATTGTATGCCCCACTTATAGGATCACTATAATTTAATATTGAATTCGCATCCACACCATCCAGTGGTGCTTTGTAAGAATTATAAAATAAATATATATTATCTGTTTTAACAACAAGTTGAACTGGAACACAAGTTTTATTACTAGATTCAATAGTGAAAATTATATCATCTGATAATATATCCTCTATTTCAAGAACTTTAACTTCAGTTTCGATAATTACATCATTATAGATTTCTATACCAAAAATTTCTATTATTGTACCTTCTTCATAACCAAGAACTGATTGTGAATTTAGTTTATGAACTTTTGATACTTTATAAATAAGCGCTTTATATTCAATAGTCCCTCCATCAGACAAACGAAATGGTATTGGAATTACTAATATTAGCAAAATGACAATTACTGCTAAAATAATTATTTTCTTTTTCATATATATTCTCCTCACTATGAAGATTATATCATAGATTTTTATAGGTTACTAAATTATTATCAAGTTCATCATCTAAATCTTTTTGGAAAATGAATTGGGCATATATAGTATCGATTTTGCTTTCAAAATCTTTAATATATTTTTCATCAACTTGTGGAATATCAAAAAAAACAAATCCATAAGCATCATCTTGCCAAGAAGTTATTTCTTTCAAGTTAAAACTATTAGCATTTCTGACATCATCTATTGTCTCAAAATCAAAAACTTGAATCATTAATGATACTTTGTATCCCATTGCAATATATAGTGGACAAGCCCTAAATCTTGCACCTAAATCAATATGTAAAATTTTTTTTTGCATCTTTTTTCAAATTCACTATGCTATGTTGCGTTCGATTCTTATCAAGTTCAAAATCTAGTTCAAGTTATTGAAATGATTCAATATCATAAAGTAGAAATAAACAAGATTAAGGAACAATTAATCAATGAATTAAAAGATACTAAATTATTCAAAATTATTAATTCTATACCTGGATTCGGCGAATTTAGTACTGCTTTATTCTTAGCAGAAGTTGGTGATATAACAAGATTTGATAATAAATATCAATTTATATCTTTCATTGGTATAGATTCAGTTATATCTCAATCTGGCGTATCATCATACCATGGCCCAATTTCAAAAACAGGATGTAAATTTGGTAGAACAATTTTATTTAATATTGTTACAACAATTATTCAAATATCAGCACATGCCACATGCTAATCAATCAAATCCTATTTATTTGTTTTTTAGAAAAAAACAATCCGAAGGTAAACACCATTATAAATGCATAATCGCCTGCGAAACGAAACTATGTAAAATCATTTATAAATTATGTACTTCTGATTGTCTCTACAATAACAAATAAACCAATAAATTACCTTAATTTCAAAAAATTGAGGAAACTCAGTTCTTTTTGTTGTGTCTATAATATCATATTTTTTTTAATTTGACAAAACTTAGATAATCATAAAAACTTGTACAAAAAGTACAAGTCAATTAATAAGAGATATAATTATGTGATTTAATTGTGCATGGGAATCTCAAAACATTTGAAATAGGAGCAAAAGTAATTATCTTTTTGTAAGTTTTAAGATCATTAAATCATCGTAGGAGAAAACAGCAGATTTTCTTATTTCTTCGCTTCTAACCATCAATTCATTTTCATCTAAAAAATCCATATCATCAATATTTAAATTAAATCCATTTCCTTTCCAACCTCGGCCAGCACTTCCAGAATCATTTTTGCCTCTACTCCAAGAAGATTTGCCATTCATAAAATCATTCATATTATCATACTTTGTATGCCCATGACCTGCAGAAATATCATCCTCTTTTGTATAGTCATATCTATGCACACTACCATCATCATGAACATCTGTTTTTGCCACTACTTTTCCTTCCTCGTTTGAACTAAACCATCCCCAACTCATTATTTATTCACCTCACTTTCTTCTATATAATCTATAATCTTATTTGTTTCATCATCTATTATTTCTATACGATAGTAATCATCTATAAATCCCCTGTATAATGACATTGCCAATTTAAGAATATCGGATGTTGTTAGTTTTTGTGAACTAAGATTTTCAAATTTATCCCAATCCATTAATCCATCAAAATCGTTATACATAGATTCAGGGGTGTCACCTTTGCAGTCACTTACTTTTGTTGTACCATCTTTATAATAATATTTAAACCTATACATTTTTCACCTCCTTTAGGTACTGTCTTATCAATATGCAACTCTGACAATTATTATTATCTATATTATTTCTACTTAGCATTTCTTCTACTGAATACTTGCCATCAAATATGTCTTGCATATCAAATAACATTTTTTGCTTGTCATCAGTATCAATATATAAATTAAAAAGCATGAAAGCCTTTAATATTGAACTAATTATCATCGACACTTTAGTTTTAGCAAAATCAGTTAAACTACACGACTGTATTTTTTGCAATGCAGATGATAATATTTTTAACCTATACATTTCATTTAACTTTTTTAAGTTTTCACCTTCTTGTAATGTAAATAGCATATCAAAAAATATAGGTAATACTTCATAATTTAAATAATTTTCTATTGAATAATTAGTGCTTCCTAATTGTGAATGAACAATTTCGTGAATATATATACCTGGAGAAAATATTGTCAATTTTGTAGATAATTTAAATTCAGTAAAAAGCATAAATAAATCTATACCATTTTTAATGTATAAAGGACAGCATTCACCATAAAATTGGTCTCTATCACAAAATAATATAGGAACATTTAATGGATGTAATAATACTGTGTGTTGGTTAGTCTTTTCTAAAATCTTTTTATTTTTATCATATTGTTGACATATCCTTTTAAAATTGTCTGTACTTATAAATGGCATTTTATGCAAAATAAAATTTGAATCTGCAAAAAAGCGATATACTCTTTCTCTCAATTCAAATCTATTTATTTGTTGTAAAACTTCAAATTTTGAACAATCCTGCAAACTATATTGCAAAATATCATTAATTTCCAATAAGTTAGAATTAACTTTTATTGACTCAATATTATTATAATCATTAACTTTTTTAACCATAACACACCTCTCACTAATAAAAGTTTTACTACTTAAAGTCTGTTACCATTTATAACTAAAATTTTAAAAAGATTTAATAATTTGGTGCAAGAGATGGGAATCGAACCCACACGACTTTCATCAAAGGTGTTTGAGACCTTCGCGTCTACCTGTTCCGCCACTCTTGCATGAAATATATTATAACACAATTATAATATTTCTTCCATATATTTTGAATCATACAGATCAATTTCATCTGATTGCATAATAACATCTTCAAATTTTGGTAATTGATCTTTTGATGATAGTCCAAAATAATCTAAAAACTCATTTGTTATTCCATATAATATTGGTCTTCCTGGCACTTCTTTTCTACCAAGTTCTTTTACAAATTCTTTAGCAACTAACTTTCTAATTATTTGAACTGAAGATACACCTCTTAAATCATCAACTTCAGATCTCGTAATTGGTTCATTGTATGCGATAATTGCCAATGTCTCAAGTGCTGATTGTGATAATGTTTTACTATCACCCAATTCAAGAAGTCTTTCATAATATTCTTTATGTTCTGACTTAGTTGTAAGTTTATATGTGTTTCCTAAATAGCTTAATCTAATACCACGATTATCTTTTTCATACTCTTTTTGTAACTCTTCAATATACTTATTAGCCTCATCTGTAGTAATCTCAAGTATATCTTTTATTTGATCAATTGTAAGGCCTTCATCTCCTACTACAAATAATAATCCCTCAAGTGCTGCTAACATTTATACCACCTCACAATATATTTTATCAAAATTGTTTTCTTGAGTGAGCTTTAATTCTTTTTTCTTAGCCATTTCTAAAATAGATAAGAATGTCACAATAACATAAGATTTTGACAATTCTTCAAATAATTCTGTAAATTCTACTTTTTTTCTTTTTTTCAATTTCTTTTTAATTTCAATGATTCTCTCTTCAACTGATATTTCTCTTTTAGTAATTTTAGTATTTATTGGTTCTTCCATCTTTTTTCTAACTAAAAATTTCTGAAAAGCCTTGACTAAATCATTAAGGGATACATCTTCATTTAATTTTATTTCACCTGATCTATATTCCTTTAAACTAGATGGAATTTTAGTATGTATTTCCATTCTAGTTTCTGCTAATTTTTTAAATTCTGGTGTTAACTTTTTATATTGTTCATATTCTAGTAATCTATCTTTTAATCTTTCTTTCTCTTCTTCAAATGTATCTTCTTCTTCACTTGATTCATCTTGAGGAAGAAGGTATTTTGATTTTAAATGGACTAGTTCTGATGCCATTACCAAATATTCTGATGCCACATTTAGATTCATTTCACTCATAGATTCAATAAATTTAACATATTGATCTGTCAATTTTACTATTTCAATATCCATGATATCCATCTTTGATTCTTTAATTAGATGAAGTAGAAGATCAAGAGGTCCTTCAAAGTCATTTATTTTAAAATTATAATTCATACTATCACACACTTTACAAGAAAAATTATATCATAAAAAAAAATATTAGAAAACTAATATTTAATTTTTTGGTTTAAATATAAGGGCAAATACAAAACTACAAACAATTGCTGCAGTAATTCCTGATGCTGTTAAATTAAACATACCCATGGTAAGCCCCATAACTCCGGATTTTCCTGCTTGTTCCATAGCACCATGAATTAAAAGATGTCCAAAACTAGTTATTGGTACTAATGCCCCACCACCAACTTTAGTAATTATCTTATCATAAATATTAAATACATCTAGAAATGCTCCTACTACTACAAATATGCTAGTGATATGTCCTGGAGTAAGTTTCGTGTTATCAAGTATAATCTGGGCAATTAAACAAAGAACTCCGCAAAATAGAAAAGAATATAAATACATCACTTTTCTACCACCTCCAAACTTATGGCATGAGCAATAGATAAAATATTATTCTTTTGATATAAAAACGTTGGAGAAAAAAGAGCACCTGTTGTAACCAGTAATACTTTTTTAAAATGCTTTTTCTTAAGCATTTGATAAACAAAACCATAGTTTATAAGTGGTGCGCATACCGGTCCTGATCCTCCTGCTGTAATTTCTTTTTGTTTTTCTAAATTATATAGCATAGCACCACAATCATCATATCTGCTATCTAAAATTATATTATAATCTTTCTTAATAAACTCTTTTAATATTTCTTTACCAAATATACCTAGATCACCAGTTAGTATTAAATCATAATAATTAATATCTCTTCCTAAATCAAATAAATGTCTTGCTATGGTATCTGCTGCTGCTGGTGCCATGACTGCTCCCATATTATTAGCATCTTTAACTCCTAAATCCATAATTTTACCAATTGTTCCACTCTCTATTTTAATATCTGTTTTTTTAGATGTAATTAATATGCTTGCTCCTCCTGTTGCCGTAAACGTTGCTGTTTTTGGCTTAAGACCTCCATATTCGATTGGATTTCTAAATTGTTTTTCACTGGTTAAATTATGCGAGCTAGTGGAACATATAGCATTTCCAATATGTTTTGTATCTATCATAGCGGATGCAATAATTATTGATTCATTACTAGTAGCACATGCACTATAAACTCCTAAAAATGGAATATTTTTATTTAAAATAGCGTATGAAGATGAAGTAATTTGATTGAGCAAATCACCAGCAATAATTACATCTATTTCATCTTTAGTCTTTTTAGATTTTTTCAAAAGCAAATCAATACTTTCACTTAATAATTTAGTCTCCGCTTGCTCAAGAGACTTTTCTTTAAAATAAAAATCTTTTTCATAAATTTTATCAAAGTACTTAGCATATGGGCTCAATTTTTCATAGTATCCTGCGATTAAACTCGTATTTTCTATATAAGCATTTTTAAATTTAAAAGTCATATTATACACCTCCAGTAATTATTAGTCTTATTAATCCAAAAAAATATGCCGATGTGACACCATATAAAATAACGGTACCAGCAAGTTTAAACATATTAGATCCAAATCCCAAAACTAGGCCTTCATTTTTGTAATCTAGAGTTGCACTTTGCATTGAATGTGCAAATCCTGTTATAGGTATTATTATTCCCATCCTACCAAATTTAACAAAGTTATCAAAAAATCCTAAAGCCGTAAATAAACACGCCATAAATACAAGAGTTATTATCATATAAATTCCTGCATCAGCAGATGATATATCAAATACATATGAATAAAACTCTATTAGTAAATTGCCAAACGCTCCAAGGAGTCCGCCTATTAAAAAGGCTACCAAAGCATTCTTTTTTTTATTTTCTTTAGCAACATGCCTCTTTACTATTTCTTGATATTTCTTTTTTTCCATATAATCACCATTTTTATTATGGTATGTTTATCCTTTTTAATACAAAAAAGAGATTATAATCTCTCTTTTAAACGATTCAAAATATTTTTTTCTTTTCTTGAGACTTGGACTTGCGATATTCCTAAATCTTTTGATACTTCACTTTGAGTTTTATCATCAAAATATCTTTTTGATATTAAAGACCTTTCAAATTCAGATAAATTATCTAATTCTGTTTTTAAATCAAGAATAGATTCATCATACATTTTTTCTTCATACCCTAATACATCATAATAACTTAATCCTTGATCTTCTTTGTCATCATCTAAACTATCTATTATAATTTTTGCATCACGTGCTTCAAGTATTTTATCTTCTTCTACTCCTAAATATAAAGATAATTCACAGGTAGTAGGATATTTTAATAATTTTTGAGCAAGAAGAATAGTAGCTTTTTCTATCATTAAATTTAATTTTTGAATATCCCTACTTACTTTTACACCAACTTGCTCTTTAATATAAGCTTTTATCTCTCCTAAAATATAAAAGTAAGCATATGAAGAGAATTTAGTGTCCTTATCAAATTTATAATTTTTTTGTGCTTTAATTAAACCCATCACACCTACTTGATATAAATCATCTCGATCATAATAACCATATTTATTAACAACGGAATATATTAATGGCTCATTATCTAATACTAATTGTGCTAAATCTTCCATATTACACCTCAACAAGGTCAAATACTTCTGACTCTTCATTTATCTGATATATATTTTCATATACATTAGCATTATTTCTTAAAATGTGCATTATTCCACATAATATAAGTTTCCCTCTATTATCACTTATAACTTTATAATTTTCAATTATTGATGATATTCCATAGCTATCTATTTTACTAATATTATCAAAATTAATAAGAACATACTTTACTCCATTATCTTTAATTAAATTAGTGAGATGCTTTTTAATTTTAATAGAGTTTTTCTCAGTTAACTCCCCATCTAAATCTACTATTAATATTCCCTTTTCAAATCTCATATCAATGTTTAACATTTAATCACCCTTATCTGTTAGTAGTTTATATAAAAAATAACCTAATCCTACTAATGCTAGAGGTATCATACCAAATAAGACCTGTCGAGAATTATCATTTTGAGGATATTCTTCTTTTTTTGTTTCGACTTTTTCTTCTTCCTTTTTCTCTTCAGATACTATATTTCTTGTTCTATATTTATATCTATAAATAAATTTATCTTTATCTTTAACATAACCAACTTTATCAAAATAATAGCCATCAAGGTATACTTTTGCTTCTTTATAATATCTAAATAATATATCTTGATATCTATATAGTGTTTTAGTATAACTTTTATATGAAAAATGTTCTTTATATATATTAGTATCAACATATATTTCGTTAATTTTCATATTTCGATCTATTTTAATCTCTTTTATATAGTCTCCTGCAAAATCTTGTCCAATTCTTGTTGTAATATATTTAATATATGAATTATATTCATAATTTAAATATAAATCGTATGCTAAAAAAATAGTATCACTGCTGTTAAGAAATATTTCTACTTTTAACTCATCAATATCATATTCTTCGCCTAAATCAATAATAATGTTGCCATTAGAAGTATTATATTTACCAAATTTATTATTGCTAAAATTCCTATAAACATTACCTTCATCAGTATATGTATAATCAATCAACTTATCATCATAATATATTTTTACATCACTTATAAAAATTGTTGATAGTCGAATATAATTTTTAATTGCAGTAAAATATTTAAAAGTAATATATCTTATTCCTCTTAACTTTTGATAATAAGTAAACTCTTTTTCTTCAATTATCCTATTTTGCGCTTCTTCTATTTTTTCATCTTGATACTCGCTAAAAGAACTCACGATAGTATCATCACTTTTATTTGGATAATCAATTTTATTTTCTCCTTCTTTAAAATATCCTCCATAACTTTTTTTATAAGTGTAAAATTTATATAATTTTTCTTTTACAACTTCTACTAAATCACTTTCTTTAACCTCGCTGAAACTATACTGATAATCTCCATATTCCGTATAACTAATTCCAAAACAGTTTATAGGAATTAGAAATATTATCAACCAAAAAAACTTTTTCATAAAATTACCTCCTATAGTAATTATTACAAAAAAGTTTAATTGTACCTTATTTAAAATTATTATAAATTGTTAGCTGATGTTGTGCCCTGGTACATGCCACATAATATAAGTACTTTTCATTATCAAGATAGGGTTTTTTAGGATTATTATAAATTATGACTGAATCAAACTCTAATCCTTTCGCCATATAGGCTGGTGTTACTATCATATCTTTGTTAAACTTCTCAGTTTTGTCATTTACTAAACTTATTGATACGTTGTCTTTTAACATATTATAAATAAACTCTGCATCACTATCATCTTTAGTTATTAATGCCACATAGTTGTACTCTTTCTTTTGAGCAGCTAAATCTGCTAATAAATCTCTTTTTAAATCTTTTGAAGTTTTTGTAATTACTGGTTTATCTAGTGATCTTCTAATTGCACTAATATGATCAAGTCCTAATATCTTGTTAGTATATTCAATAATCTCTTCCGTTGAACGATATGTTTTTAGAAGTTCCAAATATCTAGATGATCCACTAAATATCTCAGACAGTTCATACAAAGATTTATACTTATAATATGGATTAATTGTTTGATTAATGTCTCCTAAAATTGTAAATTTAGCATTTTTAAATATTTTAGCAATGATCATATATTGCAATTTTGTATAATCTTGGGCTTCATCTATCACTACTTCTTTTATTTGATTATTATAGTCAAATCCTTCAAGCAGTCCTTTCATATAAGTAAATAGAAGGGCATCCTCATAATTAATATACAATCTATTAACAAATGATTTAATTTTAATATCACTTACTTCTATTTTACAATAACAACTTCTATAAAAATCGCCATATACTTTTTTATAATCCTTTTTAATATTTAAACTATCGTATATTTTTTTTCTGATCGATGGCACATGTTTGTGACTTCCAGCATAATGTTTTTCAGACATTTTCTCAGCCATAACATTTATCCTATCAAATAAATACATATGAGAATATCTCTCTTGTAAAAATTCATTTAATTCTTCTTTAGAATATGTATGATATTCTTCAATACTAAATCCACTTATGAATTTAATAGATTTTATATATTCTTTAATATAATCTTCTATATCTTTAATAATCTCATCACTTTGTTTATACTTAACAAGTTTAGCATCTATTTCATTTTGCGAATAGTATCTTCCAATAAAACTAATAAACGATTCAACATTTCGATATTCTAAAATATTAGTACTTAAAAACTTATGAAACGTAGTCTGCATCGTATTATCTTCACCAAGTTCTGGTAAGACGTTTGAAATATATTCTGTAAATATTTGATTTGGTGAAAATATTAATACATTGTCAGACTTTAAATCTTTAAGTTTATATAGCAAGAATGCAATTCTATGAAGGGCAACTGATGTTTTACCAGATCCTGCAATACCTTGAACTATTAAATTATCATCTTCTACATTTCTAATAATTCTATTTTGTTCTTGTTGAATGGTATTAACTATATTTTTCATTTTGTCTGTACTTTCAGTCGCTAAAACTTCTTGTAGCAGTTCATCATCAATATTAATACTATTATCAAAGACATGAACTAGTTTACCATCTTTTATCTTATATTGCCTTTTTCTTATTAAATTACCCTTTATAACACCCTCTGGTGCTTTATATGAACAAGGCCCTACTTCATAATCATAAAATAAACTACATATTGGACTTCTCCAATCATAAATTAAATGATTATCCTTATCATCATCTAGATATGTTATCCCAAGATAAACTTCTAAAGAATTATTTTCTTCTTCAAAAATAATAGAACCAAAATATGGATTATTTTGAATTCTATAAAGTTTTTGAAAATATTTTCCTTTTTTCATCATTATGGATACTTCAGCATCACTACTTGATCTTAAAGACCTTAATTCTTGCGGATCCATATCTTTCTTGTTATCCCAGATGAATTGTTTGAATTCTTGTACCTTCTCTTCTCGTTCATACAATTGTTGCCCAAGTTCTGCAATTTGTTTTCTAATAATAGAAACTGTGTAGTCCAACTTATCTTTTTCTTTGATAAGTTCACCTTGTGCTATACTCATATTGATCACCCCTATCATATATTTTTGATATATAATTCAATATGGTGTATTAAAATTTAAGATATATAACGTTTCAATTTTATATTGTTTTTTAGATGATGTCAACCATTTTTATTTAAAAAATAGGAATAATATGTTTATCTTATGATAATGTCTTAAGTGTTATCTTTAGAAAATGTCTCACT
>DAOPMC010000026.1:0-13544 GCA_035392025.1 Bacilli bacterium
CATATTGCTTTTAAAATTTTTATATTTTTTGTCTCACATCATTTACAAATGTACAGGATGTGTTATAATGCCTGTTAATAAAGCAAAAACACCAACTAAAAATGGCAATCAATGGTTTTTTAGAATTAATTATCAGGATGAATTTAATAATAGCAAACAATATAATAGTAAAAAGTATGCTACTCGTTCGGAAGCAAAAGAAGCAGAGATTGAATATTTAAAGAATCTTAACAAGAGAACCCCTGCTCCATCTAAAATGACTTTTGGTGACTTATGGGAATCATTTCTTGAGTATCAAGATGATAAAGTAAGAATCAGTACTAAAGTTGGTTATAAATATAGATGTAAATATCTTGAACCACTATTCAAAATTAAATGTGTTGACTTCAATATAAATTATTATGAAAAATGGAAGAAGTATGTTAATGAGCAAGAAAATATGAAAGATGTATCAAAGAATGATATTCTAAAAGTTCTTAAAGCTCTTATGCACTACGGAATAAAAATATATAACTTTGATTTCAATCAAACTCTTCTATTAATGGAGAAATTCAAGAATCCTCAAGAGAAAAAGTCTGAACGAGATGTTTACGAATATAATGAGTTTATTCAGTTCTTATTTGCTGAAGATGAGCTTAGATTCAGATGTCTTTGGGAAACATTATATTATTGTGGTTTAAGAATTGGTGAAGCTCGTGGTCTTACTTGGGCTGATATAGACTTTGATAATAAACTCTTATCTATTAACAAACAAGTATTAAGCATCGATAACTATTCTTCAAATTTCTATGTTTCTAATCCTAAAACTGATTCAAGTATAAGAACTATACCTATAGCAAATGAATTGCTTAGTGACTTAAAGAAATATTATGATGAGTTATCTAAATATAAAAACTTTAATGTTGAATTCTATGTCTTTGGTAACGATCATGGTTACAGACCTTTAGCTTATAAACAAGCACAACGAAGAAAAGGAGAAATTGCAACAAAAGCTGGTGTTAAAGAAATTAGACTACATGATTTTAGGCATTCATGTGCATCTCTTTTAGTTAATAGTGGAGCTCCTATTACTGTTGTTTCCAAATTCATGGGGCATAGTAATACTACCGAGACATTAAAGACCTATTCACACTTGTTTAATTGTGCTTTAGACCAAACTATGGATGTTATTAATAACTTAAAGAAATAATGGGCAGAAATGCTCTTTTTTAGTGTCTAATTGATCTAAAAATGGATCTAATGTGTATTTGTGTGTTTTATGTTAATGTTGCTTAAACCCTTTTAAAACCGTTAACAAAGGCATATTTAATTATTGCATTTTTTAACCTTTTTTCCACTCCTCTTTAGGAAATAGACAAAGAAAAACAGATATTACTATCTGCTTAGATCAAGTTTTTTGTTAAACTTTTTGTTTTGCTTTTTATTCGTTTTAAAACATTCTTAATTATATTCAAATTATTTATATCATTAATAATATGCTCTTTATTGGTATTAACTTCTATATCCCAGCATGTTGATAGAGTATAATCTATAAACAATGATTTGCATATTAATTCTTCATCTTCTTCATAAGAATTTGACATCATTTTTATGGTTTCAAGAACACTTTCTTCATTTATTTCGTTTTTTACAATTTCATTCTCTAAAAATCTAGCTGTTTCCATAACTCTTTCACCAATAAAACCATGTGGATCAATTGCTTTTCTTTGTGTTCCAGAAGATAATATATTATTGTGATGTAAATCTGCATGCAATAAATATATTGGTAATTTCATACTCTCAATTTCTTGATATAAATTATCTGCTTCTTCTATATAATGTTTTAAAATTTGATATTTTTCTGGATATTGATTAGAAGCATCAATTGATCTATTTAATATTTGTCTATATGATGGTAAATCAATATGTTCATTTAAACTATTATTTAGACTTTTTGCAACCTTACAAAATTCTTTTATTCTATCTTCTCTATATTCTACTTCGTGCAATGTTTTTCCTGGTTCTAATCTTTCAATTATAATAATTCCATCATCGATATTACTATAAAAACATTTACAAGCACCGAATCCATTAAATTTATTCAACGCATTTGTTTCTCTTATTAGCAATTCATTATTTGGCAAGCTTACTTTAAATACTACTTTTCCAAAACTGTCACACTCAGCAAAGATTATAATATTAAAAGTTAAATCATTTAATATTTGTATATTTTTCAAATTAAACTTTTTAACATACTTATCTACTATATTTGGTACAATATTCAACCACTTTTCACCAGGTTCACCAAACATATTAATAATATTATTTTTATAAGTTTCTGGTATTTTTATCATATTTTATCTCCATAAATAAATTAAAATTTGAATTATTAATTTTTAATATCTGTAGTCATCTTTCTTATTAGAACTTTAGTATCTTCAGTAACATTATTTAATGTTTCTTCTGCTACAACATTTAATCCTAAGCTATCATTTAATTCGGAAGTATAATTCCCTTCTATTACATTTGGACATACAAGAGAAGCATATAAAATGATATGTTGAATATATTTATATTTATATTCTTCAACAATACCTAATTCTTTCCAATCATTTAATGTTTCTTTCATTGTATGAAAAATCGCCTTTAATCTTTTTAACTCATCGATCTTTCCACAAGTTGAATCCGGATTTTCTATATTATATTCATAGAAAGTATCTGGTATCACCCTTAATTTATTTGCTCTTGGTAAAACTTTGTATGCAAAGCTTCCATCCTCAAAAAATTCCCTACTTGTAAAACGAATATCTTTTAGTAAATCTTTTTTATATAATTTACTCCAGCATACTATAAAAGTGTAAAACTCATTATGATCGAATATTGCATTTAAGCAATCACCATTATACTCAATTATATCGCCTGTTGCTTCAGTTTTATATTGCCAATATGTACTTGGTAAAAAATTAAAGTTTAGAATATCTGCATTAGATTTTTTTGCCTCCTCATATGATTTTTTATACGCATTAGGATCTAATTTATCATCTGCATCTACAAAAGCAATATATTCTGTTTCAAGATTATTTGAAAAAATATAGTCAAGGCCATCATTTCTTGAAGCGCCCGCTCCCTTATTAACATCATGATTAATTACAATTACTCGATCATCTTTCTGTGCATATTCTTCCAAAATTTGTTTTGAAGCATCTGGTGATGCATCATTCACACATATAACATTAATACCTGTTATCGTTTGATTTAGAATACTATCTAAACTCCCTCTTAAAAATTTTTCCGCCTTATATACTGGCATAACTACTGTGATTTTTGGTTTCATAAATTCATTCCCCCTAACATATAATATTTTTTATCTATAAACCAATTATCTAAATCTACCTTTAGTATTTTCATTATTTCTTTTGATGACTAATTTTTTTGTAGCGACTTTCTCTGAAAAAGTCTCATCATGCTCTACAAATATCATTGTTGGATTATAATTTAAAATCAAATCCTCTATTTGCATTCTCGAAATTACATCAATATAATTTAACGGTTCATCCCATATATATAAATGTGCTTGTTCACATAAACTTTTAGCAATTAAAACTTTCTTCTTTTGTCCCTCACTATAGTTTTCAACATTCTTTTCAAATTGAACTCGTTCAAATCCAAGTTTTCTTAAAATTGATTTAAATAAACTTTCATCAATATCATATTTTTCTGCAATTTCTGATAAGGAACCTCTTAAATACGATGTATCTTGAGATACATATGATATTTTTAAATCTTTAGGTATATAAAACTGACCATTGTATTGAATATTTTCTCCAAGTAATAACTTAATAATACTCGACTTACCACAACCATTTTTACCTGCAAGTTGAACTCTATCTCCGCTTTCTACATAAAAGTTTAAATCTTCAAACAAAATATTATCTCCATAAAATATAGATAAACCATTAGCTTCTATAAGTCTATTTCCTCTAAATTCTAATGGATTTAATTTTAATTCTTCCATTGTTTCGATATTCTTTAATAATTTGGATTTTTCTTCAATTGCTTGTTCTTTACGATTTTGCGCGGCTATTGACCTTTTCATCATTTTAGCTGCTTTATGTCCAATATAACCTTTATCTTGTAATAAATCTCCACGAATATTATATTTAGAGGCTTCAGTTTGATTGGCCCAATTCGCAGATTGTCTTGCTGATTTTTCTAATCTAGAAATATCCTCTTTTAATTTTTCGTTTTCCGATAATTCAAAATTATCTTGTCTAGTTTTGTTTTCCCACCAACTTGAAAAGTTTCCTTGTTGAACTTCAATATTAGAGCGATTTATAGATAATACGTGATCTATACATGCATCTAAAAATTTTCTGTCGTGAGAAACTAAAATGAAACTTTTTTTACTTTTTAAATATTTTGCAACAGCTTCGCGAGCACTTACATCCAAATGATTCGTTGGCTCATCTATTAGCAGAAAATTATTTTCTTTCAAAAATAAGATAGCCAATAACACTTTGGTTTGTTCACCTTTACTCAAAGTTTCGAATGGTCTTGTTAATATTTCATCATCCATTTCTAGGAGAGAAACTTCTCTTTCCAACCTCCATCCTTCATAATCTACTTCGAATTCAGGATTTATTAATTTAGCAATTTCGTATGAGTTTAACTTTTTATTTTTAACTTCAAATGGAAAATAATCAAAATTAACATCTGCTTTAATTTGACCGTCATACTCATATTTTCCCATTAACAAGTTTAGAAAAGTTGTCTTTCCTCTTCCATTCCTTCCTATAAAACCCAACTTCCAATTAGTATCTATTGTAAATGATACATTATCAAATATGTTATCCCAGCTACCATCATATGAAAAACTTAAATTTGATACATTAATCATAGACATATAATCGCCTCCTTTTATCTATTTAATTATACACTATTTTCCCGTTTTTTCACTCTAATAACTAAAAAAGAAGGACTAAAAACAGGTCCTCCTCCTCCAAAACGAATTAAGTAATAATAATATATATAAACTGTGCTATATGATAACATTTAATTTCACGATTGTCAATACATATTATTTGTTAAAAAATTAAATACAAAATAAATTTATATATTTTGTATTTATATTAACTTATTTATATTTTCCCTTATATTCCCTATTTTAAATTAGTGGATCTAAAATGGATCTAATCGCTATTTTGGGCTATTTTTTGTGAAAAAGAAAAATTCGTGTTTTCCCTTATTTTATCGGGGTTTGCGAGTTATTTGCCACAGCATTGTTTATATTTTTTACCACTGCCACATGGACATGGATCATTTCTACCTATCTTTGTTACTTTTTTTGGATTACTTCTTGCTGTATGATCTGAATCATTTGTTACTTTGTTTTTAGCAACTTCTTTTCTTTCTATGTTTTGTCTTATCTCTGCTTTTATTAAATATGTTGTTGTATCTTTATCTATACTTTGTAACATAGTATCAAATAGATCATATCCTTCTTTTGTATATGCTCTAAGAGGATTATCTTGTGCATATTGTCTTAGGTATATTCCTTCTCTTAGATGTGACATAGTACTCATTTGTTCTACCCAATATTTATCAATAACATTTAAACTGATAACTTTTTCAAATTCATTTACTATCTCTTGAGGTAATTCCCTTAACTTAGATTCATATTCATCTACTAACTTAGTATACAAAATATCTATTGTCTCGTTACCATTGTTACTTAATTCTGTTGATTTAAGCTTTTTCTTTAACAATTTTGCATTAAAGTATTCAAGTATTTCTGAAATATCTTTATCAGTTAATTTATCATCTTTTACATAGTGAGATTCTACTATATCCATAATATGATTCTTCATGGTTTCAAGTATTGTTTCATGAATAGAGTCATTATCAAGTATCTCATTTCTTTTAGTATAGATAGTTTCTCTTTGTTTATTCATAACATCATCATATTCAAGAAGAGATTTTCTAGTATCAAAGTTATTACCTTCAACTCTTTTTTGTGCTGATGTTACTGAGTTAGTAAATATCTTGCTTCTAATTGCCATACCTTCCTGTAATCCAGTATTTTGTAATATTGTTTGAATTCTATCTGATCCAAATCTTCTCATTAGATCATCTTCCATAGATATATAAAATTGTGTATATCCAGGATCCCCTTGACGACCTGACCTACCTCTTAACTGATTATCTATACGTCTTGATTCATGACGTTCAGTTCCAATTACACATAAACCACCAAGTTCTTTAACCCCATCACCTAGTTTAATATCAGTTCCACGACCTGCCATATTAGTTGCAATCGTAACTGACTTCTTTTGCCCTGCTTTAGCAATGATTTCAGCTTCACGAGCATGATTCTTTGCATTTAACACTTCATGTGGAATATGTTCTTTTCTTAACATTTCACTAATTAATTCACTAGTTTCAATTGAAATAGTACCAACTAATACTGGTTGTTCTTTTTCATATCTATTTTTTATTTCTTGAACAATTGCCTTATATTTTTCTTTTTTAGTTGCATAAATCATATCTGCCATATCTTCTCTTATGATTGGTTTATTAGTCGGTATTTCGATAACATACATGTTATATATATTTCTAAATTCTTCTTCTTCTGTTTTAGCAGTACCTGTCATACCAGATAATTTCTCATACATTCTAAATAAATTTTGAAAAGTAATTGTGGCAAGAGTCTTAGTTTCTTGTTGAACTTTAACTCCTTCTTTAGCTTCAATTGCTTGATGAAGTCCTTCGCTAAATGCTCTACCTTTCATTAATCTTCCAGTAAACTGATCAACGATAACAATTGCATCATCTTGAACTACATAATCAATATCTCTTTTCATAGTATAATTAGCTCTTAAAGCCTGGTTTATAAAATGAACAAGGGTAGTATTATCCATGTCATAAAGATTTTTAACTTTAAATGAAGCCTCAGCATTTGCAACTCCATCATCGGTTAAATTAACTGTCTTTGTCTTTACATCATAAATATATCCAGCATCTTCTTTTAAAGTTTTTACAAACCTATCGGCATCTACATATAAATTCTTATTTTCAAAAAAGCCTCCAGATATTATAAGTGGTGTCCTAGCTTCATCAATTAGTACTGAGTCAACTTCATCAATAATACAGAAGTTAAGTGGTCTTTGTACCCTCTCTTCTTTTTTTATTGCCATATTATCTCTAAGATAATCAAATCCCATCTCATTATTTGTTGTATATAAAATATCACAAGCATATTGATCTCTTTTTTCCTGAGCACTTTGATCTCTTGTATTTAATCCAACACTAAGTCCTAAAAATTTATAAATTTGTCCCATCCACTGAGAATCACGAGTTGCTAAGTATTCATTAACTGTAATTATATGAACTCCTTTTTTAGTCAATGCATTTAAATATGCCGGAAGTACACTAGTCAGTGTTTTACCTTCACCTGTTTTCATCTCTGAAATATTACCATAGTGAAGTGCAAGTCCTCCTAATAACTGTACATAATATGGTTTTTCACCAAGTACTCTAAAACAAGCCTCTCTTGCATTTGCAAAAGCTTCTACCATAATATCATCAAGAGTCTCTCCTGATTCTAATCTCTTCATAAATTTATCAGTATTCTCTCTTATTTCTTTATCACTTAACTGTTTATAATCACTATCTAACGCATCAATTTTATCCGCAATAGTTTTAAACTTTTTAAGTTCCTTGTATTCATGATCCATTAACTTTTTTAAAAAGCCCATACTATCATCTCCTTACGATTTATTTTAACATATATTTGAGTATTATGACAAAGAAAAATAGAGTTTTCACTCTATTTAACTTCTATTTTGCCATAGCCCCCGTTTTTTCTTTTATAAATTAGTGCATAATTATCAATATCTACATCTTTATATAAGTAAAAATCATGTCCTATTAATTCAAGCTGCAAAATAGCTTCATCTTCATCCATTGGTTTAGCATCTACTGTTTTTCTTTTCTCAATTTTTCCTGGTTCTTCATCTTCATAACTTTCTATATCTATCATCATGAAGTCTCTTCCTACACTGTTTCTTTTATTTTCTAATTTTGTTTTATTTTTCCTAATCTGTCTTTCTAGTTTATCAACTGCAGTATCAACTGCTGCATAATAATCAGGTCCCTCTTCTTCAACCCTAATTGTCGTATTTTTAAGTGGAATTGTAATCTCTACTTTATGTTTTGTTCCATTAATTTTAAATAAAACGAATCCTTTAACTTCACTTTCTTTTTCTAAATATTTTGCAAGTCTACTTAATTTCTCCTCAGAATAAGTTTTCATAGCAGGTGTTATTTCTTGTTTTTCACCGCGTACATTAATTTCCATAATTCAATCCTCCTTATAATTTATATTTTATCATAAAAATAAAAAAAAGACTACTATTTAGTAGCCTGTACTTGTTTCAAAATTTCGACATTAGTAGCTTGTAACCCTTTGTTCGTATCCATCAAATCATATTGTACTAAATCGCCTTCGTTTAAAGTTTTATATCCATTCATTTTAATCATTGAATAATGAACAAATACATCTTTACCCGGCAAATACTCAATAAAACCGAAACCTTTTTCATTGTTAAACCATTTAACAATTCCTTGCATACCCACACCTCTCCTTCTTTATAATTACAAAATGCCTTTACCATCATCTACTAAAATCATATAATGTCTTCATGTCGAACTTTGTCGCTTTAAATACTAGCACAAAATTATTATCTCATTTTGATATTTATACTTAACGAAATTTAAGCGCAAATAAAAACGACTTATCTAGTCGTAATCTTAAGAAATGCTTCTTTATGTAAATAGTTAATAGTTCTAACAGAATAGTAATCTATATTCCTGCCATATTTTCTAAAATCCATTGTATCTGCTATAAAATTCACACTTTGCTTTTGCCAATATATTCTAAGTATCAATTCTGTCTCAAAGTCATTTAAACCTTTGGCATGACATAATTCTTCTAATTCCTGTCTTGACATAGGTAATAATAATGCACCTAATCTTCGTGGCATTTTTCCTCATCCTTTACAACAATATAATGTAATACGACTGATACTCCAACTCCCAATAACAAACTCAAAAATACACTAACATATATATCAGGAATAATTGCTGTCACAATAAAAAATATTATCCAAGTCATTGTTGTGCACATAACAGTAGAATTTAGATGAAATGATTCTCCCAATATAGATCTTGTAAAAAAGAAACCTATTAAGAAGAAACTAAGTGCCGGAAAGGCATCATTAAATATTGCAATTGCAACTACACCAGCAGTTTGAAATAATTGAATCGGTATAGTTATCCCATAAAATATAATGTTCTCAATAGTCTTTTGCAATTTTTCTGCTTTTTCAGTTGCAAAAGCATCAAGTCTTGCACTATCAGAAAACCATATTCCATTTTTTCTTTTCTTTTTCTTATTTTTAACTTCTTTAACCATAATACACCTCTAATTCTTAAAAGACAAAGGGCCCTTTTATCTCTTAATCGTTAATTACTTAACCAATTTTTTTGCAATCTTTTTTGCAAATGATGCTTCATGCTTGAAAGTTGGTAACCAGAACCAGCAACCTGTCACTATTTATCCCTCCTTTTATTTAAAAATACTTCTTTTGCTAGTATTACAAGTGCCATAATTATATAAAAGTCAATCCCCATAATTGTTTTATTTATTGAGGTAATATTGGAATATTCAATAAATCTTGCCTTGTACAAATACCATATGTATTGCAACCCTGTATTTAAAATTAATGAACCTAATCCATAAAATATATATTTCCAATTCTTTCCTGAGTAAAAGAAACAAAATAATAATATATATACAGCAATAAAAGCTTGTAAAACCGCATAATCAGCAATTTTCATAACCAAATAGTTAAGAACCATATATAAAAGAACATACTTTAATATTTTCTTTGTTTCCTTTACACGAAATACTAGCAATACAATTGACAAGAAATTTAGAGCCGTCATTAACCAAGCACATAAATAATCTAGAATCTTACTATATTTAATATTACTCAAATTCTCTATAGTTATTTTATAATATGGTGCGCCTATGCTTTCGAGCATTGCATTAGTCATTATAAGAAATGCCATTAAGATTAATATCCATATTACAACTTTAGCGATTTTTTCATTGACCCCTAACCATTTAAAGAACTCTTTCATACTACTTCTACTCCTCTTTTATTCTAAATTAATTTAAAATGGCTATTGTGCAATTTTTATGCAATTTCCATTTTTTTCCATTTATATTTTAAAAAAAATAAATATTATTATCACATTTATTTTTTGTTTTTTTGCTTCTTTATAATGCTTGTTTTAGTAAATATCCAAACAACCACTAAAAAGATAGCGATATAAATATACTTTCCGACCATTTTATTCTTAGTAAAATACAATATGCTCGCTGTTGCAAATAATGCATTCATAAGGTACAGTGCAAGAACAGTATTGCGATGTGATAATCCCATACTAAGCAACTGATGATGTAAATGATTTTTATCTGGCAAATAAACTGGTTGTTTATTTATTAACCTTCTTATAACTGCACAAATTGTATCTATAATAGGTATACCAATAATAATTATTGGAACCATTAATGATGTGACTGTTGCTGTCTTAAAACCAAGTAGTGATATTATCGCAATCATCATACCTATAAACATAGAGCCAGAATCTCCTGCAAATATTTTAGCGGGATAAAAATTATGAATCAAAAATCCAAGTGTTGCTCCCAGCATAACAAGTGATAATTCTAATCCCATAGTACCCAACTTTGGTGTTAATAAACTAAGGATAATAACAGTTATAAAAAATATTGAACTAGTCCCCGCTAGAAGACCATCTAATCCATCGATTAAATTCATAGCGTTAATTATTGCAACAATAAATAATGGTGTTAATATATAGCATCCCCAATAAAAATTAATATATAAACCAAATATGCTTATCTCTTTTAATAAAATGTTCCCATAAAGCATAAGGACACATGCGACAACTAATTGGCCTGCTAATTTAGTAGATGCTTTTAGTGGCTTAATATCATCAATCATTCCTAAAATAACAATTAAAAATCCACTAATTAGAATTGCTTCATATATCCTACCCTCAAATCCACATAACATAGTACCAAATAGAAAACCTAAAAATATTCCTAGTCCACCTAACCTAGGCATTATTGTCGTATGAACTTTCCTTTGATTTGGTACATCGACTGCTTTTATATGAATTGCAATTTTTTTAACTAAGATCATTGTAAGTGCTGTAAATAACAAAACACTGCTAATAATTATTAGTGATTCCTTAATTCCAATTGACTCAAACATAATATCACCTAACGTTATTATAGCATATTGTAAAAAAAACAGATAGATTTTTATCTATCTATTAGATGTATTTTCTCTAAAAGTATCCCCGTTCCTTCAGCGACACACGTAAGAGGAGATTCCGCTAATGTAACGGGTATTTCCAACTTTTGGCTTAACAATTCTTTTAAATTGTTAAGAAGTGCTCCTCCACCGGTCAACATAATACCTTTTTCCATTATATCTGCTGATAACTCTGGTGGAGTTTGTTCTAAAACCGACTTTATCATTGTAATAATTTTATCTAAGCTTTGCTCTAATGCTTTTTCTATCTCTTCTTCAGTAATCTCCACTACCTTAGGTAAACCATAAGTAAGATCTCTGCCTCTAACATTCATTTTGTTTTTTTTAGATCCATTGCATGCTACTCCAATTGTCTTTTTAATATTTTCTGCTGTTTTTTCACCTATTAACAGTCTATACTTATCTTTTATATATTTAATAATATCTTGATCAAATGCATTTCCTGCAACTTTAATAGATGCACTCGTTACAATATCGCCTAGTGATAAAACTGCTATATCAGTGGTTCCTCCTCCAATATCAACGACCATATTGCCTTCTGGTTTGGAAATATCAAGCCCTGCTCCTATTGCAGCAACTTTTGGTTCTTCTTCAATGAAAACTTTCCTTGATCCAGCTTTAAACGCTGCTTCAATAATAGAATTTTTTTCAACTTGAGTAACATTAGTAGGACAACAAATAAGTATTCTTGGTTTTACTAATTTAACTTTTCCTTTTACTTTATCAATAAAATGATTAAGAATCATTTCTGTCGCCTCAAAGTTTGCAATTACTCCATCTTTCATAGGTTTAATAACTTCAATTTTACCAGGAGTTCTCCCTATCATTTCATATGCCGCTTGTCCAAACGCAATTGGCATATTATTATCGCAATTCATAACAAGAACACTTGGCTCTGTAAGAATAACCCCTTCTCCTTTAACATAAATTAAGATATTTGCAGTGCCAAGATCTATTCCAATATCTTTTCTAAACATATCTTATAACTCACTTATTTTCTTATCATAATATGTTTCTGGATTAACAGCTTCATTTAAATAATATAGTTCAAAATGTAATTGATTAGCCGCTTTATCTTTCATATTATTAGTTCCACTTACTGCTATTTTTTGGCCTTGAGTTACGATATCATTTACTTGAACAATAGCATCTTTTATACTTTGATAAACACTCACCAAGTTATTACCGTGCCTAATTTCAACAATTGTCCCTAAATCATCATCATTTATTATACTTGCTACTGTTCCAGACATAACTGCATATATATCAAATTCCTTATCTGCTGAATAAATTATCCCTTCATTTGGCACATAATAATCGCCAAAATTTAATAATGCATTAATTTGTTCATCTTCAGAACTATTAGTCTCATAAAAATCTTTTATGATAGTTACATTGGCACTATATGGTCTTTTGATTAAAACATCAGTCTTGATAACGGGTATATCATTATCAATGATACTACTATTGACATATTCTAAGTTATCAACATATTTATCGTTAGCATTTACTAAAGAAAGCGCTGAAAAATATGCTCCTAACAATATCAATACTACTGCAGATACATATATTGTTGGTAATACAAATGGTCTTAAAACTAATTTTTTCATAAAAAATCACCTCATTAAAAGTCTTTACAATTAATGAGGTTTTTATTCATTTATTTTTTTCTATTTCAGAAATTTTTGAAACTCGTCTATGATGTTTTTCTTCATCACTAAATTTTGTTTTGATAAAGGTATCAATCCATTCCAATACATCATCAATATTTGTTTCAGAAGATATTGCCATTATATTAGCATTATTATGACTACGCGCCAAAAATGCTTCTTTTATATTGTTTACTTTAGCACATCTGATATCATTAAATTTATTGCATGCAATAGACATTCCGATACCAGTTCCACATATTGCAATTCCAAAATCAATTTCATGATTTATAACTTTTTCTGCAAGTAGCTTGGCATAATCAGGGTAGTCTACTGAATCACTGCTATTTGTTCCATAATCTATTGCCATATCTTTTAATTTACTAATTATTTCTTTTTTTAACTCGTAACCTCTATGGTCTGAAACAATACCTATCATATTATCACGTATAATCTAATTATGGTCTAAATGACCTATATTAGACCCCTT
>DAOPMC010000027.1:0-13503 GCA_035392025.1 Bacilli bacterium
TTTTCCCGTTAATGTTTAAATATTTTTGGGACATTTTCCCAAACTATTGACATAATTAGTAAAAATTTAACAATATATCAAAAACTATAACATTTTTAAATATTTTATGTGATATACTTAAAATGGAGATGATTACATGTCGTTTAAAGAATCAATCAAGAATTTTTTTATTGGAGTCATTGCTGGGATCGGTAATATTACACCAGGTTTAAGTGGATCAGCATTGTTAATTATTTTTGGAGTATATGAAAATTGTATTAAAGCAATTAGTAAAATCTTTAAAAATTTTAAAAAAAGCATCTTTTATTTAATGCCAATTGGTATTGGGTTAGTTGCTGGAACCATTGGATTTAGTAATGTTATAAAGATTTGTATTGAACGATATGAAGTTATTACAATGATTGTGTTTATGTTCTTTATAATAGGAACCCTTCCAACATTATTTAAAAAAGCAAATAAAAATAAGTTTAAAATAACTTATTTAATTCCTTTAGTTATTACGTTTTCTTTAGGCATTGTTTTGCTTATTGCAGATGTTAGTACTAATCAAGAAATAATTACTACGCTAAATACTCAAAATTTTATCATCTTGTTCTTAACTGGTATGTTAGTTGCAGCATCATCCATTATCCCAGGAATAAGTAGTACAGTTCTTCTAACTATGTTAGGACTATATACTACCTATTTAACTGCTATAGCTGAGTTAAATGTAATTATTTTGATACCTGTTGTTCTTGGATTTGGAATTGGTGCATTTGTTCTTGCCAAGTTAATTGATAAACTAATGGAAAAATTCTATAGTTATACTTTTTATGGTATTTTGGGTTTTGTACTTGCGACAATTCCAGCGCTAATACCTAAGAATCTAGCTTTAGATAGCAACCTACTAATTGGTATTGTCCTTGGTAGTCTTGCTTTCTTACTGACAGTTCTAGTAGAAAAAAGAGCAAAATCTTAATCGAAATTGCTCTTAATATTACTTAAACCTTCAAGGTATAAAACATTTTCACCATTTTGTATATGTATCATTGTTGTACCATTAATCATTAAGTCATCTACTGAGGTGACTTTTTTATTGCCTACTATCGTTACATAGTCCTTATTCATCTTATCCTTTAAATTAACTTTATAAAATTTATCATCGCTATTATCTGTTATTAATGTCTCTAATTCTGTTTCATCATCAGAACCAAACTCATAGTATAAAACATAATAATCACTTGTCGTTTGTTTAAAGGTTGCACTTGCTAAAATTATACTAGTATTAATACTTGGTTGTTCTTTTAGCTTGTATTCTCCTGTTATAAGTGCCGCCATTACATAGCCTATCGCTAAAAATAATATGAATCCTACTATTACTTTAACAACATTCATAGTTTCTTTTCTAGGATCTTTTATTTTTTCTTTCTTTTTAGTTTTTAATTTCATATTTCTCTTAATTGTTTTTTTTGACATAATAACACCTCGTAATTAAGATTATATATTATTTTAAAGAAAAAATAAACAATAAATGTTTATTTCATCACAGGTAATGCATTAATTGACCTTGCAACTTCTATAAGTTCTTTTTGTGTCATTACATCAGATACTATATAATAATCGATTCCACTAGATGACCATGTTATAGATTCATCTGTTAAAGATCCGATTGTATCAATTAACATAAATGGCTCTCCTGTTGTTGGAATAATCGTAAAATCTTCATAAATTGTTGAGTTTTCTTGTACCAATAGAAATGATTTTTCACCAGAGAATGTCATTATTATTCTTTCTCCATCATCTTTATTTACTTTTTCTTGATCTGATAATGTTGTTTCTGTTGGAAGATATAGCGGAAATACTCCTTCACTCATAGTTGGCGTGTCCACTTCCTTCTCGTCTGCAGATTCTTTTTCAGATGTATCTTCTTTGGTATCAGTGTTATACTTTGATTCATCTATTTGAAAATAATTTGAATCAAATGTCGCATCTTTATCAATTGTATTAAAATTGACTGTTATTTGTGGAATATTATTATCATCCATTACTGTTACTTGCTTAATATCCATATTTTTATCTACTAATACTTCTTGATGTGTCAGTTTTTCATTATTTGGATAATTTACATTTGATGTTTTAAATATATAGCCATCATCAACTGATTCTATAACTAAATCATCGGCTTTTTCTAAATCATTTTTAATTGAATGTAACAGATAAGCCTGTGAATTATTATATGGCCATTCTGATTGGAATTTGAAACTTTTGTTTAATAGTGGTGTGATTACGTAAACTCCATCACTATTTTTTATAATTATCTGTTCATAATTATTTGATGTATTAGATAATTCTACTTTATAGTTATCACCCTTATAATATGATACTTTTACATCATACTCATAAACATCATCATTATTTACAATTTCCATAGTGGCTTCTAAGTAATATCCTTTAATCTTGTCAATATTATTAAACAGCTTATCTTTAACATTATCCTTCCCACACCCTGTTAAGAATAGACATAACACTAGTGTTAAAAAAATTATAACTTTTTTCATTTTTCACCCCATTTAATTTCTAGTTAATTATATGGCATTATTTCTCCAATATTCGTGAATAATTATTAAAAATAAGTACAAGATAAATAATAGAAAATAAAGGAGGATTTTATGGTAACATTGCAAAAGATTGCCTTAGCATTAACAATTATTGGAGCACTAAATTGGGGACTAGTTGGAATATTTGATTTTAACTTGGTTTCTGCTATCTTTGGTGCTATGGATACATCAATAATTACCAGAATTGTTTATGCTCTTGTTGGTATTGCTGGCATTATTAACATTGGACTTTTAATACAAGATATTGAATTTAAATAAAAAAATCTAGAAAATCTAGATTTTTTTGTTACATAAATTCTTCTTCAAGTGCTTCAAGTGGTTCATCTGCTAATAATTCATTTGTAAGTGCATACTTGCATTCACGATATTCTTTGATACCTGTTCCTGCTGGTATTAGTTTGCCAATGATAACATTCTCTTTAAGGCCTTGTAGTGTATCAACTTTACCTCTTAATGAAGCATCTGTCAATACCCTAGTAGTCTCTTGGAATGATGCTGCAGACAAGAATGAATCTGTTTCAAGTGCTGCCTTTGTAATACCAAGTAATATTGGAATACCAGTTGCAGGCTTCTTGCCTTTAATAATCATCTCTTTATTAGCATCTGTAAATGTTCTAAAGTTTATCATTGCTCCTGTTAGATAATTAGTATCTCCACCATTAACAATTCTAATTTTAGAAATCATACGTCTTGCAACTATTTCAACGTGCTTATCACTAATTGAAACACCTTGTTGACGATATGCTTTTTGAATTTCCTTTAAGATATATTCTTGAGTAGTAATTGGATCTGTTACTGCAAGCAACTCTTTAGGCGATATATTACCTTCCGTAAGACGTTCACCTGCTGTCACTTCTGATCCTTTTTCTACTCTTAATTTTGCTGCATAGTTTGTTACATGTTCAATCTCATCATTTTTATTTTTAACAGTAATTCTAAATTTACCATGATCTTCTTCAATCTTAGTAACTTTACCATCTATTTCTGCTATTGTTGCTGCCCCTTTAGGGTTTCTAGCTTCAAATAATTCTTGAACACGAGGTAAACCTTGAGTAATATCTTCACCACATGCAACACCACCAGTATGGAATGTTCTCATGGTTAACTGTGTACCAGGTTCACCAATTGATTGTGCTGCCATAATACCAACAGCTTCTCCAACTTCAATAATATTGCTTGTTGCTAAGTTTCTACCATAACATTTCTGACATACACCATTAACAACGTTACATGTAAGAATGCTTCTAATTTCAACTTTTTCAATACCCGCATTCACTATCTTTTCAGCTTCTTTTTCATTAATGATTTGATTTTTATCAACAATAACCTCTTTAGTCTTAGGATCAATAACCTTTTTAGATGCAAATCTACCAACAATACGATCATATAAAGATTCAATTACTGTTCCATCTTTTTCATTAATAAATGCTTCTACCATAACACCAAACTCGGTACCACAATCTTCTTCTTTAACAATAATATCTTGTGATACATCAACAAGTCTTCTTGTTAAGTAACCAGATTCGGCCGTTCTTAACGCCGTATCAGCATTACCTTTACGAGCTCCATGAGTTGATAGGAAGAACTCCGATACTGATAAACCTTCTTTAAATGAAGATAAAATTGGAACTTCCACATATTCTCCATTAGGTCTAGCCATCAATCCACGCATACCAGCAATCTGAACAAATTGTGAGATACTACCACGTGCTTTAGAATTCATCATCATAAATATCGGATTATCAAATGAACTATCTGCAATAGTTTGTAACTCCTTTTGAACTTTGTTCTTAGTATCATCCCATGTTTCAATTACTTTAGCGAAACGTTCTTCCTCAGTAAATAAACCACGAGCATATTGCTTATTGATCTTATCAACCATCTGCTTAGATTCGGCGATGATTTCACCTTTCTTTTCACTAGTAACTACATCATCTATTGACACTGTGATACCTGCTACTGTTGAATATTTGAAACCTAAATCTTTTAATTTATCTAGCATAATTGACGTTTCAGTAGTTTTATATAATTTAAATATCTGAGCAATTATAGCCTCTAATATTGATTTAGGGAAAGGTTTAATTAATTCCATTTCCTTAATTCTTTCAGGAATATTTTCTCCTTTTGCAATAAAATACTTATTAGGGGTAACATTTTTAATATTGACCTTTGTTGGTTCATTAATATATGGAAATGTATCTGGTAAGATATCATTAAATATTAATTTACCAACTGTAGTAATAAGATATTTCTCATGTTGTTCTTCAGTAAATAGTTTATGCTTAAATGAACTTGTTCTAAGGGCAATTCTAGTATGAAGAGTAATCTCTTTTCTTTCATATGCCATTTTAGCTTCATTAGGATCTTTAAATACTCTTCCTTCACCAGGAAGTCCTGCTTCTTCAATTGTTAAGTAATAGTTTCCTAATACCATATCTTGTGATGGTGTAACAATTGGATCTCCTGATTTAGGATTTAGAATATTATTAGCGCCTAGCATAAGCACTCTAGCCTCAGTTTGAGCCTCTTCTGATAGAGGTACATGAACTGCCATCTGGTCTCCATCAAAGTCAGCATTAAATGCTGTACATACAAGTGGATGAAGTCTGATAGCCTTGCCACCTACTAGTTTTGGTTCAAATGCTTGAATGCCAAGTCTATGAAGGGTTGGCGCACGGTTTAAAAGTACAGGATGTTCCTTAATTACTTCTTCAACAATATCCCAAACTCTTTCATCTTGATTTTCTATTAATCTCTTAGCAGCTTTAATATTATGTGCTATTTCTTTTGTAACAAGTCCATTTATTACATGTGGTTTAAATAATTCTAGAGCCATTTCTTTTGGAATACCACATTGATACATTTTTAGATTTGGACCGACTACGATAACCGAACGTCCTGAATAGTCAACACGTCTTCCTAACAAGTTTTGTCTAAATCTACCTTGTTTACCTTTTAACATGCTAGATAATGATTTAAGTGGTCTATTACCTGCTCCGGTTACACTTTTACCACGACGGCCATTATCAAATAATGCATCTACGGCTTCTTGTAACATTCTTTTTTCATTTTGAATGATAATTGTTGGCGCACATAAGTCAATTAGTTTCTTCAAACGATTATTTCTGTTGATTACTCTACGATATAAATCATTTAAATCACTGGTTGCAAATCTACCACCATCTAATTGAATCATAGGTCTTAGCTCTGGTGGAATAACTGGAATTGCATCTAGTATCATCCATTCTGGTCTATTACCTGATTTTAAGAATGCATCAAGAACATCAAGTCTTTTTAGTAACCTTGTTCTCTTTTGTCCTTGTGCTGTTTCCAATTCTTTTCTAATTTGAGTTGTCTCTTTTTCAAGATTAACTTGTTTTAAAAGTTCCTTTATAGCTTCCGCACCCATACCTACTTTGAAAGTATCACCATATTTTTCATAATATTGACGATAATCTCTTTCTGATAGTACTTGTTTATTTTCTAGAGGAAGTGCTCCTTTATCAATAACAACATAAGATACGAAATATAATACTTCTTCTAAGTCTCTTGGAGGCATATCTAGAACAAGCCCAATTCTTGAAGGAACTCCCTTAAAGTACCAAATATGCGATACTGGGGATGCTAATTCAATGTGACCCATTCTTTCACGTCTAACTTTAGACTTTGTAACTTCTACTCCACAACGATCGCAGACAATGTTTTTGTATTTAACTCTTTTATATTTTCCACAAGAACATTCATAGTCTTTAGTTGGGCCAAATATCTTTTCACAGAATAACCCATCTCGTTCTGGTTTTAAAGTTCTATAGTTGATAGTCTCTGGCTTTTTAACTTCGCCATATGACCATTCTCTTATTTTTTCTGGTGATGCGATACCAATTCTTAATGCGCTTATTTTATTAACTTCTAGCATTAGAATTCCACCTCACTTTCAGATATTTCAGTTTCAAAGGCTTTTTCTGCCTCAAAATCCAAATCATCAAAATCATCTTCATCGTCTTCTTCATCATCGATGATTTCTTCTTCTTGATGATTATCTACAGTAGGTTCATCTAGATCGATATCTCTTAAATCAACAGTTGCATCTTTATCTTCTTGTTCAATATCTTTTAATTCTAGAACTTCATTTTCATCATTAATTATCTGAATATCAAGTCCAAGTGCTTGGAATTCTTTAATTAAAACCCTAAAGCTTTCTGGAACTCCAGCTTCTGATACTTTATTTCCTTTAACTAATGCTTCATACACTTTAACTCTTCCTACTACATCGTCTGATTTAACTGTTACTAACTCTTGAAGAGTATGGGCTGCACCATATGCATATAATGCCCAAACTTCCATTTCACCAAATCTTTGTCCACCAAATTGTGCTTTACCACCAAGTGGTTGTTGCGTAACAAGTGCGTATGGACCAGTTGCTCTAGCATGAAGTTTATCATCAACCATGTGATGAAGTTTAATCATGTACATAACTCCAACAGATATTCTATGATCAAATGGAAGACCCGTTCTACCATCATATAGAGTCATCTTGCCATCTGGTTCCATCTTGGCTTCTTTCATCATGTCCTTAACATCATCGATTGATGCACCATCAAATACTGGTGTTGCAAAATGAACATTAAGGTTCTTTGCTGCCATACCTAAGTGTAATTCAAGAATTTGTCCTAAGTTCATACGAGATGGAACTCCAAGTGGATTTAACATAATATCTACTGGCGTACCATCTGCCATATATGGCATATCTTCTTGAGGTAATATAAGTGAAATAACACCTTTATTTCCATGACGACCAGACATTTTGTCTCCTACTTGAATCTTTCTTTTTTGAACTATATAAACTCTTATTAATTTTGACACACCCGCTGGTAGTTCATCACTATCTTTTTTAGTGAATATTTTAACATCATGAACTATACCTTCGCCTCCATGAGGAACCCTAAGAGATGTATCTCTAACTTCTCTTGTCTTTTCGCCAAAGATTGCGTGTAATAGTTTTTCTTCACTTGTTAACTCTGCCATACCTTTTGGTGTAACTTTTCCAACTAAGATATCCCCTTCACTAACTTCAGTCCCAATTCTTACAATACCATTAGCATCAAGATTTTTTCTTGATTCTTCTGATACATTTGGAATGTCTCTTGTCATTTCTTCAGGTCCTAGTTTTGTATCACGACATGATATTTCATAATCTGATATATGAATTGATGTATATGCATCTTCTTTTACTAATTTTTCATTTAAGATAACTGCATCCTCATAGTTATAACCTTCAAATGTCATGAATGCTACTACCATGTTTTTACCAAGTGCAAGTTCTCCTTGATCAGTTGATGCTCCATCAGCGATAATCATATTTCTTCTTATCTTATCTCCAACTTTAACAATTGGGTGATGATGGTAACATGTTCCTTGGTTAGATGCTACAAAGTCTGATAGATAATATGTGTCTTTTCCTTTAGCATTTTTAACTACTATCTTTCTAGCATCAACATATTCAACAACACCATCTGCTTTTGACACAACAGTTGCTCCTGAATCTCTGGCTGCGATGTACTCGACACCTGTGCCGACAAATGGAGCTTCTGGTCTAAGTAGTGGTACTGCTTGACGTTGCATGTTAGATCCCATAAGGGCACGAGATGCATCATCGTGTTCCAAAAATGGTATACAACTTGTCGTAATAGATACGACTTGTTGTGGTGAGACATCAATATAATCTACCTTTTTCGGTTCTACTAATACATTTTCTCCCATATAACGTGCTGCTACTTGGCCAGCATCTATGTAATTATCCTTATTTGTAGGCACCGTTGCCTCAGCTATATAGATTCCTTTTTCTTGATTTGCTGTCAAATATTCTACTTGATCAGTAAGTTTTCCATCGATAACCTTACGATATGGAGTTTGAATAAATCCATATTCATCAACTTTTGCATAACATGCAAGTGCTGTAATAAGTCCAATGTTTGGTCCTTCTGGTGACTCAATAGGGCAAATTCTTCCGTAGTGTGATTCGTTAACGTCACGTACTTCCATACCAGCTCTATCTCTTGACAAGCCACCAGGTCCTAATGCTGATAATCTTCTTTTATTATTAAGTTCGGCTACTGGGTTTGTCTGATCCATAAATTGTGATAACTGGCTACTACCAAAGAATTCTTTTAATATCGCTGTTACTGGTCTAATATTAATTAACGCCTTCGGTGTAACGTCTTCAGCTTCAAGTGTAGTCATTCTCTCACGAATAACTCTTTCCATTCTAGTAATACCAATTTTGAATTGATTTTGAAGAAGCTCTCCTACTTGACGAATTCTTCTATTACCTAAATGGTCAATCTCATCAAAATATCCAACTCCATGTAATAAATTCAAATAGTATGATGTAAGTGCATAAAAATCAGATATTGTAAGTCTTCTTGAAGTAATATTTTGATCACTACCAATTACATGCAATATTTCTTTTGAATTCTCTGGATTATATATTTTAATTACTTGAACTTTGTTATGATTGTCTAAATCTTCGTTGATTCTAACTTCTTTCATGTTATATCCATCAGCGAAAACTTTCTTAACATCTTCAAATATATCTTTAGTGATAACAGTTCCTTTTTCATATAAAACTTTACCATCTACTTTGATATCTTCTGCTAATTTTTGATTTAGCAATCTATCTGTTATATCTGCTTTTTGATTTATTTTATAACGCCCTACTTTGGCTAAATCATACTTAAATTCATCAAAGAATCTTGTAATTATATGATTTTTTGCAGAATCAAGTGTTGCTGGTTCACCAGGTCTTAGTTTTTCATAAATCTCAATTAAAGCTTCATCTAGGTTTCTAGTTGAATCTTTTAAAATAGTATTTTCTATAAATTTGTCTTTGCCAAATAAATCATATATTTCTTTATCACTAGATAAGCCAAAAGCACGTAGCATTGTTGTCAATGTTACTTTTCTTGTTCTATCTATCCTCACATATAAAACATCTCTAGCATCTGCTTCAAATTCTAACCATGTCCCATGTGATGGAATAATTTGTGATTTAATTAAAAGACGTCCATTTTTGTCTATCTCTTTTAAGAAATATGCATTTGGTGATCTGATTAGCTGAGATACAATAACTCTCTCAGCTCCATTTATGACAAAAGTTCCACTATCTGTCATAAGTGGCATATCACCTAGAAATATTTCTTGTTCTTTTACTTCACCTGTTTCGTTATTAAATAATCTAACGTCAACTTTAAGTGGTGCAGCGTAAGTAGCATACCTCTCTTTACATCCTCTAATTGAGTATTTTGGTCCATCAAAATGATAATCGCCAAATTCTAAAGATAAGGTACCAGAGAAATTTTCAACGGGGAATAGATCTTCAAATACTTCTTTAATTCCGGTTTCTGTAAACCATTGATATGATTTTTTTTGTATTTCTAATAAGTCTGTCAATTCATAAGTATTTCTTATTCTAGAAAAACTTCTTCTTTGACGGTGGTCTCCACAATCAATTACTTTGTAAGCCACTAATTTCACCCCTATTCCAATAAATTAAATTTTTTCAAGAACTTTAGTTCTTTTTTAATACGTAAATTATATTATTAACACAATTTAACTATCAAGTCAAACAAATTTTGCCTTAATAACTAAATAACCTTTATGTTTTATTAGTACTTCAGCCTCACATACTTTATTAAGATCTTTAATAGTACTTAATGCCCCCTGCTCTTTACGCATAACAAAATATAAAACACCAGATTTATTTAAATAGTCTTTTGCATTAAATAATATATCGTATACTACTTTTTTCCCTGCCCTAATTGGGGGATTAGTGATAATATAATCATATTTTTTAGAAACTTCAGAATAGCAATCACTATGAAAAACATTAGAACTAGATTTATTCTTTTTAATATTCATTTGTGTTAGATGAATTGCTCTATCGTTGACATCAACCATATCAACATCAAGATTAAATTCTTTAGATAGGATTATCCCTATTATTCCATAACCACATCCAACCTCTAATAAATTCCCAGAAAGGTTTTCTTTTATTAGTGTTTCTATTAAAAGCCTACTACCAAAATCAAGACCTTTTTTGGAAAATACTCCATTATCAGTTGCAAATATAAATGATTTATCATCAATTTCTAACTTAAATTCTTTAAGATTACTTTTTATTTCTGAATTTGTAAAATAATGATTCATATCTCACCCTTTTAAAATCGGTAAAAGCCTAATACTTATTTTGTATTAAGCTTTCAATTATTTAACTTCTACTTCAGCGCCAGCTTCAACTAATTTAGCTTTTAATTCTTCTGCTTCTGCAACATCGATGTTTTCTTTAACAGCTCCACCTGCATCAGCAATGTCTTTAGCTTCTTTTAAGCCTAAACCAGTTACGTCTCTGATTATTTTAATAACATTAATTTTAGCAGGTCCTGCATTTACTAAAGTTACAGTAACTTTTGATGGTCCTGCTTTAGTTTCTTCTGCTGCTGGTGCAGCTGCTACTGCTACAGCACTTGGATCAACTCCAAACTCCTCTTTCATTGCATCTACTAATTCTTTTACTTCTAATAATGTCATTTCTTTTAAGCTTTCAATAAAACTTTCTTTTGTTAACTTTGCCATTTTGTTTTCCTCCTTTAATTTTTAATTTAGTTTTTTATTTTAATTTTCTTTTTGTTTGCTATAAAGATTTAAGGCAATTGATAAATCTTTTGCGATTTGGATCATACCACCTGCAAGCATAGTATAAAGTCCTTCTCGTGATGGTATAGATGCTAAACTTTTTAGTACATTCTCATCAGATACTTTTCCATCAACAATTCCTGCTTTTAATATTAATGCATCATGTTTCTTTGCAAAAGTAGAAAGCACTCTAATTGGTGATAGCTGATCAGTACTAAATGCGATAGCTGTTGGACCTTCAAGATATTCACTCAAATTAATATCTAAGTCTTTAAGTGCAATTTTAAGTAATGTGTTTTTGTAGATTTTATAATCTGAATCATTATCTCTTAGTTCTTTTCTTAAGTCTTTAGATTCGTTGTCAGTAAGTCCACGATAGTCAAATAACACAACTGTTTCTGCTTCTTTAACTTTATCTTTGATTTCACTAACTATTTTTTTCTTTTCGTCTAAGACTCTTTCGCTTGCCATTATTTACACCTCCTATATCTTTTTGTACCATAAATAAAAGCCTTTGCACAGACAAAGACTTTTAATAAATCATTATTGATTTAAGTCCTCGGTAGGATTTATGTTTATACCTACTGTCTATGGCACTTCTTTAAATTTCTAATTTATTATATAACATAGTTTCTTAAATGTCAAAACTATTTATATCAATTTTTACAGATGGACTCATAGTTGATGAAATCGCAATATTCTTAATATATGTTCCTTTTACTGATTGTGGTTTAATCTTTGCGATTGTCTTAACAAATGATTGAATATTTTCTACTAACTTGTTAACATCAAATGATACTTTTCCAACAGCACTTTGAACATTTCCAAAAGTATCTGTTCTGTATTCAACTTGGCCTGCTTTTACATCAGCAACTGCTTTTGCAACATTTGTTGTAACTGTTCCTGTCTTGGGATTTGGCATCAAACCTTTTGGGCCTAATATTTTACCAATTTTACCAAGAGCTGGCATCATATCAGGTGTTGCAATCATAATATCAAAATCGAACCAATTTTCTTTTTCAATCTTTGTGATTAAATCAACATCTCCAACAAAATCTGCTCCTGCTTTTTCTGCTTCTTTAGCATTGTCGCCTTTAGCAATAACTAAAACTTTCTTTGTTTTACCTGTTCCATTGGGAAGTACAAGTGCACCTCTTAATTGTTGTTCAGGTTTCTTTGTATCTAAATTTAAGTGCATTGCAATTTCTACAGATCCATCAAATTTAGTATTTGAAACCTCTTTAACAAGTTTAACAGCCTCTTCTAAAGTATAAGTCTTAGTTTTGTCAATCTTTGTTGATGCTTCTTTATAAGTCTTTCCTCTTTTTTTCATATTTTCCTCCTTATGTGGTATAGCGGATCATCCTTCCACATAGGTAACCCTATGTATAAATATTTTATTCTTCTTTTGCTTCTTCAGTTTCAGTTGTTTCAGATTCAGTAGTTTCTTCTTCTGCTTCTGCTGCTTTAGCTTCTGCTACTTCTTCTTCCATTGCTTTAAGTTCTGCTTCTCTTGCTAACATTTCTTTTTCTGCTTCGGCTGCTTCTTTTCCTTGTTCTGCAAGTTCTGCGTCATTTAAGCCTTTTACTGCAATTCCCATATTACGTGCTGTTCCTGCAATTATCTTCATTGCTTCTTCTACATCATATGCATTTAAGTCTGGTAGTTTAATTTCTGCTATCTCTCTTAAATCATTTTTAGTAATTGTTGCAACAACATTATTAGCACCTTTAGCTGAAGCTTTTGCCACCTTAGCATATTTCTTAATTAAAAATGCTGCTGGTGGAGTTTTAATAACAAAGTCAAATGATCTATCATCATAAATTGTAATTTCAACAGGTAAAATATCTCCTAGCTTTTCTTTTGTTGCATCATTATACTTTGTACAAAACTCTCCAAGATTGATTCCTGCAGGGCCTAAAACAGTTCCTACTGGTGGTGCTGGTGTTGCTTTTCCAGCTGGGATTTGTAATTTGATTTTCTTAACAATTTCTGCCACGAAAAACACCTCCATTTAAATTTTTTTAACGTTATTCGCGTTGTGGTCATAATAGCTTTTGTCCGCGCTTTCCACTTCTTATATATATAAAATATATAGCCCTTAAATAATAACACTATATATTAAATATTGCAACTTATTTTTCAAGTCTTTTAGTTAGTTATGTTTATCTTATGATAATGTCTTAAGTGTTATCTTTAGAAAATGTCTCACTT
>DAOPMC010000028.1:0-13081 GCA_035392025.1 Bacilli bacterium
ATTTTCCCGTTAATGTTTAAATATTTTTGGGACATTTTCCCAAACTATTGACATACCTATTGATATTTTTATTCTTTTCTTATTTCCTTCATTTTATCATCAATCCAATTACCTAGGTTGTCTTCTAATACTCTAAAACCACTACCTTTTTCTTCAATTTTAGTTTTATTAGATTTATTAGACTTGTAATTTAAATCTTTTATGCTTAGTTTTATTTGAAATAAATCATCATCGACATCAATTACTTTTGCTCTTATTGGCTGACCAATTTTAACAAAATCATTGATATCTTTAACAAATCCATGAGATATTTCTGATATATGAATTAAACCACTATAATAATCATCTAAGTTAACAAAAGCCCCATAGCTCTCTATTCCACATATAGATCCTTTTACTATACTTCCTTTTTTATACTTTGACATAAATCAACCACCTGATATAATTATATCATTTTTTTATCTTTTTTGCCACTCGTATTTGTGTTATAATTTTCTTGGTGATAAATTTGAAGAAAGAAGAAAAAATTAATAAAATACTAAATGACATTAGACCGGCACTTATGAATGATGGTGGTAATGTTGAATTTGTAAAATTAGAAGATGATATTGTTTATGTTAGATTTCAAGGAGCTTGTAGTGGATGTCCTATGAGGCAAATGACTTTTAAAGAAGGCATTGAAAGAATTCTTCTTGAAAATGTTGAAGATATCAAAGGTGTTGAATTAGTAGATTAGATCTACTTTTTTATTATCCAGTCAATTAATATAATTCCCCTATCTTTAAATAAAATAAATATATTTTTTAAAAATATTTCATACAATTTAGTTTTAGCAATAATATTTTCTAAACTTTTTTCATCTTCTTTTTCATTGATTATCTTTTCATAAAAATCAAAATAGTATGAAGGAAATAATAATCTAGATATTAATAATATTGGATCTAATTTTTTTATTTTAGGCGATATATATACTTCTTCATTCTTACCAAAGAAACATGATTTTAAATAATCAGCAACATCCCTTTCTTTAGTATCAATAACGAAGTTTAAGGGATTGTAAAATGAAAATAAATTATCTTTGCAATCTATTCTTTTATGACACACAACTAATTTTTTCTCTTGATAATAATTATCTAGATAACTGATAGCATTTTCCCACAAGCCAATATAATAATTAATTGATTCCTTAATCAAAATATGTTTTTCATTCATTTGATCAAATTGATATTCAAAATAGTCAATTTTATTTTGCCATAATTCTTTCCAATTTGATTTATTTAATTTATTTATAATTTCTATGCTAGGTTGATAGTTAAAATTAATAATATCATCAAAAGTAATAGTACGATTACCAATAATATTTATTTTTAGCAATACATAGTTTTTATTATTATGTTCAATATATAGTTTATTAAATACTGTTGATATTATACTATGACATTGTATATTCCTATTTTGCATTTCACTACTTAATATGCGTAAAGAATCTAGTTCTTCCACTGGCCTGTCATATAGTTGCAAAATGAACGATTCCCCTCTGTAGATAAAAGAATAATTATTATCTTTTTCAACTATTGTAGTTACATAAATATTGTAATTATATAATATTTTATTTTTCATTGTAACCACCTGTTTAATTATATGTTAATGTCAAATAAAAAAGCCGATTAAATATCGACTATATTTATATTATTTATGCTGCTCTAGAAAGCGGAGTATCATCTACTGGGGAAGTAAATTCTTTAAATACTTCCTCATATGCTGCAATTTTAGTTTTTGCGCTTATTGCTTCCTGCTGAGCCTTTCTTACTTCTTCAGATAGATTATCCAAATCACTTCTGGTCTTAGATAACTCTTCTTCAACTGTTTCTTTATCTTTTTTAGCTTGTGCTGCTTCCTCGCGTGCTTTAGCAGCTTCTGCGTTTGCTTTAGCAATTTCTGCCTCAGCTTCTTGTGTTGCTTTTTTCTTTGCTGCTTCTATTCTTGCTTGAATTGCTTCCCTGGCTTTCTTTGCTAAATCACTTTCTTCTAAACCAGTAGCAATGCTTGGGGTATCAGTTGGTGTAAAACTATTCTCATATGGTTTAACTCCTTGTGGTATCTCACTTACTGGAATTTCTTCTTTTGGTGATTCCACTTGAGGAATAATCTCCTCTTCTTTAGGCATCTCAGCCATAGGCGTAACAACGGGCTCTTCAACTGGTTCTGGTGTATCAACTATAGGTTCTATTTCTGGTTCTTCTTTTACATTCCATATAGGGCCATCCAATTTTGCTTCTTCTTCTTTAGACTCTTCAATTGTTGGCTTTTCCACTACTGGTTCAGATACTAATGAACTATAGTGTGGAGATAATTCTGTTCTTGTTGCTTCATTAGCTAATTTCATTGTAGTTGCTCCCTTAACAGTAACAAAAGTCCCATTAGGTAATTTCAATTTTTTAGGATTTGAAATGACTCTAAAGTTTTCATCAGTTTTATTAACTGTAGTAACTTCAGGCACTATTTCTTTTTCCTCTTCCACTTTTGCAACAGGTGCTTCAGGTATCACCAAATCCGGTGTTGTGGCAGGAATAGAAACTCCATTTTCAATATGACCAATAACCTTCATTTTATGTTGAATATTATTTCTACTTATTTCAGTAAACTTTATAGAATTTTTACCTACCTCAGTAGCCTCCATAAAATTAACTTCTATAATAGTATATTTTTTCTCTGTCTCATTCATCTATAAAACCTCCCCACTACTGTTGTGCTTCTTCTTTAGCTAATTCTCTTAAAACATCTTTAATCTTTAACCATTCTTCATCAGTAGATACTCCACCAAGTTTAATTTCACTGCCTTCTCTCATAACTTCAGATACGTAAACAGTTACATTGCCAGCCTCATCCACTTCATTTTTTGTATATACCATATACTCTTTTTTTGTATCATTAAATTGGAAAGCAATTATAACTTCAACTTCTTCAACATTTCCTTCCAAAGTATGAATCTTTATCATTTTTTTCTCTTCCATAAGATTACCTCCTATTATTCTATTACAAATTAATTTTATCACAACGAATATTTTATTGCAATGAATTATTTGATTTTTGTTTCTTTTTCAAAAATGCCATATCTTTCATCTCTCGATGAATCATAAACAATATGAACCGAGTTATATAAACTTTCAAAATTTACATCTATAGCACAACCAATACTTTTATCTGGATTAGAAATTTTATTGTATGCTTCTTCTGAAATCTCACATATAATTGGAGTAATTTTATTATTTTCTCTTCTCGGAATAGAAGCGTCAAATATATAACATTTTTCACTATTTTTTATCAAATTATATGCGTGAATATCTTTATTCTCATCTTTCATAATCGTAGAAATTTTCATTGTTGAATCAAGTCCTAATGACTTCAATAAATTGTGAGAAAGCACCGCTCTTTCAACACATGCAGCAGCATTTTTATGATATAAGTCTGATATTTTTGATCTATTATTTTCTTTAATATCATCCTCCAAAAGAAAGTACCCTAGTCTCTCAGAAAAATTTCTAGTATCACCAAAATATTGGCAAACAGTTCTATAAACAGTTTCACATAATGATTCGAAACTATCTGACTTATCTTCCAATAGATTTTCTTTAAGCATCTTATAAGCTTCATCTATATTTCCAATAATAGCATCCCTTGAATCAAACAAGCCGCTTTCGACAGCAATTAAAACATCGTTTGTTATAACATCCGAAATTGATGAATCAGTTTTACTTATTAACCAATTTCCTATTTTATTTACCCCTATTTTTTTCATCAATTTTTCTTTTCCCATTTTTTTAATAAAAATGTCTTACATCCATATGCACAATAATTTTTGATATAGTTCTCCAACCCTTTTATATCATTAATATCTTTTTTGTTTTTATTACTACTTTCATAAAATCCTTTAAGTCTAAGTTTATTGTATGATTGATCCCCCAAAATATAGTCAAATGTATCAAAATAATCAGTTAATTTTTCTTTTAACTCTTCTACATCTAATAAATCATCATCTTTTATCACTTCATACTCTATGTCTTTAATTACTACTGTTTTCATATTACACCTACCATCTATAGACATTATAACATACTTATTTCATTGGTAAACTAAAAAGATTTGAATTTGATGAGATACCATTTTGGTAATATTCTGGAACATGTCCTTGAATTATTTTTACTGTAACTGGTATTTTATTTGTTACTAATATATCATCTGATGCAAATGGTAATACAATTCTAGATTTAACATCTATTTGAACATATATTTCAATTAAAGCATTATTAATGCCATATTCCTTGATATTAGTCTCAATATTACTATTAATAAACCCTACTAATTGTAATTTTATTGGTATTTTAGGCCCAAACCCACTTAAAAACATATTATTTGTTAAAACTCCTAGTGGAAATTTATAGGCTATCTCATCTCCGTAAGATTCATAACCATTAATTGTACTCATATCACCATTTGATATCCTAACTAAGTCATTTTGAATATTAGTAGTAATGGCATCTAGAAAATTATTAACAGTTATTGGATCAAAATATAAAAGTTGAATCTCGCCATTATTATTTTTATCAATAGTCAGTAACATATTACTATCAAGGGAATTTATAATATCTCTATTAGTTGAATTATTAATAACAATATTTAATATTTTTTCTATTTCTATCTTTGAATAATTTAAAAGAAGCGGCATAAGTTTTTTATTAGCTAACCACAACATAAAAAAGACTATAGAAATAATTACTAAAATCATTATTATAATCTTTGAAAAAATATGCTTTTCTCCATTTTTTAATCTTAATTTTCGTTTCATACTAAAATATATTATTTTAGTTGAAAAAAAGTGCTAAAAAACGCCTAAATATTTAGCAAGAATTACTCCTCCAACTGCAAGTACCGCAAGAACTGACAATATTACAATCAATATCGTAAACTTTTTTTCTTTTTTATCAATAAGTCCAAAACTATCAGTCATAGTAGTTTCAACTGCAACTGTTTTTTCTTCCTTTTCTTCCTGCTTATCTGTTTTTTTCTGTTCTTCTTGTTGACTAACACTACCAATGAATGTCTGATTAATTAAATCACGAAGCTGATCATTTTTTTCACTTTCAGATGTCTTTTCTTCTTCTATGATTCTTTTTTTCTCTATTACTTTTGTTGTGCTATCATCATTTAATATCTTTTTGCTAATTTCTTCATTTATTTCAACAGTTGCCATCATATCTGCCATAATTGGCTTATTTATTTCCTTTTTTAAGTCTACAGGTAAAGTATTTGAATAAATTGTATCTATTAACCCCCTTAAATTTTCTTTTTTCATTTCTTCTTTTTCTTCTTCTAAATGATCAAGATCTAATTTAGTTAATATATTATACTCAGTATTTATAAATCTTTTTTTATTATCATCTTGGGGATTACTTTCAGAACGTGCTTTTTGTAATAATTCATGAATGTCATATGACTTTATCTCTTCTTTTTCTTCTTCTAAAACTGGTGATATTGTATCTTCTTTTCCAATAATACTTTCTAGTTCTCTTCTTTTATGATAATCTGACCTAGTTCCTACTTTTGATCTACTACCACCAAACAAATCTATCTCTGTTTCATCATTTAAATCGATATAATCAACATCAATATCATCTATTTGATTATATAATTTTTGATTACGATCGCTTCTTGATGCTGTAGTTGTACTAAAATTATATTTTTCCATCCTAGAATTCATTACAATCACCTATTCTTATATAATTTTAACACAATAACTAAAAAAAGAAAACTTGTTTTTTAATAGTATTAAATGTATAATTATTATTGAGGTGAATTATGAAAGTAAAAGTATTAGAAAACCTATGTATCGGTTGTGGTGCTTGCCAAGCTTTAGAACCTGATATGTTTGAAATAAACGATAATGGTGTTTCTGAATGTGTTGCTAAAGTAGAGAATGAAGAAGATCTTTCTAAAGCTAAAGAAGCTGCAAATTCTTGCCCTACTAATGCAATATCTGTTAGTGAAGAATAAAAAATATCACAATTAGTGATATTTTTTTAATGTCTCTATTTCTTCATGAGTAAGTTTTCTATAATCTCCTGATTCTAACCCCTCAACTGTTAAAAATCCTATTCTTTCGCGTTTTAACTTTAATACCTCATATCCTACTGCTTCAAACATTTTCTTTACTTGATGATTCTTTCCTTCATGAATTATTACTTGTACAATAGAAGTATCCGTCTTATTATCATACTTTTTTATTTTTATCTTAGCTGGTGCTGTCTTAATATTATCAATTATTACTCCATTTTTTAAAATATGTAAAGCTTTCATATCAAACATGCCTTTTATTTTTGCAACATAAACTTTTTCTATTTCATTTTTAGGATGTGTTAAATAATTAGCAAGATCTCCATCATTAGTCAAAATAAGAGCACCTGTTGTATCATAATCAAGTCTTCCTACAGGATAAATTCTTACTGTTTCTTTTATTAAATCAACTACTGTTTTTCTATTTTTATCATCGCTTGCTGATACAATTACTCCTCTTGGCTTATTCAAAAGATAATAAACTTTTTTATCTTTTTTTATTTGTATATCATCTATTTTAATAATATCTTTTTCTTCTACTTGAGTCCCAAGCTTAGTAACTGAATCACCATTTACTTTAACTCTTCCATCCAAAATCATTTTTTCTGCATTTCTTCTAGAAGTATACCCATAATTAGCAATAACTTTTTGCAATCTTTCCATCAAAATCACCTAATAATGATTATAATCTATTTTTTGCTTTTCGTAAACAAATCAATTGCTTTTTGAAATATATTTTTATTTTTTCTAAAATATACTACCTGTTCATGTAAAAGTTCATTATCTAAATAAATATATAATTTACCTATTTTTTCATGATTAATTTTATTATTAAGAATAACTTTCATTGATATTTCGTCTTTTTCATTATCTGTAAGTGGATAAGTAAAAGACTCCAAAGCATATAATAATCCATCTTGATATTTAACTTTAAATCTATTTTTATCTACTATTTTATAGTTTTTATACATATTAAACATATATTCATACAATTCTTCATGAATATCATAATCATAACTATAATTAAAACTAAATATTGAAAGATTTAGATTATTGTTTGATGCAGTTGTTGATAATACTTTACCAGCGTTAGGAGTATAGCCTGTTTTGGCACTTGTTAATTTATTGTAACTATGAACAATATTTGCTCTATTTTTCCATGAATAAAATTTTTTATCTGTTTCTACTTGATAATATTTTGTAGATGCAATTTTAGTATAGATTTTATTTTTAGAAGCGTATGATGCTAATAGTGCCATATCATATGCCGTAGAATAATTTTTAGTTTCATCATCTAATCCATGAGGATTGTTAAAGATTGTATCTTTCATTCCTAACTCTGTTGCTTTTTTATTCATTAGTTTTACAAACTCTTCCTCATTTCCTGCTACATAGTTTGCGATTACAATAGCAGCATCTGTTGCTATACCGAAAAAGCAGGGATAATTGGTCTAAAGAAATGTTACGATTTTCGTAACTTTCAATGTTTAACTGAATATGAAGCATAGTCTTTTTACTTGTGTCAGTATCTTCTATTTTTTCTATATAAATCATTTTAAATAATGTATCTACTATTTCTAAAACACTAGCATCATCTTTAAGTACTAAATTGTTAATTTTATCTTTAAATTCACTTAATGAAGTATCTTGATTTTTATTTTGCTTTTGTCCCTCTTCTGATTTTTTTAAATTAGATTCGGCGAGTGTTATTAATCTAACCAATTCTTCTTTCATATCATTATATTCTTTAGTATCAATTTCTTTTCTCATTCTCATTTGAATTAACTCTTTTTTTTCAGTTTCTAATTTTTTTATCTTATCATTAATAGTTTTTATTTCACTTTTATAATCTTTAGTTCTTTTAACTTCATTTATAACATCATTAATCTCTTGTAACAATTCTTCTTTATTAGTAATTATATCCTTAAGTATATTATTACTAATCTTAATCATTTCTTCATAATGCAATACTGGTGAATTACAACCACTAGTTTTAGCTGTTCCATATTTTCTATATTGACTACAAGCCCAAAATATTTTTTTGGTAATGCCTTGCTTATTTTTATTGCTATAAGTACCTCTTATAAATTTAGCACCATCGTGTTTACAAATCATTTTCCCTGAAAGTGGGAATTGACTCCAACTTCCTCCAGGATTATGTTTTTCGTGTTTTTTTGATCTAGCCTTTAATATTGCATTAGCCTTATCCCATATTTCTTCACTTACTATTGGTGGACAAGTTTCATTATCTTTGTAAACTATCCATTCTTCAGGTTTAAATTTTTTTCTTTTTTGCGAGTGATAATCAACAGTAGTTTCTTTATGAGCACAAAAGTACCCTTTATATTTTGGATTTCTTATGATATTAGCAATAACATTACCAGCTAAAGGTTTACCAGTTTGACTTTTAATTCCGTGTTCGTTATATAAAATATGTCCTAGTTTAGTAGCACCAACATTATTATTTACATACATATCAAATATTGTTCTTACTAGCTCGGCTTCTTCTTCGTGTATTTTTAACTTACCCTTTTTTGTTCTATCTTTAACATAGCCATATATATTATCACTACCTGGCAAAACACCTTTTTCAACGCTTCGTTTATAACCAAACCAAAAGAGATAGAAGCCAAAATTATAAGCAAATCCTGCTAATAAAGTTGCGACATTTAATTTATTATATTTTTTTTCCAATTCATCAATTTCTGCAATTGAATAATTACCAGACTCTGATGCCTTTACAAGTTTTCTAACAGTTAATCCTTGCAATAAAGTAACTATACCAATCATTAAAACTGCTAACAAGCAAATTAAGAATGGAATAAGAATTAATTGACCACTTATAAGACAAGTAAAGCCAAGAATTAGAGTAGGAATCGCAACAGTTACAATTGTAACAATTCCTCCAATAATTTTTCCATATGATTCCAATTTTACATTACCAAAATTATTATTATTCATTGTATTCTCCTTAATTTAGAAAAAGGTTCTTGTTACCAAGAACCTCCTCCACCTCCACCAGAGCCACCACCTGATGATCCACCACCAGAGCCACCACCTGATGATCCACCACCAGAACTACTAGATGACGAACTTGATGACATTGATGTTGAAGCTGATGTCATAGTTGAACTCATAAAGCTTCCAAATGCTACTGCATTAAATGTACCAGTTCCGCTATACCAATTCGGTGCTTGTAAAGAAATGCTTTCAAATTTTTTGATCCATTTATCAGATACACCTAATACATATGTAAAAGGTAATATATTGTAAAAATAAGATGGGTTATGCATTACTAATTCTTCAAGTTTTGGCTTTTCTGCTGTTTCTAGGAAATTTTTAAATCCTCTAATTTTTCCTAAAATTTCATTGCCATATGTTGTTCTCTTTGACATATGTTGCATAAAGAACAGCATTGCTATAATACACACTATACCTACAACATATGCTAATAAATACATTGGATCATTCATTAATCCAGGTAGTACCATAAATGCCCACGGCATTCCTCCAAATAATCCTCCAAACACTAATCCAAATATCACTTTTGTAGCTTTAGAGTTTGATGGTTTCCCATTAACATATACTGGTCCTGTATTTTTACCAAACAACATCCAAAACAATATTGAAAAACCTATTCCAGGAAATAACACAGCTGGTATTAATAAACTTAATTCCCCAGTTTCCGATACGGGCTTAAAGGTAATTATTAAAAATGTAATTATAATCATTAATATTACTGGAACACTTTTATTTAATGAAGTTTTTTCAAATATTTTTTCTTTATTGTCTTTATTATTAATACTTGCAACAATTGCATTTAATGTTATATAAAAATTATCGTATAAATCAGTAGATGTTACTTCTTGCTTTTCTACTACTGGTGCATTCGCCACTTTTTCTGCATAAGCACCAGGAATTTTCATAGTTGAAACCATATCTTTGAAAGAAGTGAATGATGGAACTCCTGACATTTTATCTTTAAATAATCCTGTTAGGAATAATCTTTCATTCGGATTATTTCCATCATATTCTCTTACTTTTGTGATTTTAAATCCTTTAGTTTTTGAAAATAATGCCTTCTCTTCAGTTTCTTCAATTTTTATATAACCTTTATTAGCCAAATAAATTAATAATGATACAACATCATTACTGTCGGCTGTACCTTTATATAAAAATCCTACTTCTGCACTATTAAATCCTTCTGGTGGATAAAATTCCACTGTTTCAATTGCTTTATCATCTCTACCAAATCTATACCACATTGTACCAGCTAATCCTGCAAATATAATAGGTAAAATTATAGCTATAATCATTATTAAATCTAAATTATTACTAGCACCAACAAAATAACCATCAGGAAGCTCTAATCTAACAGTTAATGCCTCCCCAATATTTAATACGCCATTATACTTTCCATTTATTACATTACCATCAACACTATATGTTATTTTACTACTATCAGTTGATCCTTTAACACCACTTGAAAAACCTAATTTAGATTTATCAAATTCTTTTGGCATTGTAATGGTAAATTCTATATTACTAATTGTCGTATCCCATTCGTACCCCATTAGATTAAAATATAATTCATCATAATTTTTACCAGTATCTTTTCCTATATTATATAAATAAGTAATTACATAATCTTTATTACCTGTTAAAGTTTGATTAGGATCACCAATTTTAATAACTCTATATCCATTTTCGTTATACATTGTAGATTGATCTCCACTAACTTTAATATCACTTATTTTTACACGATTATATGACTTTGTACCATCTAATCTAATTACTTCATTTCTTAGTGGCAACTTTCTAAATATACCGTGTTTATTTACATTAAAGTATGCTGTGATATATTCATTAATTAAGAATGTATTATTTTCATTTACTTTAATATCAATTTTATACTTTGTTAAAGCATATTCACCATTACCAGTTGTATTTGGTTTATTAGTTACATTAGAATCATTTGTATTATTAGAGTCTGGCAAAAGATTCCCTTTAACTGTATAATAATTTATTTTAAAATATGCAATATCATTTATATCGTAATTTCCTAAAAAATCATTGGCATAAAGAATTATATTCATAGAATAGTTATCTTTTGCTGCTTTAGGTTGCTCTGTTTTAGTTGATCTTGCAATTACTTTATAATTTGCGTCATAATAATCTATTGTCATAAATACAGACAAATAATTTTTACTTAAATTCACCATTTTACCAAACAAAGTTCCATAAGAAATTAAATCTCCAAAATTAGAAGAAGATTTATTAAAATACACTTGTGATAAAGAAACATCTTCATCAGCATTAGTATAGGAAGTATCTGCAATTTTGATAAAATCACTTGAATAATTTTGAGCATTTACAGAAGATGGAATTATTAATAATAGTAAAGCAAAAATCACTGAAACAAATATTATTTTATTATTTTTAAAAGTATTTTTCATTTTCTCACCTTCTTATAATTCCACCTTAACATTTTCTCGCTCTGATTCGTTTGCTTCATAGAATTTCTTTTCTTTAAATCCAAATAAACCAGCAAAAATGTTACTTGGAAACATTTGAACTTTATCATTCATATTTCTAACTACTGCATTATAATATTTTCTTGAGTTTGCAATATCATCTTCTACTTTAGTTAATTGTGAACTCAAATCCATAAAGTTTTGATTTGCTTTTAAGTCAGGATAGTTTTCAGCTAACATCATCAGTTTAGAAATACCTGCAGTCAATTTTTCATTTGCATCAATTTTATCGCTTTGGCTCATTTTATCATAAGCACCATTTCTTAAATTGATAACACTTTCTAGTGTATCTTTTTCATGTTTAGCATATCCTTTTACTGTTTCCACAATATTAGGAATTAAATCCCATCTTTTCTTTAAGTAAACATCCATTGTTGCAAATGCTTCTTTAACTTTGTTGCTTAATTGAATTAAACTATTATATGTAACAAATACATAAATCAATAATAAAGCAACTAATCCAATCAATATATAAACCCATAAATCCATATTTTTCTTCCTCCTACTATTAAAATAATATCATTTTTTTACCTTTTTTGAAATAGAATAGCGAAAATTTACATCTTCGCTATTGTTTTTTTGTAAATTTAATTAAGCAATTAATATCAAAGCATTTTAAGGTGCTTTAAATTCATCAACATCGCTACTATTTACATTTCCATATTTTGTGTAAGTACCATTAATTTTATTCAATGCAGAATCACTATCAGTATCACTAGCTGTCACAACAATTGTGTTACCATTTTTAGTAACATTAATAGTAGTTGTTTGAGTTTCACCAAAGAATTCAGATGTATCATTGTATTCAAGAGTATTTTCATTTTTAATAGTTACAGCTGAATCGTATTGAACTGGATAAAGGGTCATATTTTTGTTATGTTGAATAACATTAAAGGTAATCTTTTCGTTATCATTAGTATATAGCATTATATAATAATCAGAATCCGATTTATATAAGCCGTTCCATCCTTCATCAAGATTTCCTCCATTATTTTTGTTTCCACAACCAGTTGCTAATAGAAGAATTACTCCCACTAAAAGTATTCCAATTTTTTTCATACGTTGCTATGTGAACCATAACATCTTCTATTGGTATTGCAAAGCCCATACCCATAGCTTTACCAAAAGCAAGTTTACCCATTAAATAGAAATTAAAGATTGGTAACCAAGCCATCCAGCCACCTTTTGTTTCAGTTTTGTTAGCAATTCCCATTAATCCTAAACTTCCTAATATATAAAACACTAGAATAATGCCTAATATAACGAGTAAAAAACCTGCTAACATTGCTAATAATTGTTCCATAAGTCTATCATCCTCAATTTTAATTGTACCACAATGTAGTCAAAAATAACCATACGATTTTATTGTTTTATTTCTAAAACGTTAGTTTTTATTTGGAATTCCGTTTTAATGTAGAAAACTGAAATAAGTGTGG
>DAOPMC010000029.1:0-12306 GCA_035392025.1 Bacilli bacterium
TATAAGAAAGGGGTCTAATATAGGTCATTTAGACCATAATTAGATTATACGTGATTATATGGAAATTAAAGACAAAAAGATTATTGTTACTGGTGGTGCCAATGGTATTGGCAAAGAACTAGTAAAACAATTGTTACAGCATGGTGCCTATGTTTGGGCTGTTGATATAAATGATGAATCATTGCAAAGTCTTGAAAGGGAATTACATTCCGAAAGACTAGAGACTTTTATAGTTGATGTTTCAAATAAAGATTCTATTGATATTTTCAAAGAAAAATATATTAATAAGTGGGAATATGTAGATATATTAATAAACAATGCAGGAATTGTGCAACCATTTATTACAACAGAAAAATTAGATGACGAAACAATTAATAGGGTAATGAATGTTAATTTTTACGGACCATTAAATTTGACAAGAGCTTTCCTAAACTCGCTTCGTACTAGAGAAGAAGCATATATTGTTAATTTATCAAGCATGGGAGGATTTTTTCCTTTTCCTAAGCAAACGATATATGGAGCTTCCAAAGCAGCATTAAAATTATTTACAGAAGGATTATATGCAGAACTTTTAGATACGAGTGTAAAAGTAATGATAGTATTTCCAGGTGCAATAGCAACAAATATACTAAAAAATTCTAATGTTGAATTAAAAAGCAGTGAATCGAGTAGTTATAAAATGTTATCACCAGATAAAGCAGCATCTATTATAATAAAAGGTATTACTAAAAATAAATTTAAACTTTTTGTTGGATCAGATGCAAAGTTTATGAAATTCTTATATAAATTAAATTCTAAATCTGCAATAAAAACTATAAATAATAAAATGAAAAATATTAATTAAAACCTAGATTAAAAAGGCAATAACCATCATTGTCTTTTTTAGACTTTATGATAACGTTGTAAGTGAGGTATGTTTATGGTAAATTACAAAAAAATAAAAGAAGTTATAGAATCTATTCCAAACGATGAACAAATATTTATATCTGGTCACTTAAATCCAGATATGGATTCAGTAGGCACTAGTTTAGCTCTTGCTAGATATTTAAATAGTATTGGTAAAAGTGCAAGTGTTCTTTTAGATCAAGATAATTTTAAAATATTGAAATGGTTTGATGATTATGCATATGTAATTGATGAACCCAAACTTGCTAAAAAAGAAAAGTATACTTTTATTATGTTAGATGCTAATGAAAAGAAAAGGCTAGGTAGATATGAAAAATATTTTGATAATGCTAGATTAACTATTCAAATAGACCATCATGAAAATAACGATGGATTATCTAATTATATTGTTGTTGCAAGTGAAATAAGTTCTACTTCTGAGATGATGTATTCATTATTAAAATTATTTGATAAAGGTATTGATTCAAAGATAGCGGAATTATTGTACGCAGGGATAGTTACTGATACTAAAGGCTTTTTTCAAAGAACAAGCACTCAAACTTTTCTAGTTGCATCTAAGTTATTAGAATATAATATTGATTATCAATATATAACAAGAGCAACTTTAAAAAGAATGTCTTACAAAGATGTAGTTGCTTTATCACATGCAATTCTTGATTTAGAGTTTGATAGAGGCCTATGCTACATTGTGATTGATGATGAAAAAGATTATTATAGTGGGCTTGAATACAATGCTTTTGCTAAATTAATTGCACCATTTATTCAAAATATAGATGATACTGACATAATACTTGCTATCTATAAAAGCGGTAATAAGATAACTATTAACGTAAGAAGCAACACTGATATAGAGGTAACCACTTTTGCCGGATTATTTGGTGGTGGTGGGCATAAATATGCTGCTGGTGCTATAGTTTATGATACCAAGGTAGACACTATAATAGAATCTGCTAAAAAGCATTTAATAAAATAAGCAAAATGATGTTAATCATTTTATTCGTATAGTTCTCATATAATTATTTTGATGAATATGAAAAAGATTAAGTTTATTTTATTTTTTGTTTTTATTTTGTTTATTACACCCAATATTTTAGCATCTTCTGCAGAAGTAAATGTTACATTTAATTTATTAGAAACATCTTACACTACAGTGACTAAACAGTTAGATGGCGATATTACTATATTTACACTAACTAATAATATTCCTAGTATGGATTTGACTACTACGCAGTTAAAAGAAATATTAAGTCAAAAATCAGGAAATGGTGCGAGTCCTTTAACAATCTATGGGACACTAAATATTTTAGTAACACCAATAGAGGAAACATCATTTAATCCTCTGGTAGGAAAGGATACCTATTATCGAGGGAGCAGTGCTGGTTCTTGGGTGTCAAGTACTACGGCGGTCATCAATCAGGAATCTACAGCTGAGGTTAAACCAATGAATAGTAACTTTTGGCCATATGGGTTTGCAGTATCATATCGCACCAGTGTTAATGATGCTTGGAAATCTACTGTTGCTGGTGGAATAGATCTAACAAATAAAACCATGGAAGAGAAACTGGCAACGCTTTTAAATATTGACTTAGAAGCTAGTCCTAATGGAGTAGTTAATGAATATGGTAATTTATTTTATTTTAGAATACTTCCTAGCGGTTATAATTATAAGACAAGATTTGATTTCTATAGTGAAAAAGAAGGAGTAACACCACAATTAAAAGCAGACTCATCAACAGAATATTTGATAAGTTCACTTAATTTATTAGGAACTCGCTATGTTTATATAAGTTATGCTAAAACTGAAGCAGCGGGGGCACTAGCCATAATAGATAAAGAAGAAGAAAAAATAAATATATGGGCACTTTCAGGATTTTTAATATTTACATGTGGCACCTTAATAGTATTTAAAAAGTATGGTAAGAAGCATTAAAATGATATATAATAATTTTTGGTGATTTAAATGGATGAAGTAATTCCAAATCATGTTGCAATTATTATGGATGGCAATGGTAGATGGGCCAAAGAAAAGGGAAAAGAAAGAAGTTATGGACATTATCATGGCTTTTTAAACTTTAAAAAATTATCAAAATATATTTATAAGAAAGGCGTAAAAGTGTTAAGCGTTTATGCTTTTTCCACAGAAAATTTTAAAAGAGATAAAAAAGAAGTATCATACTTGATGAATCTTTTTATGAATAAATTTAAAGATGGACTTATTGATATTGAAAAAATGGGGGTAAAATTAATATTTTCTGGTCATCGAGAAAGACCTCTTCCTAAAGGCGTTATAAAAACAATGAATGAATTAGAAGAAAGAACAAAAAACAATATTAAAGGTATCTTAAATATTTGCATAAATTATGGTGGTCACTTGGAAATAATAGATGCTACTAAGAAGATATATAGTGAGATAGATGATATAGAATCTTTAAATGAAGAATTATATAATAGTTATCTATATAATGAATTACCTCCAGTAGATTTACTAATTAGAACTGGTAAAGAATATAGAATTAGTAACTTTATGTTATGGCAATTAGCCTATGCAGAGTTATATTTTTCCAACATATATTTTCCAGATTTTAATGAAAAAGAATTTGATAAAGCAATCTTGGAATTTTCAAGTAGAAATAGGAGATTTGGAGGAAATTAAAAAAACTTAAATAAAACTTAAATATTTTCTTGCAAAATATGGTATTTTGTTGTAGAATTGAGTTTGCGAACAAATATTATCGTAAATGGGCTTGTAGCTCAGTTGGTTAGAGCGCACGTCTGATAAGCGTGAGGTCGATGGTTCAAATCCATCCAGGCCCACCATTTTATGCCTCAATAGCTCAGTTGGTTAGAGCACTTGACTGTTAATCAAGGGGTCGTAGGTTCGAGTCCTACTTGGGGCGCCATTATTTATTGGCCTGTTGGTGAAGTGGCTTAACACACCGCCCTTTCACGGCGGCATTCATGGATTCGAATTCCATACAGGTCACCAAAATTTTATGCCTGAGTGGCGGAATAGGTAGACGCACAGGACTTAAAATCCTGCGGAAGTTAAACTCCGTGCCGGTTCAAGTCCGGCCTTAGGCACCACTTTGTTGCCTCGTAGCCAAGTGGTAAGGCACGAGACTTTGACTCTCGCATGCGCTAGTTCGAATCTAGCCGAGGCAGCCATTTTTTACGACCCGCTAGCTCAGCCGGTAGAGCATTTGACTTTTAATCAAAGGGTCTGGAGTTCGAATCTCCAGCGGGTCACCAGTGTTTATAAAGACCAACATTAGTTTAATGTTGGTTTTTTCTTTACTTTTACTTTAATTTATAGTATAATCAGTGCATTATTTAGGGGTGGAAATTGTGGAAGAAGAGATATTAAAAATTGTATTGAATTATTCAAAATCTCATAAATTAGCTGACATTAATTTTGTTGAAAAAATATTTAGTGTTATGATTGCTGATAAAAAATTACACAATTATTTAAGGAATATATCAGATCTTCAAAAAGAAAGAGATAAAGAAGATAAAAGAAAGATTGTTGCTAACTATGATAGTGTTACCAAAATTATTGGAATTAATTTTTCTATGATTGGTTTGATGTTTGAAGAATTAGGAAGGCATAATTGTTTCTTTGATGATGACTGTGAAAAATTTTTATTTAAAAATTTAGAAGTCGTACAGATTCTTTTACATGAGGTAGAACATGCTAAACAATATAAAAAAGCAGATTTAGAGGACAATGATATAGAAACAAAACTAATACTAGCTAGCTTTGATGCTAATCCTAAATTAAGAGAGCAATTTTATGATTATGATCCTATGGAGAGATTAGCAGACATTAAATCATTTAAAACAATAAATAAGATTGTAAGACAAATAGAAAAAACTTATCCTACTTTAAGTATCTATGAAAAAAAATCTTTAATAGATGCAATGCTAAATGGATATGTTGGTGCTAATTCACCAACAATAATATTTTTAGATGGGACACATCAATTACGCTCTAAAGTTTTTCCAACAAATCCATTTTTTGTTACATTAGAAAAGTTCATGTATGGGTTGCCAGTTCAACAAGAAGAATTAGATGATGCAAATCAGATATATAATAAGTTATGTAGAAAGTTACATAAAAATAGATAAACTAAATGGTTTTTTATTAAATAGATTTTTTATAAATAGTTTGGTACAATATAATAGGTGATTATCTATGAAAAAGAAATTATGGATTGTGGCAGCAATATCGGCAATTGTTGATATTATTTCTAAACAATTAGTATTAAAATTTTTAAAAGGTTCTAGTATCAAATTAATACCAGGTTTGTTTTCACTTACTTATACTGAAAATGCTGGTGCGGCTTTTAGTATCTTGGAAGGTAAAAAGATAATGCTTGTTGTGGTGGCAGTATTAGTGATTGCTTATTTAATTTATATAACAAAAAAGAAAGAGTTGAACAACCTTCAGACTATAGGCTATGCCATATTTATTGGAGGAGTTTTTGGAAACTTAATTGATAGGTTATGTTATGGATATGTAATAGATTTCTTGCACTTTTATGTTAATGGTAATAGTTTTCCAATCTTTAATTTTGCCGATATGTTTATAGTAATTGGTGTGGGGTTACTTGCACTTGATACTATTAAAGGAGATAAAAATGAAAATAGTAGTAGAAAAAAGTAGTGACAGATTAGATAGCTTTTTATCAAATGAAGTAGGATTAAGTAGATCAAAAATACAAAAATTAATAAAAGGTGGTCTTGTTACTGTAAACGATGAAATAGAATCTAGTAGTTATAAAGTAAAAATAGATGATGAAATAGAACTGGTTAATCAAGAAGAAGAGATACATATAGAAAAAGAAAATATTCCCCTTGATATTGTTTATGAAGATGAATATTTAATGGTGATAAATAAACCAAGCGGAATGGTAACACATCCTGCTGTTGGAAATTACAATCATACTTTAGTAAATGCACTAATGTATCATTTAAATCGCGATACAACTAATATTAGACCTGGAATTGTTCATAGACTTGATAAGGATACCAGTGGCTTAATGATAGTTGCAAAAACTGATGATGCTCTTGAAAAGTTATCTTTAATGATTAAAGATAGGAAGATAGATAGAATTTATAATGCTTTAGTATGGGGTATTGTCAGACACGAAAAAGGTACAATAGATGCACCAATTGGAAGAGACATAAATAATAGGCAAAAATATATTGTTACTAATTTAAATAGTAAAGACGCTATAACTCATTTTAAAGTGCTAGAACGATATAGTGACACCACTTTATTAGAATTAAAATTAGAAACTGGTAGAACTCATCAAATTAGAGTACATATGAATTACATTGGATACCCCGTTGTAAATGATCCTGTTTATTGTAACAAAAAACCACTTAATGATAGTGGCCAAATGTTATTTTCTAAAAAACTTAAGTTTATTCATCCATATACAAATAAAGAATTATCTTTTGAGATAGATCCGCCAAATGAATTTTTAGAAATATTAAACATTCATAAAATAAATTGGAATTGACAAAATAGATGCAAAAATTCCCCAAATAATATAAGGTATCAGGAAATATGATGCCTTTTTATTTATATCTTTAGTTGTACTATACAAAAACAAGCTAGATACAAAAGTTCCAATAGTTGATATCATTCCTAAAAAAGGACTTTCTAATTTAAAAAATAATATTGTAAAACTTTGATTAAAGATATAGTTTATTATTAATGACCAATAATAACTTTTGTTATCTTTATATTTATTGTTACTTATAATCATAAAAATTGATATAGCGATTAATAAATATAAAATAGGCCAAACAATACCAAACGTAATACCGGGCGGGGCAAATATTGGTAAATACAAATTATCATAAAAATCCATATTACCCATGAACAAACCACTAAAAAACCAAGGTATTAGACATAATAGAAATATTAATATTTTTTTCACATTTCACCTCTTTATTTATTTTATGTTTTATACTATAATAATATTATTTGAAGAAGGAGGGATAATATGCAAGAAATGAAACTTTATAACAAAAAAGATCAAATAGTCATGAAATTATTGCATTATTTTATTACCCAAGAGGGATATAGTCCTATTATTCTTCAAGGAGCACAAGATGAGATATGGTTAGAAAATCAAGAAAAAGACTATAAAATTATTAGAATTGCTTCTAACTATATTCATAATGAGGAACAATTACACCAAGATTTATTTAAGACTAAAAGTATAATTAAAAATATTAAAAGAAAGACTTTTAATATTACGATGAATGCACTTAGCATATTTGTAAACCTAGGTGAAAATGTAAAATTAGAACCAGAATCTGATAACCATATTGATTGTGTAGCATTAGAAGATGAGAAGGACATATCTAAATATCAATTTTTGTATGATTATTTTCCTCAAATTGATAAGAAGATGGTATTTGATGAAAAAGGTATTAATTTATTTATTAAAATAACTAATGATATAAATGAAAAAAACAAAAAAGAAGCGAAAAAAGCTGAATCATTATTTAAAAATGATAAGCCTATTATGACTTATATATTAATGGCAATATCCATAATAGTTTATATAATAGAATTATCTCCCAGTATGTATAATTATATACTTGATAATTTTGCAGTATATGGAGCTGGAATAAGATTAGGAGAAATTTATAGATTACTGACGGGAACATTTATTCATGGCAGTATCTGGCACATATTTTGTAACATGTATGCTTTATACATTATTGGTCCTCAAATAGAAGGATTCTTTGGTAAATGGAAATATTTATGTATATATTTATTTAGCGCAATTACTGGATCACTACTTTCGATACTATTTAGTTCCTCTTATAGTATTGGAGCCAGTGGGGCCATATTTGGATTACTTGGTGCTATGCTATACTTTGGATATTATTATAGGGTATATTTAGGAAATGTAGTAAAGAGTAAAATATTACCGATCATAATATTAAATTTGGCTTTGGGATTTATCTTGCCAAATGTTGATAATGGTGGCCATATTGGTGGACTAATAGGTGGAATACTTATTAGCATGGCACTAGGAATAAAGTCGGAAAATAAGAAAAAAGATAGGATTAATGGCATTCTTCTTTCAACTTTGTATGTAGGATTTTTAATATTTATGATATTTATTTATAAATAGAAAGTTTTAAAGACTGTGTAAGCAGCCTTTTTTATTGACTTTTAGGTTAAAATATGATATAATTTTGAAAGTTTTATAAATGAGGAGGGGAATTATGGAAAAAGGAAAACAAATTATTGTTATAAACCCAAGCAGTGATGGCGTGATAAAAGCAAGACAAGTTACTTTTGCTACTAGAACAACGCTTACTACATCAGACATTAAGAACCTTAAATTATTGCAAATAAAAGATATTAATAAAAAAGAGTTTTTCCAATATAGCGGTGCATGGAAACAAGCTATTAAAGATAGTCAACTATCAATATTAGATATTAAAAAATTAGTTTTTTCTCTAGAAGAAGCGAACGATGAAAAAGATATTGAAAAACTTGCACAGGAGGTAATATCTAGTTTAAGGCAAGTATATCCAGCCAGCGAATATTATAAAATAAAATATTTAACAGATGGTTTCTTTGATCAATCAAAAATGGGACTTGTTGCCTTTACTAAACAGTTGATGTTTACAAAATATGAAAAAATGCTTTCGAGGTTTTCCAAAGACGAGCAAGATCAATTATATAATACATTAATTTCAGGTAGTGATAATAATTTAAAGGAAACAATTAAGTATTTGGAAGAATCTCTAAATGATAATCACAGCCAAAAAGCGATAGAAAATGGTATGTTATTGTTATCATATAGAATTATGATGCAAACAGTAAAAAATACATATGAGAAAAGAACTCATCTATGCTGGGAAAATTGTGCAAACGCTCAAACAAAAAAATGTGCAAAAGTGCATGATTTGGAGAAGAAAGTAATTGCTAGTTATCCATTTGTTCAAAGTGGCTATCAGGTTTTAAATCCTGACGGCATAGTTTCTGAGTTTTCGGTACATGGATGTCATAATTATGAGCAGGAAAAAGATGAACCAGCAAGCATAGAAAATTTAAGGAAATTGCGTACATTGATGAAAGGAATTACTATAGAACATTTTAATTCTGAAACATTAGAAGAAGCAAACATGGTGCGAGGTACTATGATAAGAAACGGAACTTTGAGAGCACCGCATGAGTATCGAAATTATTCTAGGTAACTGAATGGGGGTTTGGTTATGGATGCGGAAATTAAGGAAAGAATAGAACGAATTATATTCGTTAGTTTATTCTTATTTATATCTACTTTAATATGGCAAGATTCAAGAAATAGAAATAATGAGTCTATGGCCATATATAATAATATGGTATCTTCTACAGAAGAACAAACAGAGGTATTAAATTTATCTAGTGAGGAAAATAGATAGAAGATGATTGCAAACATTATATTTCAAATAATTTCTACTGAAAATATTTTCATGCAAATTAAAATTTTATTTGAAATGATTTTTTATCAAAAATAGCACTTTATTTAGTGCTATTTTTATTGTTTTATATTATAATATTTTTAGGTGATGACATGTGAAAACATTCAATAGCATTAAACAAAATATTAAAGCACAAAAAAAAGAATTAAGAGATAATTTTAATATAGCTATGCAAGATGAGACATTTAAAAAATTAAGAAATACTTTAGATTTGGATGATGAATATCTTTCAAAACATACTTCTCTTTTAGAAGATTCTTGCAAAGAAATATTAAATTGTAAAGGATGTAAAGGAATTGAATATTGTAAAAATAATTTGCAAGGATTTATTTATTTACCTAAAGTAATAAATAATAATTTAGAATTTTCTTATGAAATGTGTAAATATCAAGAAAAGATTGCACAAGAAGAGAAGAAAAGAGAAAACGTTTATTTTGATCATATTCCGACATACATTAAAAATGCATCTATTAAAGAGATATATGCAGATGATAAAAGTAGAATTGATATTATAAAAAGCATTAATACATATTATAAGAATTATTTTGGTAAGAGGGAAAAAGGCCTTTATGTGAGTGGTAACTTTGGAAGTGGCAAAACATATATTGTTGCAGCACTTTTTAATGAACTATCAAAAAAAGATGTGGCCTCAGCAATAGTATATTTTCCAGAATTTTTAAGAGATTTAAAAGTCGGTTTTGATGATAATACTTATCAATATAAATTTGACTATGTTAAAAAAATTCCATTGTTGCTATTAGATGATATAGGGGCAGAAAATGTAACAGCATGGTCTAGAGATGAAATCTTAGGAGCAATTTTACAATATCGTATGGAAGAGAGTCTACCTACATTTTTTACATCCAATTTGACAATCGATGAATTAGAAGAACATTTGTCAAATAGTAAGAACAAAGTTGACAAATTAAAAGCAAGGAGAATAATTGAAAGGATTAAATTTTTAAGCGAAGAAATAAAACTAATTGGAGTTAATCGTAGGTAAATGAAGGCCAGAGGAGTACAAAAAAAAATATTAGATTCAAAAAATTGTGAAGAACTGCAAGCAAAATTAAATATTGCAAACTCTCATGATTTTTTGCTTTTTCTTTTTAATTATATTTTTCAAACAGTAAAACTTGATGAAAAAGAAAAATATCCAAGCATTCAAAAAACTATAGAATATATTGATGATATTATAAGTAAGGGAAGTAACAAAGATGTTATTGGCATAATTGATAGAATCCATAAAATTAGATTGCAGATGATTAATAAAATAAAATCAACACCCAAAAGAAGTAGAGCAAATAATGAAACAATTAAATTTTTAAGGAATATTGCTAACCAATTAGAAACAATTGAAGTAAGTTTAGAATATGATATAAAATTGAAATTTACAAAAACTAATTCGGAAATCATAAAATATATTCTATTTAGAGAAAAAAATATTGAAATCAGTGAAGATTTGATTACGAAACATCCATATTTAATTAATTTATGTTCATCCGATAAAGAAAATATTTTAAATCTGGTAATTGATAGATATTTAAATGCATTAGGGTTTTATATTAATGCCGGTGGAAGTAGAAAAAATATTGAATATTATGATGAGATACTTTATTTAATTTTTCAAGAAGAGAAGATAAGTATTGATTCAAGAATATTAGAGCGCAATATATTAAAAGTTAAAAAATGGCAAGAATCAAATGCTAATAACAAAGAAGCTATGACGTGGCTAAATCATTTATATAAAAGATTAGATATGCCTACGACATACTCCCCAAACGAACATGATTATAAATTCCTATATGGCATAGAAGAAGAATTTAATAAAGACATACTTTCTAATTGCCAAAATATTAATACAATTGTTAGAGTAGCCTCTCAGGATGATGGGAAGTGCTTAATTACAGTTGATGATGAAGAGGTTTTTGCAAGGGATGACGCTTTTTCAATATCAAAAAATTATGCAGGAAATTATATATTAGGTATTCATTTCGCAGATGTAAATCATTATTGCAATTTATATCCATTTTTAAGACAATTAGCCCACGATAGGGTAGAAACTATTTATTTGAGGGATAAAGCAATTAACCTTTTTCCCCCGGAATTTATAAAAAAGGAATTATCGCTAGATCAAGGAATGACTCGTTTAGTTAGAAGCATTTATACTGAGTTTGATACTGCTGGTAATTTTATATCATTTCTAGTGAAAAAAGAGCCACTTAAAATAAATTGTAATTTTTCATTTAAAACAGCAACAAAAATAATGAAGCAAAACAGTAGTATTAGAAAAGTTGATGAATCGTTTGAAAAACTTCTTATAGTAGCGCCTATGATAAAAAAGATCTTATTTGGAAGTTCTAGCAGTCCCCAAAAAGCTGAAAAATTAACAGAAACATTTATGATTTTTGCAAGTTATAAAATAGCAGAATATTTTAAAACTAGTGGATATCCATTTTTATATAAATCACATATTTTAAGATATAGTATGCCACATGCATTAAGTAATAAATTAGAAACACTTGATAAAGTAGAACATAACACATATATAAAAGAAATAAATAGCAATCATAATATTGATGCCACATCATATTTTTCAGTTGATCCAATCTGTCATGAGGGGTTACATATCCCATACTATACTAGATATACATCCCCAATTAGAGAGTATGCTGGAATTGTTGTAAATGACTGCTTAGACCAATTCTATTTCAGTCATACAGAAGATCCTAAAGGAATTGATGCCATAAGGCAAGACTTAAAACAAACGGCAGATTATTTAAATGTAAGAAGTCAAGAAATAGCAGGATTTATAAGTGGCTATAGCAGGATAAGAAAAAGATAAAAGATGTCAATAACTTTTGAAAATGTCTCAAAAATTTTTAAATATAAGCGTTA
>DAOPMC010000030.1:0-12062 GCA_035392025.1 Bacilli bacterium
ATTTTCCCGTTAATGTTTAAATATTTTTGGGACATTTTCCCAAACTATTGACAGAATTATTTTTGTAAGTACGATTCTTCTATTCTTTTTATAATTTCTTCATCAGGTAATCTATTGTTGCTATTATGTAATTTTATTAATGATTGACTATATTTTTTCTTAGTTATTATTCTATTTTCTAACATTAAATCTAATATTTTTAGAGGACCAATTATTTTAACATCATTCCTTATTGCATATTTTCTAAGTCTTTTATTGTCAGTTGGTAAGACTAAATTGTTATCTTTTGCTAGAATGAAGTTTATAGCATCTTCCGCTGTTAAATTTGGTTCACTCGTAGTAACCATATTCATTTTATAGATTTGCTCGCTAGTTGATGAAATTACTTTTATTTTTTCAATTTCAACTATATCTCCGGTTTTACTATTTATTTCTGTTTCTTTAACTAAATCACTTATTAATAAATTATCTAATTTTACAAACTCTTTCAAAACACCCGCTATGCTTGCATCTATTAATATATTAGTATCAACTATTATTGTTTCTTTGATAATATTCATCTATTGTTATCTCCAAATATTCAGCAGCTTTTTTTGCGCTTATTATTTCTTGAGATTGTAGTTTCAAAACTATTCTTTCATATTGGTGTGTTATTTCTTTTGGAAAAATTTGCTGGTTACTTTTAGTAATTTGTTTGTTAATTAGCATACATAAATTTCTATAAGTGCTCTCATTAATAATTTTTAGGTCTCTTAATCTATAAATAATCGCTTGATTGCTAACACCATATTCATTTTTTATAATTTCTAGTTCTGTAAAATTAATATGATGTCTTTTACTACCAAACTCATTTATCATCGCCTCTTTTGGTAGCAACAAAGCACCGGCGAATCTATGACATATGCTTTCTTCTTGATTTCCTTTAACACTGATTAATAAATGACCCAATTCATGAGCAATAGTAAATCTTTGCCTTGCACCATCTTCTATGTCTAACGAGACAATAAATGGTATATCGCCAATTTTCTCACTAATTCCATCAAAACCATTAAACATACCATTTTGATTTCTAATGCTAATTAGATATATTCCCAAGTTTTCTAAAATATTTGTTAAATTTTGAATTGGTAAAAGTGGCGATAAATATTTTTTTCTAAAATTGTAAGCCACATTTTCTGCATCCTCTATACTATTGCATTCTATCTTTTCTAACTTATAGTTTGGTTTGATACCGCTTAATTGCAATACTTCAATATATTTTGAAACATCTATTTGTATTATTGATTGTAAAACTTCTAATTTTTTGCCAACAAGCCGGCTTTTTTTTCTAAAGGTATCTAATTTCATTGTAGGCATCATGTAAGACTTTATCAAATTATATACTGGAATCTTATACATTTTAGAAAACTCTATTAATCTTTTAGAATCTGGTATTATTATTTCTTTTTCATATTTGGCAACCGCTGTTGGACTTATACTCAACCTCTTACCAACCTCTGCTAATGATAATTCATTTATTAATCTATATCTTTTTAAGTTCTCACCTATTCCCATATTTATCTCCTTTTGTTTATATTTTAACAATTAATCTCCGTTTCGTAAACCTAATTTCAAGAAAAAAACTACTTTTTTATTTCAAAATAGAATGTAGTTCCTTTTCCTTTTTTAGATATAACTCCATATTCATAACCATGTTTTACTAATATTGTTTTTACAATTGATAGTCCAATTCCTGAACCAATTTTTTCTCTAGAGTGAGTTTTATCTGCTTTATAATATTTATCCCAGATGTATTTTATGTCTTTTTTATCTATTCCTTTACCACTATCAATTATTTCAATTCTTATATTTCTCTTATCTTCTATCAATCTTATGATTACTTTTTTATCTTCTCCAGTATAATTTATAGCATTATTTAATAAATTATAAAATACTTGCTCAATTCTCTTTTTATCAGCATTTATCATAACCTTTTTATCAAAATTATACTCTATATTATAATTATCTGTTATTTTGTATATCTCATATGTCTTAATAATATTCTTAATCATTTCATTTAAGTCAAATGAAGATATTTCTAATTTTTGTTCTGCTTCTACTTTAGATAGTTCCAAAATGTCATTAACTAGTAAATTTAATCTTTCACTTTCGTTAATTATAACATTTAAACTTTCTTCTCTTTTGTCTTTTGTCTGATCTAAATCTCTTACCATCTCTGCATATGCTATAATCATCGTAAGTGGTGTTTTTAGATCGTGAGATACATTTGCTAGAAGTTCTTTTCTTGTCTCTTCTATTTTAGATAACTCTTCTACTGTTGTATTTAGTGTGTCTTCTAACTCATTAATTTCATCTATATTGTCTGCTGAATCAAACTTTACATTATAATTTCCTTGAGCAAGATTTTTAGCCTGTTTATTTAATTTAACAATTGGCTCTGATATTCTTTTTGATATAAAATAGGCGATTGCAAGCGTTAAAAGTAATACAACAATTGTTACTATGATAAATTGTGATTGCAGTACTTTTATTGTTGAATCAAGCGGTGTTAAAGAAGTACTAATAAATACAGCATAGTTGTCATTTTTAATAGCATACATCAAGACATTATTATTATATTTTGGATTAACTAAATAATATCTTTGGCTAATAGAACTTCCAAAAATAAAATTTCTTTTATTTATTGAAAGATTTATGTCTCCATTACCAAAACATCCACGATTATAGTTATTAGATCTATATTCTAGATTAGTTTTACTATATAACTCAATACAAACTCCATACTGATTAGCAATTTCATCTAAATATTCTTCGTAATTTTCATTATCAATACTCGCTACCTTTTTAACTATTTTGTTCATCTCGTTAGATTTTGACCACTGATAATATGTATTAAGCAATCCTACTTGAAATACCCATATAAATAGTAAAGTTACAATGGAGAAGATAGTTAAATATAACCATACTGTTACTTTTAAACTATTCTTCTTTAATTTCAAGTTTATATCCTACCCCTCTTACGGTTTTAATCAAATCTCGATATTTTTCAAGATGTGATCTTAACATTTTTATATGTGTATCTATGGTTCTATCTTCTCCAAAATAATCATAACCCCATACTTTTGATAATAATTGTTCTCTACTTAATGCAATATTAACATTTTTAATAAAGAAATCCATCAGTTCAAATTCTTTTGGCGTTACCATTATTTCTTTACTATCTATTTTTATTGTATGTGCTAAAAAATCTACTTCTAAATTTTCATAAGTAAATTTATCTTGATTATTATTCCTTTTAGATACTGCTTTAATACGCGCCATTAGTTCTTTGGGACTAAATGGTTTTGTAACATAATCATCAATTCCAAGGTCAAATCCTATTAATTTATCATATTCTTCTTTTCTTGCTGATAACATTATTGTTGGAATCTTTACGATTTCATTTATTTGTTTCATGGCAGAATAGCCATCTAATCTTGGCATCATTATATCCATAATAATAACATCAATATCTTTATTTCTCTTTACTACTTCTATTGCTTCTATTCCATCGCTTGCTTCCAAATAAAGATATCCTTCTATTTTTAAATATTCTTTTATAACATTTCTAATTAGTTCCTCATCATCCACTACTAAAACTTTCATTAAAATCCATCCCTTCAAGTACTATTATACAAATATTTATGAAATTAATGTGAAAAAAAGAAATTAGTTCCCTAATTTCTATAAATTAAATCTAAAATGGCATATATCTCCATCTTGCATAATGTAATCTTTTCCTTCTATTCTGAATTTACCCGCTTCTTTTACTTTTAACTCTGATCCTTGTTGGACTAAATCTGCATAGGCAATTATTTCAGCTTTAATAAATCCTTTTTCAAAGTCTGTATGAATTATGCCCGCACATTCTTTAGCACAAGTGCCTTTTTTAAAAGTCCATGCTTTGACTTCTTTATCACCACATGTAAAAAATGTTTCAAGTCCTAATATCTCATATGCTTTTTCTATTAATACATCAAGGCCACTATCTTTTAATCCCAATTCATTTAATAACTCTTTTTTATCATCATCATTTAATTCTGCTAATTCTGATTCAATCTTTGCAGATATGATAACTACTTCACTATTTTCTTTTTTAGCATATTCTTTCAATTTTAAAACATGTTCATTTTCTTCAAGTATTTCTTCTTCATTAATATTTGCTAAATATATATGAGGCTTTTGCGTTAAAAAATTATATGATTTAATTGCAAATAGTTCCTCTTCTGTATAATCTACTAATCTTAGTGGATTATTTTTTTCAAGATTTTCTTTTGACTTTTGTAGTGCTTCTAACTCTGTTAAAGTTTCTTTGTCTTTAGTGGTTTCTGCCTTTTTCTTAATTTTATCTATTCTATTATTAATAATTTCTAAGTCTGCTAGTGCTAACTCTAAATTAATTATTTCAATATCTCTTACTGGATCCACTGTTCCTTCAACATGAGTTATTTCGGCATTTTCAAAACATCTAACAACTTCACATATTGCATCTACTTCTCTAATATGTGATAAAAACTTATTACCAAGTCCTTCACCAACTGATGCACCTTTTACTAATCCTGCTATATCAACAAATTCAAATGATGTTGGTTTTACTTCTTCTGGTTTATAAATATCTTCAAGTATTGTTAATCTTTTATCAGGTACCATAACCATACCTACATTTGGATCTATTGTTGCAAATGGATAGTTTGCAACTAAAATATTCTTCTTTGTTATTGCATTAAACAAAGTTGATTTACCAACATTTGGTAAACCAACAATACCCGCTTTAAGTGCCATAATATCACTTCTTTCTATCTTATAATGTTGGGAATACTCCAGGCCCTAGTGGTAACCCTATTATATACCACATAATAATTATAAATACCCATGCTATTCCTAACCAAAACATATATGGTAGCATGTATGCTATTCCTTGTCTAAGGGTAATTGGCTTGTCTTGGTCTTTATTATATACATTTAAATATCCTAAGTAAACAATAAAATATGCAAGTAAAATTGTTATACCATTAGTCATAGATTCTGATGCTCTAAATATATATTGTGTAAATTGTGGTGAAATGTTAGATTGCATCATTATTGGTACTAAAACTGGTGATATTATTGACCATTTTGCTATCGAAGATGGTACAAATATATTGGCAATTGCTATTAAAATCATCACAACTAGAATTAGTGGAATACCTGTAAATGAAATGTTTTTTATTAAATTGGTAATGGATGCTGTTAACAAATATCCAATATTTGTTTCTTTAAATAAGGCAATTAACTGTGATGCAAAGAAAATCATTACAACCAGCATTCCAATATTTACTAATTTATCTTTTAACTTGTTCATTAAGTCTTTATCATTTTTAATTGATTTAGCACTTATGCCATATGCAATTCCTGTAACCGCAAAGAATATTGCAACCATATATGTAAATCCCGCTTGAAAATATGAATTAGATCCAAATAACTGATTTACATATGCACTTTCTTCTAAATCTAGCAGCATTCCTGATAAAGGAAGCCCAGGAATTATCATATATATAAATACTACCGCTATTGCAATCCCTACTATCGCAGCACTATGCAATCCCTTCTTTTCTAGGGACTCTTCTTTTAACTTCTTTTGTTCTTCATATTGTAAATCTAGATATTCTATTTCTTTTGTCTGCCCTAAGTCATCTCTTGTTTTTTGAGCATATCTACCCATTTTCTTAGCAATAAATTTTTCTGTTACAAACGTTCCAACTCCTGCAAGCACAAAACATGAAACTATCATTATAAATAAATTTGATGTCATGCTTACATGAAATCCTTCATCAATTAGTGAAGCTGCAACCGTAGTATACGGTAAAAGTGCAATATCCGTTGATCCTACAAAGAAACTAATACTATACCCAAATGCAACCCCGGCAAATGCCGCTGCAATTCCTGTTAATGGATTTCTACCATTTATTAAAAAGACTAGTGCCCCGATTGGAATCATTACTGCGTAACCAACTTCATTTACAATACTAGAAAATATTGCTATCAAAAAGAGTAAAAATGTCACTGTCGATGGTGAAATTCTTAAGATACGTCTTCTTAAGATCGTGTCTATAAGTCCTGTTGCATCCGCCACACCTAAACCAAACAATGTAATGAGTAACGTTCCTAAAGGTGCAAATGATATAAAATTTTTAGTTGCATTACTTATTAAGTTTTTAACTCCTTGATAAGTGAACTGATTTTCTACTGTTATTATCTGAGTTTGTAGTTCTCCTGTATCTAAATTTATTGTATTATAAGTAGCTGATACGCCAGTTGATGATAATATCATACTTAAAATAATTACTAAAATCATTAAAAGAAAAATACTAGTTATTGGATGTAAATGAAATTTTTTTAATTTTCTTTTAGCCATATAATTACTCCTCTTCTATTATCTTTTTTATTCTTTTATTAAATTCTATTCGTGGTATGATTACTACTCTACCGCAATTTATACATTTTATTTTGATATCTGCTCCTAATCTTATAACTTCCCATAAGTTAGTTCCACAAGGATGTTGTTTTTTCATTATTACTTTTGTTCCTTCGTTATAATTTTTATTCAAAATAACACCTACTTATTTAGATTCATTATTTCTAATATTCTGTTTAAATCTGCACTATTTGAAAAGTAAATGTCTACTTTTTTATTAGATATTTTTATCTTTGTTCCTAATTTTTCTTCTAAATCTTCTTCTAAATATCTATATTCATTAGTATGAGTATGTTTTTGCTTTACTTTTTTTTCTACTTCGGGTGATAATACTAATTTTTCAATATCTCTAACACTTAGGTCTTCTTTTGCTATTTTGTTGGCAAGTTCTAATATTTTATCTTTATTTTCAAGTTTACTTAATACCCTAGCGTGTCCCATTGAAATTTGTGACTCTGCTATCATATTTTTGACTTCATTCGGTAACGACAAAAGTCCAATCATATTAGTAACATGACTTCTACTTTTACCTAATCTTTTTGATAATTCATCTTGAGTAATTCCTAATGATAATATTAAATTTCTATATGCTGATGCTTCTTCTATTGCATTTAAGTTTTCTCTTTGCAAGTTCTCTAATACTGCTATTTGCATCATTTCTTCATCTGTGAAATTTCTAATAATGGCTGGAATAGTTGTTCTCCCCGCTAATCTAGATGCTTTTACTCTACGTTCTCCTGCTATTATTTCGTAACCCTTGATGCTTTTTTTAACTATTATTGGTTGAATAACACCATTTTCTTTTATTGAATTAGCAAGTTCATTTAAGGCTTTTTCATCAAATTTTTTTCTTGGCTGATAAGGGTTTGGTCTTAATTCGTTTAAATTTAATTCTACAACTTCTTCACTATTTGTTTCTTCCAATATTTTTTCTTCAATAGATTCGTAATCTAATACTTCATTGGAAAATAACTCTTCTAATCCTTTTCCTAATGCTTTTCTTTTATTAGATGTTTCCATTTCTTTCTATCACCTCTTTGGCTAAATTAATATAAGCCTCTGCTCCTCTTGATTTTGGATCATATGCAATTATTGGCTTACCATGTGATGGAGCTTCTGTAAGCCTTATTAATCTTGGTATAATTGTATTATACACCCTGTCTTTAAAATAACCTCTTATTTCTTCTACTATTTCAAATCCTAATATAGTTCTTGCATCTAACATTGTTAAAAGAACGCCTTCAATCGTTAAATTAGGATTTAGTTTCTTTTGAGTCAACATAATTGTATTTAGTAATTGTGTAATTCCCTCAAGTGCTAAAAATTCACATTGCACTGGTATTATTACTGAATCTGATGCTGTTAGAGCGTTTGTTGTAAGAATTCCTAAAGATGGCTGACAATCTATTAATATATAATCATAATCTTCTTTTATCTTAGATGTGTGTTTTTTTAATTGCTCTGCCTTTGCATATCCTGTTTCATTTCTACTACGATCATATATTTCAATATCTACTGCTGCTAGATTAATAGTAGATGGAATTATTGATAAATTCTTATACTTTGTCTTAATAACAGAGTCTCTTACATCTACTTTTTCTATTAAAACTTCATATATGCTATTATCCACATCACCTTTATTGATACCTATTCCTGTTGTAGAATTTCCTTGCGGATCTAGGTCTATTAATAATACTTTTTTGCCTAGTAATGCTAGTGATGCTGCTAAATTGATGCTTGTTGTTGTTTTTCCTACTCCACCTTTTTGATTAACTAATGATATAATTTTTCCCATCTTTACCACTCTTTTCCTGTGCTATATATATTCTACCAAAAAAAAGCAGTTTTGGAAATGAAAAAAGAATAAAAAAAATAGTGTCGCTTCAGCACTATTTATTCTTATCAATTTTTATCACTATTTGATACTTATCATCAAAGTCAAATTCTTCAGATGCCACTTTAAATCCAAATTTCTCTGTTGATTGAATTGCTTGTCTTATATTATTAATTGCAAATCTTACATCATATGTACTTTCTTGCTTATGTTCTTCTTCTACTGGCTCTAGCGATTCTATTTCCTCTTTTTCTGCAAAAACATCATCATTTAGGGGTTTTAATGTATCTGGTTTAAACTCGTGCAATTCTAATTTTGATTCTAATCCATCTAAATCTTTTATCTCTTCTTGTATTTTATCATATGATTTTAAGAATTCTTTTTCAGTTGCCGCATTATCTTCTAAAATAGGATCTTCTTTTATTTCATCATATGTCTGTAAAAATTTAGCTTCACTTGGATTATTTTCTTCCTTTATCATGTCATCTAGGTCTTTTACTGTCATTCTTGTATCAATTACTTCTTTTAATAATTCTTTTTGTCTTACTTTATCCTCAATATTTAATAAACTTCTTGCATGACGCTCTGATATTTTTTCTTCTAAAAGCGCTTCTTGTACCTCTTCATCAAGTAATAACAATCTCATTTTGTTGGCAATTGCTGATTGTGATTTGCCAAGTGACTTGGCTAGTTCTGCTTGAGTTTGACCACTTATTTTTATAATGGTCTGATACGTACGAGCTTCTTCAATTGGTGTTAAATCTTTTCTTTGCAAATTTTCTAAAAGTGCTACTTTTGAACTATTAACATCATCTAAATTTCTTACAATACACGGAATTGTTTCTTTATGTGCAATAGTTGATGCCTTATATCTTCTCTCTCCTGCTATTATTTCAAATTTATCTCCAACAGGCCTAACTATTATTGGTTGAATTACGCCATGCTCCTTAATTGACTCTGATAATTCTTTTAATGCTTCTTCATTAAATAACTCTCTTGGTTGAAAACGATTTGGAATTATATCATCAAGCCTAATATCTCTTATCTCTTTTTCGTTCATATTTATTACCCTCTTTACCTATTTTATCTATTTTATTATAACATTAAAATAAGTCATTTTACAATGACTTATTTTTTATTTTTGAAAAATTTCTTGGATATTCTTTACTTGTAGACTTTAACTTAATTATTTTTATTAAGCTTCTTCTACTTTTTTCTCTAGGTAATTCATAATTAATAACTTGATCTAAAGAAACATCTAATATTCTTAATGCTTGTACAGATTCTTTTAGCTCCTCTTCTGCGTCTGCTTTCATTGCTATAAAAGAACCTTTTACTTTAATCATCTTTGTAGATAATTCTAATAATACATTAAGTTTTGCAACTGCTCTTGCTGTTACTATATCAAACTCTTCTTCGTGACTTCTAGCATAATCTTCTATTCTTGATGTTACTACTTTTATATCTTTTAGATCTAATTTCTTTATAACTTCTTCTAAAAATATAGTCTTTTTCCTAGTACTATCTATTAATGTAATATTTAAATTAGGAAATACTATTTTTAATACTAATCCAGGAAAACCAGCTCCTGTACCTATATCACACAATTTTATATCTTTATTTAAGTCTATTATTTTTATAATACAAAGGCTATCATAAAAATGTTTTAAATATACATCTTCTTTGGCTGTTATTGCTGTTAAATTAGTATGTGAATTATATTCTATTAATAATTTGTAATATTCTTCTAATTGTTCTTGTTTTTTAATTGATAAATTAATACCTAATTTTGTTACTTGTTCTAAAAATTCTTCTTTATTCATTTTTAACACCTTTTTTCAAATATATCATAAGTATTGATATATCTGATGGATTTACTCCACTTATTCTCATCGCTTGTCCAAGTGATGTAGGTTTTACTTTAATTAATTTCTCTCTAGCTTCTGTTGCTAAGTTTTTAACATTTTGATAATTTATAAAGTCTGGTATTTTAATATCTTCATAGCTATCCATCTTATTCTTTTCTCTTATTGCTTTTTTAATATACCCTTCATATTTAATGATTGTTTCTACTTCTGATATAACATCTTCTTGATATTCTTTATTATCTAAAAACTTTGTAATCTTGTTAAATTCTACATCTGGTCTTTTTAATAAATCAAACAAACTTATCTTATCGACAATCTTGTTGATATCTTGACTTTCTAGATATTTATTTATTTCATCTTTTGGTGTCAGATATGTTTCTTTTAATTTATTTTCTAAATATTCAATATCTTTCTTTTTGCTTTTAAACTTTTCATATCTGTTTTCGTCAATTAGTCCTATTTTCTTACCATATTCTGTTAATCTTAAATCTGCATTATCATGTCTAAGCAGTAACCTAAATTCAGCTCGAGATGTAAGAAGTCTATATGGCTCTTTTGTACCTTTTGTTACTAAATCATCTATTAATACACCAATATATGCTTCATTTCTTCTTAAAATTAATGGTTCTTTTCCTTCAAGTTTCAAAGATGCATTGATTCCTGCCATTAAGCCTTGACACGCTGCCTCTTCATAACCGCTTGTGCCATTAATTTGGCCTGCTGTATATAGGTTTTCTATTACTTTTGTCTCTAACGTTTGTTTTATTTGTAGGGGGTTTATTGCATCATATTCTATTGCATAAGCATATTTATTTATTTGCGCTTGCTCTAACCCTGGTAATGAGTGAACCATCAAATCTTGAATATCTTCTGGCATACTTGTTGAGAATCCTTGAATATAAATATCATCATATTCTCTACTTTCTGGTTCTAAAAATAATTGATGACGCTCTTTATCTTTAAATCTTACTATTTTGTCTTCTATTGATGGACAATATCTAGGACCTATTCCCTCTACTACTCCACCATACATGCTTGATTTTGTTAGATTTGCATTAACTATTTCATGAGTTGTTGGCGTTGTATATATTAAATAACAATCATCTTGCAATTTAATATCATATTTTATTTCATTATCAAAAGAAAAAGTATGATATTCTTCATCTCCTGGTTGTACTATTGTTTTTGTAAAATTTATAGATGATCTTTCTATTCTAGGAGGTGTTCCTGTTTTTAATCTTTGAATTTCATAACCTAATTTTTTTAAATTATTGCTCAACTCATTAGACCTTTTTTCACCGTGAGGACCTTCTTCTTTTTTTACTGTTCCTCTAAGAGTTACTGCTCTTAAATAAGTTCCTGTTGTTAATATAACTACTTTGCTATTAATTATTTCGTTAGTTGCTAAAACTATTCCTTTAACATTATTATTCTCTACTACTAAGTTTTCTACCATAGCTTCTTTTATGTCCAGATTTTTAGTATTTCTTAATGTTGTTAACATGTTTCTAGGATAAACTTTCTTATCTATTTGTGCTCTTAATGCTCTTACTGCTGGGCCTTTTTTAGTATTTAACATCTTTATTTGAAGAAGTGATTTATCAGTATTTTTACCCATTTCTCCACCTAAAGCATCTATTTCTCTAACAACTACACCTTTCGCTGGCCCACCTATTGATGGATTACATGGGGTATCTCCTATATTATTAATATTTCCCGTTACTAAAAGTGTTTTATGGCCTTTTCTAGCACATGCTAGGGCCGCTTCTATTCCGGCATGCCCGCCTCCTACTATTATTACTTCATACATAATATCACGTATAATCTAATTATGGTCTAAATGACCTATATTAGACCCCTTTCTTAT
>DAOPMC010000031.1:0-11814 GCA_035392025.1 Bacilli bacterium
TCCCGTTAATGTTTAAATATTTTTGGGACATTTTCCCAAACTATTGACATTATTTTCTTGTCCTACTTTTTGCTCCTAGCAATACTTTAGCTAGATTATTTTTACTAATCATCTCATGTAATAGAAATATAATGTCTTCATTATTCATATAGTCACCCACTTAAATATATCTTTTTTTATATATTTTAGCAATTTATTCGACAATACTTATCAAAATATTTAACTTATTTCACAATTATAATTGTAGATATTTATGAATATTTAGTGTATAATTATTCTAAGGTGGTTTGATGAGATATCCTAATAAAATTAGAAAAGAAAATTTAAATAGTATTATTAATTATAAAAATAGAGGAATGTCTCTGGAAAATGCTTTAAATATTACTAACAAGTATTATCTTGATAATGATATTGCAGTTATATATAAAAAACCTACTCCAATTAAAGTACTTAATACAATGTATAAAACTGGTAAAAAACAAATGATAACTGAAGCTTATTATCAAGAAAAATCTACTACTGATTATAATGGAATATACAAAGGAAAGTATATTGATTTTGAAGCTAAAGAAACTACTAATAAATTAAGTTTTCCACTATCAAATATACATATACACCAAATAAAACATATAAAGCGTGTATTAGATCATGGTGGAATTGCTTTTATTATTGTTATGTTTGCTTCAATAAATAAGATATATTTAATGCCTGGTGATATTTTATATAAAAATAAAGATAATAAAAGAATCTTACTTTCTCAATTTGAAAAAGATGGCTATGAAATAAAAGAAAAAGCCAATCTTATGATTGATTATCTAAAAATAATTGATACGCTATATATAATATAGGAGGAATAATGAAAAAGTTAAAATTATTTAGAAAAAGAAATAATTCTCAAAATGTAAAACCTAGAAAAGTTAAAACTAAAAAAATTAAGGTTAAAGAAAAAAATGAAATAATAAGTAAAAAACCAAAGTTCTCATTAAAATCTAATTTAGTATTTTATGCAGGTGTTGGTATATATTCTATAATACTTGCCATTGTACTGATGATTCTCTTAGGAATCACATATGGATTGTTGTTAATGGTGCCATATGCCCTACTTGTTTTATTAACTTTTATATTAGATAGACGAGCTAATAAGACTGCTGCTAGAAAAATAGTAAAAGGAATCTTATTATTTATTGTTATAATGGGTATTTTAGGAATTATGTTATTTGTAGCATTCTTTGTATATATAGCATTAACATCTCCTACATTTGATAAATCTAAGCTTGTTGCATCAGAACAAACCATAATATATGATAATAAAAATAAAGTAGTTGATACTATTGGCCTAGAAAATAGAGAGAAAATTTCATATGATGAAGTTTCAGAGAATCTTATTAATGCCATTATTGCAACTGAGGATTCAAGATTTTTCCAACACAATGGCCTTGATGCTCCAAGATTTATAAAGGCTGTTGTAGGGCAGCTTGCAGGACGCAGTGGGGCTGGTGGTGGTTCTACTATAACTATGCAGGTAATAAAAAATACATATACATCTACTGAAGCTAGTGGTATAGAAGGTATAATTAGAAAATTTACTGATATCTATATGGCCATATTTAAACTTGAACAAACATATACAAAAGAACAAATTTTAGAATTTTATATGAATAATTTCTTTTTAGGTAGTAGGTCTTATGGTGTAGAGCAAGCATCTCAAACATATTTTGGTAAAAGCGCTAAAGACTTAAATTTAGCAGAAGCAAGTTTGATAGCTGGTTTATATCAAGCACCTGGATCATATGATCCTAATATTAATCCTGAGCAAGCTGAAGAACGAAGAACAACTGTTCTTTCTCTCATGAAAAGACATGGTTACATAACTGAAGAAGAAGAAAAAATAGCTCTTAGTATTCCTGTTACTAACTTATTGATTGATTATGAAGTAGAAACTAGTCCTTATCAAGGGTATATTGATTTAGTCGTAAGTGAAGTAAAAGAGAAAACTGGTCTTGATCCTTATTCTACTCCTATGCTTATATATACTAATATGGATACTGCTGGTCAGGATGCAATCAATGATATATTTAATGGTACTTCTTATAAATGGAAATATGCGGACATTCAAGCTGGTTTAGCTGCTGTTAATGTCCATAATGGCAAAATAATTGCAATAGGTGCCGGAAGAAATCGTGTTGGAGAAAGACAATTTAGTTTTGCTACTGATATCAATAGACAAATTGGTTCTACTGCCAAACCAGTATTTGATTATGCACCTGGTATAGAATATAGCAATATGTCTACTTATACTTTATTTGATGATAGTGCTTATACCTACAGTGATGGCAAAAATTTATATGACTTCGATAGAAAATATAAAGGTGTCCTGACAATGCGTCAATCGTTGCAACAATCTAGAAATATTCCTGCATTAAAAGCATTCCAACAAGTCGATAACAGTTTGATTGTTAAATTTGTCACTAGTCTAGGAATTACTCCTGAAATTGATTCTGAAGGAATAATACATGAAGCCCATTCCATCGGTGGATTTAATGGTTCAAACCCATTAACTATGGCAGCAGCTTATGCAGCATTTTCTAATGGCGGATATTATTATGAACCATATACTGTGAACAAAATAGTGCTTAGAAATGAAACTGAAGAAACTCTAACTTATTCTTCTACCGGTGTTAAAGTTATGAGTGAGGCTACAGCCTACATGATCACCAATATATTATATACTGGTGTTGGTGGAAGCATAAGTGTATCGAGAGTAAGTGGAATCCCTCTTGCAGCTAAAACCGGTACTACAGACTATGATGCTGCTACCAGAAAAGAATATGGTTACCCATCTTCTGCTACAAGCAATGGTTGGATTGCCGGATATTCTCCTGATGTTGCAATTGGTTTATGGTATGGATATGAGAAAAATATCAAAGGAAGATATATAACGACAAGCTTAAATACATCTCAAAAACGTGTTATCTATTCATTAGCTTGCAAAGCTTTGATGCCAAAAACATCCGCTTGGAAGCAACCATCAAGTGTAGTAAAAATTGGTGTTGAAAAACTAAGTGATCCTGCTATGTTGCCTTCTGAATATACTCCAGCAACTTCAATCACATACGAATTATTTAAAAAAGGCACTGAGCCTACGGAAATATCAGATAAATATGTTCCTCTAAATAATCCAACAGATTTATATGTAACTTATGAGAATGGAACTACTCAACTTTCATGGGGTGCTGTAGAAGGCCACACTAATATTAATTCTGGTACAATACCATCATTAAGTTTTGGTGAATTAGGATATGAGATTTATCAGAATAACACATATATAGGTTTTACTACCCTAACCTCTTATTCATATGATACTACTTACCCTTATGGAACATATGTAGTTAAAACCGCATATAATTTGAGCAAAGAAAGTAGAAGTTCTGGATCTTATTTTACCCTTGTAAAAGATGCTGGTTCTGTTAATCTATCTTTAAGATTATATAATGATAATTCTTCAGAAACCATACCAATCGGTACTAGTTATGTTGAACCATCTAAACCAATTACAGTACTTGACAATCTAGTTGATGTAACCAGTGGCTCAGTAGTCACTAAAAACATTTTTAATCAAGCAAATGTGCTTATTGGTACATCAATAGATAGTCTCAATGCACTAAAGAATAGTGCTGGCACATATAAAATTGTTTACTCCGCAACTTACTTGGGAGTGTCAAAAACAATTACAAAAACTGTCATATTTAATTAAATGTTCTATAATGAACATTTTTTTATGATATAATATTATTTATTGGGAGGTCTATCATATGAAAAAACACAAAAATCTTAAAGTGGGATTAAAAATTGCTTTATTGTTATTAATAATAATAAATCTTATTTCATATGGATATATAGCATATGGATTATATTTATTATCAGGAATAGAGACAATACTAAGATATATTGGTATAGCCGCTCTTCTAGTAATAAATATCTTAATTATTATTTTTGCCATTAAATCAATTAAAAAATTTAAAATAGGAAGATTTATACTATCATCAATTATCTTACTAATCTTTATTGCTATTCAGAGTTATGGTGGATATTTAATTCATAATGTATATTCATCTATCAATAATATGAATAAAGATAGTGTTACATATGAAACATATTTAATTGTATATAAAGATAGCAACATTAAAAAGATTAAAGAAGTTGATAATAATAGTATAGGAATACTTAAGGATGAGACTTCTATTGATAATTACTTATTAGCACTAGAAATTATTAAAAAAGAAAATCTAAGAGATTCAAACACCATTACAGAATACGAAGACACAACACAAATGATTGCTGATTTATACAACAATAAAATAGATGCTATATTTATAACCTCTAATTATATTGATGTGTTTTCTACTGAAGAAGAATATGAAAATATAGAAAAAGATACTAGAATTATCACAAAACTATCTAAATCTTATACTAAGGAAGAAATAAATAAAATTGAAAATAGTGGCGATGATATTGCAATTACCGAAGTGAAAATTGAAAAGCCTTTTACAGTTCTCATAATGGGAATTGACTCAACAGCTAAAACATTAAATAAAAATGCTGTTGGTAATGGAGATTCTATTATTATTATTACATTTAATCCTAAAACATTAAATGCAACTATCCTATCTATCCCAAGAGACATGTATGTACCAATATCATGTAGCAATAATAGAGAAAGAAAAATCAATTCTGCTGCTGGTGGTGGTATAAATTGCATGAAAAAAACTATAGAGAATTTCTTTGATGTTAAAATTGATTATTATGTAAAAGTTAATTTTCAAGGAGTTATTAATATAGTTAATGCTCTTGGGGGAATAGACGTTAATGTGCCTATTGCGTTCTGTGAATCAGGAAGTAATCGTAAATGGGGATCATCAACAGTATATGTAGATCAAGGGTTGCAGACATTAAATGGAGAACAGGCATTAGCTCTTGCAAGGCATAGAAAAGTTTCAACAAGTTCAAAAAAGTGTCCTGAAAAATATCAGCACAGTATTTATGCATTTAATGACTACGTTCGTGGTCAAAATCAACAACTTGTTATTCAAGGAATTCTAAATAAAGTTAAATCAATTACTAGTCCAAGTCAGTTGCTTACTTTATTAGATACTATTAGTAGTAGTATGGATACTAGTTTCACCACAGAACAAATTCTTTCATTTTATAATATAGCCAAAGACATAATGCAAACTAGTGCTATTAATTCTAGCAATGTTATTACGCTTGATAAATTATTTATGTCAGGAACTAATCAATATATTTGGGACGAAGGTGCTGGTGGAGCTCGTTCAATGGAAATACCTAATCAAAGCAGTGTAAAGGATATTAAGGAAGCAATGGCAAAGAATCTAAGTACAACTACAGCCCTAATAAAAACATTTGATTTTGATGCTAATGAGGCTTACACAGCGGCCATCATAGGAAAGAATCCTACTTCAAAAACAATATTATATTCTCTTGTAGGAAAAATAACAGGTAAGACCGAGATATCTGCAATATCTTATTGTAAAAGTAAAGAAATTGCATATACTATCGTTTATGAAGAATCTAGTGGTACTACTGGAATCGTCATTAAGCAAAGTTATGACGCTACAAAAAGAATTGATAAAATTACAAATCCGATAGTACTTACTATCTCTAAAAGTACATCAACAAACTCAGGAGAAATTCCTAATACTCCATAAAAAAAGAAAGATCTAAACTCCTTCTTTTACTGAGACAATCTCTAACTTAGAGATTGTCTTTTCTTCATACTCAATCTCTGTGTGAATTAATATTAATACTATATTAGTAGGATAACCTAAATCATTTTCATAAGTTATAGTTGCCTTTATCTGATATGCATTATCATCTATTATATCCCCATGAGTATATGAGGTAGTAGTTATATTTGTATCATCCACCACTACTTCTTTTACCTTGGGCAACTCTTGTGTTCTATCACTATCAATATTATTTTCGACATATTTATATATTGTATCTGATGCTTCAAGTACAAAATTTTCTCTTGCTGGTGTATATATAAACTCTACCCCACCTACATCATTTTTAGTAATTTTATCTGATAATGTGTAAAAATCTATCAGAAACATTTTAGATATTAAAGTTGCGTATACTTTTTCATCAATTTCTTCTTTTTCTAACTCTGTTGATAGTTTGTGAAAAAGACTTTTGTACGTACTTGACATGTTATTATAAAGTACATAATTATAGCCTTTTACTTCAGATGATGGCTTGGTTTCTTCTTTTGATGGTATTATTTTATATATTCCATACCCTATCACTAAAAAAATTATAATTACAAGTACTATTACTATTGTTTTCTTCATATTTATCCTTCTTTCATATATTCATTTGCTTGATCTTTTTTGATTAGGTCAAACACTACCGTATCATCAGAAATTTTTAAAATATCTTCCGCGTATTTAGTATTTTTTTCTATTTCATCTTCGGTTAATACCGTATCTTTTAATAATTTGTATTCTCCTTTCCCACTATTATAATAAATATTATTTGTTAACCAGTTACCATTAGGGAAAACGACAATATTATCATCTACATTAAATATATCCGTTCCAAGTGCATATTTACTTTTAATATTTAACATATTACCTAACGTTGGTAAGACATCATACATACCCATCGCTGTTGTTATTTCTTCTTTTATTTGATTATTTTTAGTCCATATGACAAGTGGAACATTTCTATTTAATTCAAACCAATAATAATCTAGTTCTTGATATCTTGGATCGCTATCATTATATGTCAAATTAGTTGTGACATCATAATTAATTAGACGGTTGTAATCGCTTTTCGATAGTTTGGCATCATGATCTCCATATATTACAACCACTGTATTTTCTAGTAAGCCAGCCTCATCAAGAAGTTTCATAAATAGTCCTAACTGCTTATCTGCATAATGAAGTGATTTCAAATAATTCCCCATTTTAGTATCTTCCATATATTGATATGTTTTCCCATTAGCAGTTAAAGTAACGTCAAAATTGCCATACATTTTAACTTCATCAAATGGTGTATGGTTACTAAGTGTTATCATATTAGCATAAAATAAAGAATTTTCTTCACTTATCTCTTTTATCATTGGTACTGACTGAGTATAAAAAGATTTATCTGATAGACCAAATCCTATCTTTTCATCTAACACATAGTAACTTTTATCATAAAGTTTATCATATCCAAGACTTATATGTGCTTGATCTCTATTCCAAAATTTACCACTATTAGCATGCATGCTAAATGTATAATAACCTTTTTCTTTCAATAAAATTGGAATCGACTCGAACTTTTTATCTGCATAATTTACAAATACAGACCCGCTTTTAACTGGTAAAATTGATGTCATAAAAGTATATTCAGCATCACTACTAGTACCTACACTAATCTGTGAATAAAAATTGCTAAAATACATCCCTTCACTGGCCATTTTATTAAGTACCGGTGTTACTTCCTTACCATTAAACTCTAACTCCATTGCAAATTGTTGTGCACTTTCATAATGAATGGTAATGACATTCATTCCCTCAAATATACCACTATACTCATTAGATTGATGCTCACTTTTACTATAATAAAAATTCTTAAAATTGCTATAAGCTTGATCTGATCCAAATAATTCTGATATTGTTGGTCTAATACTAGTCAAAGCATCACTGGCATGATAGATATATATTCCAAATTTACCAACTAAGTATTCTCTATTCCACTGCTTATAAATCCTAGAATAATCGATTGGGCTTAAACACACAATAAATATTATAAAAAGAAATAACCATGTAAAAAATACTCTTTTCCTATTTAGTTTGCTATCTAATGATGATGTTTCTACTTTGTTTTTCTTGAAAACAGCGTTTACCACTAAAAATATTATAAATGGTATAAATATTATTATATATTTGATATTTATTAAATCTAGTAGAACATTGCCAGCAGTTCCACCTGTTTCCGTATTAGCGAACAATAAAGAAATAAATTCAACTGATAAAAAAGAATTATAATATCCATAATATATAAGATCACTAAAGCATAATAAATTCCCTAAAATAAGCATGATGATTAAAAAGCATTTTCTTCTTTTCTTTTTAAATAGTAGTGATAAAAGTCCTAATAAGAAACTAAAACTTAATTCTCCCATAAAAGATACAAAATTAAAATATTGATTAATTGTTAATGCTTTTAATAGATAGCCACATAATGTATTTGCAATTACGAACATAATTAAAAAGATGTTATCAAAAAACATTTGTTTTAAACTAAATAAAATCTTCTTAAATTTATCTTTCATATTGAACCCTTTTCTTTAATATCTTTATATTTTTTATTATTTAGTGCAATCCCAGCTACAAATATATATGATAATACATAAATCCAAATAAATAAAACTAAAATATTAGAAAAGCTACCATACAGCAAGCTGTAGTCGGCAACCTTAGTAATATATAAATAATATATTTGTGTTGCAATTATCCACCCAATAGATGCAAATAGCGCACCATAAGTAGTTTCCCTACTCTTAATTGCCATATTAGGTGCCATAGTATATATGATTTTAATGTTTAAAAATATAAATAAAAATGTAACTGGTATTTTTAAATATTTATATAATTGCGCAAATACTGCAATTTGATGTCCCTCATTAAATACATTAGAAAAAAAGTCTATAATAATATTCCCAAATATTGGGACAACTAATAAAAATAAAAGTGCAATTAGAATGATACATGTCATTATTATTGACTTTATCCTGCTGCTTACAACTTTCCCATTTTTTATTCCATATAGCATATCGGCAGTATTTATAATCGAATATGGGCCATTTGAAGCTACAAAGAATGCAATTATAAATAATACCAAAAAATTAGTACTAATATTACTTGTCTCTAAGGCTGGAAGCACTATATCAACAATAAAACTAGGCAATACTTGATATAATGTTTTACTTAAATCAGTTGATGCAGTGATTTTAGATGCCACAAATGTAAATATTATGAGTAATGGTATTATTGATAAAACGAGAAAATATGCCAGTTGTCCTGGCAATATTCTCATTTCACCCATTTTCATGACATCCACAAACCTTTTGTAAAAACTCTTAATTCTAGATTTCATACTTTATTCCTTATTAACATTATATCCTTGTTCTTTATTGGTTCTCATTTCGATAGTTGCTTCATTAATTGCATCATCAATTGTTTTTATTTCATCAGATATAGTTGAATAACCAATTGCAGCTCCAAAACCATATGGTAATTTATCCAGCTCTTTTTGAAGTTTTGAAGTATAATTATTAACTTGTTTTTCACTATAACCAAGTAGATATATTAAAAATTCATTACCATCTGATCTAATAATCTCACTTTTTTCTAATTGATTATTTATGAGAACTGATGCTGCCTTTACTATCAAATCATTGCCTGCATCATATCCATAATTATCATTAACATACTTAAGATTGTTTAAATCAACTATTACTATTGTTCTAGGGAATACTTTCATATCTCCCCACTTTTTCATATTATCATTTAAATAATTTCTATTTTTAAGTGATGTTAACATATCAGTATATTTTAATCTATCTTCTTTTTTTACAATGTTCTTTTCTTTTTTTGTTTGTCTTAGCTTATATATTATTGCTCCTGCTATAAGAGGTATTAAGATTATTAATGCTGCTATTTTTAAAATATAAAAATAATCATGTGATAAATCTGTTATCTCATCTAAATTATTCATAGCCATAGTTTTATAATTTTCATGGTTACCATACTCATTAACAAAATTAAATAAACTATACAATAAAGTATTATTATCACTAACAACAAAAGTATAATCATTTTCAATGTCTTCGCTAAACAATAGTTTGTAATTCTTTAGTTTGTCATTAATATTGTATAAATATTGATATTTATCAACTATTATTATTCCATTTTTGATATTTCCATTAATCTTGTTTAATACTTTTATATCATAATTATTATTAGCAAGAGATTCATATATATAAGTGTTTTGATAAGTATATAAGTTATATCCATTTAGTCCTAACATTGATGTAGCATTTAAATACTTTTTAGATAGACCAACTACTGTTTCCTCAAATTGTGAATTCGTTTTTTGATAATTATTGCTATTATATGTAAAATTTATAAATGCTATATCAATTTCCTTTTTATCAAGCGCCTTTTGTAATGCTTTAGTATCATCATACTTAATATATTTAAATTCAATATTATTCATACTTGATAACATATTTATATATTCTGCTGCTATACCATACATATTACCATCAATATTTATATTATATGGTGCATTTTCCACATATCCATATCTATAAACTCTCTCACTTAAGATGTTCTTTTCTTTATCTAGCACAGAACTTGTGGTTGTATAAAAATCAAATACTTCATTATTGTAAGATTGATATAATTTATATTCTTGCCATTTTGAATAATATTTTTTCACTATATCATTTAATCTATTATTATCACTCATTCTAATAACAATAGTGTTATATATATCACTTATTTGATAATTAACATATTTCTCTGGAAGTTTCAATATACTTGATAGATAAACATAGTTTGGAAGTAACATATTAGAAATTTGATCACTACCAAACGCTAGAATAATATCTTCTATATCATCATATACCTTTAAAGATACATTTGCCACGCCACTAAAGTAATTATTAATAACCGTGCTGTCTTGTTTTAAAATACCAATTGTATGGCCTATCATATCTTCTTTTTTAGTAATTCGCTCTAGTTTAGACCCAATGAGTAGATAATTATCATAAAATAGAGTTAAATCATCCTGTAATATTTTTTCATTACTACCAACTACTTTAATTGCTAAATTGCCATCAGTATTGCTAGCAGGATAATTAATAGAAATTTTATTAAATTCTAGTCCCGTATTAGTTTGAAAATCATTAATAAAGTCAAACGCGACACCTTTTCCTTCATTTCCAATTATTGCAACATTATTGACAACTTCAATATCAATTAATGTTGTTTTATTATTTTCAATCCACTGCTTTTCTAATACCGTCAAATTTGTTGTACTATCTTCAGTATTTAAATATAGATAGATAGTTGCCCCAATAAATAGCAATACTACAATTACTATTATTATAGGTAATACTTTTTTCTTATTTTTATTTTTATTTTTCAAATTTTTCACCCTATTCTTTATTATATACGATAGAATCAGATAACTTTGACTTTTGGCCTATTAAAGGATAGCCTTCAGTATCGTCTTCTTCATTGATTATAAATATACTAAAATCATAGTGCTCTTTTTCATCATCAGTGAATAATGCTACATAAGATGTTGCTATTTCTTTAGCAATTTTAATAGTAGCACCCTTTTTCATAACAATATTGACATTAACTATCTTGCCAGTAGTATGAGCACTTATTTCTTTTAAACTATCATTATTTATACTATCATTATGCTTTTTTAGCATAGACTCGGTAATCTGCAAATTTTTTACATCATCTAGGCGATTACCATACACCGGGGTTCCTGTATTAGGAAATAATAATTTAAATAAAGCTAACGCAATTATTAAAACTATTGTGCATATTGTAATACAAATAACAGTATATTTATTTTTTCTTAACAATTTCATTATATCAACTCCATATTAAGTTAATTATATCTTATTTCATGAAAATAATCAATTTTATTTACTAGTATTTAATCAAAAATATGATTAATCTATGATAATGTCTTAGGTGTTATTCCGGGAAAATGTCC
>DAOPMC010000032.1:0-11188 GCA_035392025.1 Bacilli bacterium
ATTTTCCCGTTAATGTTTAAATATTTTTGGGACATTTTCCCAAACTATTGACAATGTTTTTTGCTTATTATAAACAAAAAATAGTTTAAGTATCAGTAAATAAACCTAATAATTTAAAATTTAATAAAAAAACCAAGTTTTACCTTGGTTATGAGAACATTTATAATAATTTATTTTTTAAATATTTTGACTTTACCAACAAGTGGTAATTCTTTTGTTTTACCCTGGCATGCATAAACAATACCCATGATACAGAATACTGAAAGCGGTATTCCAATTAACCATAAGATAACAGATAACCATCCTGGTGTAACTTTTATGCAACTTTCATATCCCCAATAATTGAAGCATCTATTAACTTTTATTATTGCGGATAATATTGAAGTAAGAATTGAGTAGCCAACGCACACTACCATGAAATTCATGCCTTGAATAGCATGATATCTAACATACTTATTTTTCTTTTCTGCAAAGTACGGTATAAGTGCAAGTATTCCTAGATATGCTAGGACACTCATAAACTTTCCATCATTAATTTCTTCTTTGCTATATTTTGGTTCTTTTTCTTTTACTTCTTTAACCTCTTTTTTAGTTTCACTCATTTTAACACTCCTCTTTAATTATTTATTATAAATGTTCTCCTTTCTATTTAATTATAGCATAAATCTTTGAAATATATTATAAATTTCTGATTTTTTTTGTTTTTTCTTGTCCAATCATAAAAAAAGAATATTATTTATTCTTTTTTTACTAGTTCTGTATCAATACTTTTTTCTAATATTTCTGGATTCTGTAAAAAGTCTTCAAATAATTGTAAAGATTTGGCAAAATAGAAACCATCTGCAATACGTTCATCCATATTTACACCAAAGTCACATAAATATCTTTGTTGCAGTTTACCATCATCATCTAAATAATTCTCTTTTTTAATCTTGCCAATAGTAAATAAAATAGAGTTAGTTCCAAAATCTGTTATATTGTGATAAATAGCATTACATCCAATACTACCTAAGTTTGATACAATAATCGTACTATAATATAATAGACTATCAATAATTGATTGTGGTAGCCAGTCATGCTTATCCATACAAATTATTACTTTCACTACTAGTTTACGCATAAATTTTGGCATTTTGCCAATTGTTTCAATAAGATTGTCTGTTCCTTCTTTTTTGTTACTTCTAATTTGTTCAACTTTTTCTAATATTTTATTTTCTACACTTTTTAAGTTGTCTTCTGCCTCTATATCAAGTTTGGTCATCAATTCATCAGAATGATCTTCAAAAGCTACTTTTGCAACAAACCCCAATGTTATTTTATAACGATCATAATAATTATTATTAATAATATAACGATTCATCAATGGTCTGAAATAAATTGTTTTCCCTATTGCGGTTGCAAATAAATGAAAATATGTTAAATTTTTATCTTTCTTTTTAGCTTTTTCCATATATTTTACTAGATTAGTAACATCAACATCCTCATGAATATAAACATCCTCATCACATCTTTTTGATTTGACAAAAACCATAATTTTGTGCATTCCACTAATATTTTTTACATACTTGGCATCTCTACGATCTTTACTCATTTAAAACTACTCCTCTATTATTTGTAATATCTCTTTTCTTAATTTATCATTTGCCTCTTCTAATGTCAAATCTCCAACTTTAAATGGAGTCCCAAATGTAATAGTTAATTTATTATTCCAAAACTTATATTTCCCTGTTATTCCAAACGGTACAACGTAAGCATCAGTTTTCTTTGCCATACTTACTGCACCATATTTAAATGGTAATAAAATATCATTTGTTTTGTTCCTTGTTCCTTCTGGAAATAATCCTACTGCATAACCATCTTTTAGCAAAGATAGCGCTTCTTCTTTAGCTTTTTCATCATGAATGCTTCTATCTACCGAAATACAGCCCGTTGACTTAAAAAACCAACTTGTCTTGCCATCAAAATATTCTTTCTTAGCCATATAGTGAATCATTCTTTTTGTAGAAAGTATCGGCAAACACTGATCAAACATATGAATATGATTCCCACATACTAACATTGGACCTTTTTTAGGAATAACTTTCGTATTTTTAAACTTAGGCCTATAGTATATTAGAAATACCATACCTAATAAATACTTAAATATAGTATAATTAATCTTTTTTGTTTCCATCTTTTTGATCTCCTAATTTCGTAAATGCAACTTTCCCTACTAAAGTTTTAGGAAGTTCTTTAACATATTCATATTCCTTAGGAAGAGCATATTTTGAAATAGACTTCTCACAATAATTTTTAATATCTTTTCGTAAATCTTCAGTATCATCGAAATTGTTTCTTAAAATAATGTATGCTTTGGGTACTTGTTTTTTATAAGGGTGTGAAATCCCTACTACTGTTGTTGATAATACTGCTGGATGACTTAATATAACTTTTTCTATGTATTGAGGATAAATATTATATCCACTTGAAATAATCATTCTTTTTAATCTTGATTCAAAAAATACTAAACCTTCTTCATTCATATATCCAACATCACCAGTATGTAGCCATAACTTACCATCATCATGCATTTTTAATACTCTTTTTGTTTCTTCTTTATCATGTAAATATCTTTTCATAACTGTTGGGCCATTAATACATATCTCGCCTACTTCATTAGTTTCTGCTTCTTCTAACGAATCAAATTTCATTATTTTATAAATCATATCTGGAAGTGGTATTCCTATTCCACCTTCTTTAAAATAATATCTTGGAGTAAGGCATGATGCTCCAGTACATTCTGTAAGTCCATATCCTACTCTAATTGTCGCAATAGAACCATGTTCTTTTAAATAAGCATCAACCTTTGTTCTTAACGTTTCATTTAAAATATCTCCGCCGCATATTACATTAGTTACACTTTTTAAATAATTTTTAGATTTTTCTTTACTATTTATCAATGCTTCATACAATGTTGGTACTCCTGCTAAAAATGTTGGTTTGTTCTTTTTAATTAGTTTAGAAAATTCATCTGCTTTTATTTGTGGCACCAAAACAACACTCATTCCTGATATTAATTCAGTATGGACACATACTCCAATACCAAAACCATGAAAAATTGGCATAACTGTCAAAACACTATCACCAGCTTTAGCGGGATCAGTCATCTTAAAACACTGTGTTGCTAAAGCATTAAAGTTCATATTAGATAAAACTACTCCTTTAGGATCTCCAGTTGTTCCTCCACTATATAAAATTACAGCATCATCATCACTTCTCATACGAGCATAATAATATCTGTCATATGATTTACCACTTTTAATAAAGTCCTTCCAAGAAATAACTTTTTCATCAAAATCAATATACTCCTTTTTTTTGATAAAAGGATAAATTGCTTGCATATATCCTGGCATCTTGCTAGTAACAGTCGAAATGATGACATTTTTCACACCAGTATTAGCTAGAATCTTTTTTACTTTAGGATAACACATATCTAAACATTGCATATATCTGCTACCACTTTTATTAAGATAAAACTCTATTTCTTTTTCGCTTGATAGTGGATGAATCATATTAGCAACTGCCCCAATCATATTGATAGCATAAAACATTATAATAGCATCAGGTGTATTAGGCATACATATAGTTATTTTATCTCCTCTTTTAGCGCCAAGAGCTTTCAAACTTTTAGCTGCTTCTGTTACTTGTTTTCTAAGCACTTTATAGCTTTTACTTTTACCAAAATAAGTATATGCTTTATAATTAGGATACTTCTTAGCAGCTTCTAAAAAAGCATCATACATACTTCCTGTTGGATAGTCTAGTTTTGGTGGAACATTATTCCCATAAAGACTATACCATGGCTTTATATCTTCTTTTACTCTAAAAAAATTAATTATTTTATTTATTATTCCCATTATTGTCAATCCTTTGCTATTAAGTTAGTGACTTTTATCATTAACTTGTTGTTTTCTTTTTCCAAATCACTATCTTTAATAGTGTATGGGATACCAAATTTTATTTTAACACTTTTTTTAAGAAATTTATACTTATTAGTAATACCAAATGGTACAACTAAACAATTAGTTTCACTTGCCATTTTAACAGCGCCATATTTAAACGGCATAATAATATCATCTGTTCTATTGATTGTTCCCTCTGGAAATATACCAATAATATTTCCTTCGTTTAAAGCTTTAATCGCTTCTTCTAAAGCATGATGATCTTTAGTTTTTCGATTCACAGGAATAATCCCCATGTTTTTAAATATTGGTCTTTTAAACCCTTTCATAAGTTCATCCTTAGCCAGAAAACAAACATATCTTTTGGTAGATACTCCAACTAATAAAGCATCTAAATAATCAGTATGATTACCCACTAATAAGCATTTACCTGTCTTTGGTATAACACTAGAATTAATAATTTCTGGTTTATATAATTTTATGTAAAAGGCAAGAAGTGGTCTAAATAATTTATATAAGAAAAGTCCATTCATTTATATCTCCTATTATTTACGCAATAAATATATTATAACACACTTGGAAAAAAATAAAATATTTTACCCAAAGTGTCCATATCTTGCCCTTTTCTCATAGCATTCACTTTTAAGATTTAAGTCTTTTATAATGTTCTTAGGCTTACATTCTTCATATAAATTTTTATCTACTTCTATATCCCCAACATTAGTTTTAATATATATTCCAAGTGGAGACTCTTTTCCTATGGCATATGATAATTGGATAAGACACCATCTATATTCATCATTATTTAATAATATGCTTTTAGCAAGTTCTCTTGCTTTATAAGCACCACTTCTATCGACTTTAGTTGGATCTTTACCACTAAATGCTCCTCCACCAACGCTAGCGAAAGATTGATAACTATCAACTACTATCTTTCTACCTGTAAGTCCTGCATCTCCATCAAAACCGCCTACTTCAAATCTTCCCGTTGGATTTATTAAATATTCTTCTACAACAACCTCATACTTGCTACAAATATCATTACAAAGATCTATCAATATTTTATCTGTTTTATCCCTTTCTTTTTCAGTATTTTGATAACATATTGTAAAAGTTTTTATACTTATGAGTTTATCTTCATCATAATAGCCTGTTATTTGCGCTTTGCCATCAGGTTTGTATCTATAATCAGTATGTGATAGTTTGTCATACTCTCTACTTAACTCTTGTAATATTACCATTGCTTTTGGTAAAAGTTTATCTGTTTCTTTACAGGCAAAACCAAACATCATACCATTATCCCCAGCTCCTGATACTTCATCATTTGTACCTAGTGCAATATCAGGACTTTGTTTTCCAATGTTATCTATTATTTCATAATCAGTCGAATATCCTACATCTTTTAAAACTCGTTTAGTAATTTCTACAATATTAAATATTGCCTTAGTTGTAACTTCCCCTGTAATAAATATTTTCCCCTTTCCCCCCACTACTTCAATACCGCATCTACTATTTTCATCTTGCCTTAGACATTCATCAAGAATAGCATCACTTATTTGATCGCATACCTTATCTGGATGCCCCCTGAATACTATTTCATTGCTATAAATTTTCATTTTAATTCCTCCTTAATTTTAAATAAAATATTTTAGCTTAATTACCAATATTATTTACAATTTAATATTTTAATAAATCTTTTCTACAGATATCCTTACAAATATACCTCCTTTCTACAAACAAAAAACACTCAGATAACCCAAGTGTCTAAGTTATCTCATCAATCTAGCATTACCACCTAATTTAATAGGTTGGTGTGATATCACAGGGCTAGTCCCTCCATCACTCTATATAAGATTTAAATAAAAAATTGTACAAACTAATTATATCACATATTTAGTATTATTTAGCATCACCTTGCATTTTTCTTTTAAATAATAATACTGCAACTAGATATATTATCATAATTGATATAATTATTACTATAATTGGCATTAAAATATTATTATAATTGCCATGTAAGAAAGCTTTTGATAAATCAACACAGTACTTGAAAGGTAAAATATTACAAATAGTTTGAAATGTTTTTCCTACCATACTTGTATCAAACCACATACCACTAGTAAATGCTACTAATTGAATAATGATTGATGATACTCCAGGGGCTGATTTATCTGAAGTGATACATCCTATTAATAGTCCTAATCCTATAAATATTAAACTGATAGGAATTAATATCAAGATAGTAAATAAAATATTTATAGATAAATTAAGTCCTAAAAACATTGCAATTAGAAAGAATAATACTGTTTGAAATATGACAACTGGTATCATAGCAAGTGTATATCCTAAGATAAAATCTTTAGGTTCCATAGGAGAGGCAAACATTCTTGTTAAAAAAGATGTAGTCCTATCTTTTGAAATTAATGTTGCAGAAAAAAGTGTTACAAATCCAAATGCAAATATGGCCACTGCTGGGGCAAAGTTATTAATATTGTACACTTCTGATGGAATATTAAACTGTTGAAATATAATAAGTAAGAATGCTGGAAGTCCTATTCCAAATATTAAACTAAGTGGATCTCTTACTATTTCTTTTAAATTTCTTTTGGCAAAAACTAAGGCTCTCATTATTTAACCTCCTTTGCAAATTCTATAAATGCATCTTCAAATGTTTTAGAGCAAGATGCTTTTATTATATTTTTAGGAGTATCTATAATATTAATTTTACCATTTGACATAATTGCAACTCTATCAGATAGATTTTCTGCTTCTTCCATATAATGAGTCGTTAGAATTATTGTAATTTTTCCCTTTAAAGATTTTATTACATCCCATAGTTCTCTTCTAGCAATCACATCAAGTCCTAATGTTGGTTCATCTAAATACAATACTTTAGGTTCAGTAATTAATGCCATTGCAATAGATAATCTTCTTTGATATCCACCACTTAATGTTTTTGTTTTCTGAGATGATACTTTATCTAGATTTAATTCTTTTAGTATTTTTTCTACTTTAGACTTTTCATCTTTAACTTGATAAATACCTGCTATAAAGTCTAGATTTTCTTTAACAGTTAAATTACCCGCTATTGCTGTTTCTTGTGGAGATATGCTTATTAGTCTCTTTACTTCATATGGATTACCAATAATACTGTTGCCAAATATTAAAGCATCTCCGCTTGTTGGTTTAGTTAAACAAGAAAGCATTTTTATAGTTGTTGTTTTGCCAGCACCATTAACACCTAATAATGAAAATAATTCACCATCATTGATAACAAAACTTATTTTATTTACCGCAACTTTATCTTTATATTTTTTCTCTAAATCCTTTATTTCTATTGCAGGCATTTATATTCATCTCCATTCATTCTAATGCAATTATATCATATTTGTAAGCACTTAAAAAGAGTATCTTGTACTCTTCTTACTTACTTTTTAATACTTTCTACTTTGCACAATGAAGCAAATACTGGGTTATTATTGTTTGACCCAACAATTACGGCCATTCCATATTCACTTTTTAATACTTTCCCCTGTGCAACCGTTTGCCCCCCACCCTTAATTAAAACATCAGTTGTACCTTCTTCTAGATATCCTCTAATTGCCTCTTCACAATTAGAATCGCATCCTTCAGGAATGGGATTGGGGGCATCTATGTAAGTTATATTATTGTTATATGTGCTACTTGTTATCTTTATAGATACTATTTTGCATATTGAAACCGCCTCTTCAGCAACACCTTGGCTATTTACTAATTGAAATAAGCCAGGATTTGTAGTTGGTATTAAAGAACCCGCTCTACCACTTACATTGTTTCCACTTTCCATTGCAATAATCAAATTATCATTTGGATATAATTTAATTATTTGTTTAATAATATTTTTCATTTGTTCTATGCAATAACAAGTAGTTGTATTTGTCATACTTCCTGCTGGACCTGCTGGGCCTTATGGGCCTTGTGGACCCTGTGGACCTGCTGGGCCCATTGGTCCTACACTTCCACCACAACAATATATATATATATATATTGGTTTAAACTCTTTATCACAATAATTCACATTCTAACTCCTTTTAGAATATTATATGAATATTGGTTAATCAAAGTGCGTGCTTATGTTTACTTTTTCTAATATTAAACACCATGGCACCTATTATCATTGGTAGATAGTAAGTAATGAATCTCCATAATATTAGGGCTGATACTACATAGCTATCAACTACATATAAAGAAAAGCAAGTAATAAATGCATATTCAATCCCACCTGATCCACCAGGGAGAGGGATATATGACCCAACAATAAATACATATACTGAAATAATTAAACATGCAACTAAATTCATATGTTCTAAATAGCCAAGTGAGAAAAAGACAAACACTGGTATAGAGAATGTGACTAACAGTGCTAAAGTTTGAATTAAAATAGTTTTTAATACTAACTTTTTATTTTTAATCATCTTAGCATAACATACATAATAATTTTGGCATGCTTCTTTAACATTTTCTTCTATTTTTTTGCTGTTTTTTATGATTTTTAATTTAGATAGAAATTTAATGATAGGAAATATTATTTTTTTATATACATTCTTATATGCAGATAATATATAAACTATAATTAATAATCCAACATTAAGTATTAATCCTAAAATAAATAAATGTTTTAAAGTTGTATCTATTATAATAAACTTAAATATATAATTTACCCCTGATGCTAAAAGAGATAATAATACTATACAAGTTTGATTAATGATGAAATGTTCAGTAACTACTGCAATACCACTAGATGTTCTAAGGCCTTCTTCTTTTAACTCATAGACTTGAAGTGGTTGCCCGCCAGATGAAAATGGTGTTACACCATTAAAAAATTTAGCCATAATTGTTAATTTTATTGCTTTAAAAAGAGAATAATCTTTATCATACTGATTTATCAAAAATTTTGTCATTAAACTCTCTAATGATAAAAATATAATATATATTATAATTGCTACAAGTATCCACCATACATTCGAAGTAAGTAGAACTCCTACAATCCCATCAAAGTTATCCTTTAAAATATACCACATTAATGCTATGGTAATTAATATCAAAAATATGCCTTTAAAACTAAATTTTTTCATACATTATCCTCACTGTTTAATATTTAAACAATTAATTAAAATTATTATAATATTTTTTTTCGCTTGCTACTAGTTTATCATAATTTGATTGTGAAATATATACCTTACATACATTATAAAAATTTTCTTCTATTTGTATCTTATTCTTAAAATGATACATTAATGCTTGATAGACATTAACCATATTTTCATCATCATATCTGAAAGTATATGAAATATAGCCATAATCAGCAGGGTTACTAGCAAGTGCAGTTTCCAATGAATCATATTGCGGATATTCAACTTTTATGTTATCAAGCGAATTATCAATTACTATTTCATATTCAAAATTTAATAACATCTTATCTTTATAATCGATATACTCTGTTACATTGTTAAGAGATTTATCTGTATCAAATGATAAATAATTGACTGTTGAGAAGGCAACACCAGCTCCACTTAAAAATATACCAACAATAAATATAATAAATATTCTTTTAAAATGATAATTTAAGCTAAATATTAGGCAGTATAACATTTCTAATACTGAATAGTTTATCATTAATAGTCCAAGTACTGATATGATACATCCTAAGAAAAATATTCCATATTGTAGTGAGAATATGCTAAATACAAGTCCAAATGAACCACATAAGAATGTAAATATAAAGAATAAACTTACAAATGCTGCAAATATTTTAATAATAAACAGTAATATTTTACCAATTGCAGTTATAAAGTTATAACTAGTATGAACTTTATCCCTTATTATGATTTTTTCTTTTGGTTCTTGAAATAATACTTTCTTTTTACCTTTATTTTCTTTTATAGGTTCTTCAATAGTTTTTTCCTCAGCATCTTTATCTTCTACTACAACAAAGTAATCAAGATATCTTATTTTATAGATATGTAATATTACAAGAAATCCTAGTATGGCTGCAAATATTTCATAAATAAATGTAGCGATGTTTTTTACAACATATAAACAACTATCTGGTAATAAATATAGTAAATTAGAAAATAGTGATCCTAGAATTCCTCTTAATATCATCGCTAAAATTATTAATATAAAAGTTGCTACAGCCATTTCAAAAAGACATTTAATTCTTCCTCCCCAGGCCATACTACAAAACATGTTATATGTTTTAGTTACAAATTCTCTTATTTCTTTTATCCAATTGTTAATATTTGATTTCTCTTTAGGTACTTTTTCTCCTAATGAACCATCATCTAATAACTCATCTAAAGTACAATTTAGAATTTTACATAATTCCATTATCGTATTCATATCTGGATATGATGATCCTGATTCCCATTTAGATATTGCCTGTCTAGACATTTTTAATTTATCTGCAAGTTGCTCTTGAGATAAATTATTTTCCTTTCTTTTTTTAGCTAGTTTGTCACAAAATTTCATGTTCTTTTCCACCTCCACCAAAATTATATTACATTTATATTCGGTAGCAACACCAATATTTGGTATCTTTTTGTATAAATTTGGTTGCTATTTCATTATATCACAAAAAAAGAGCAACTAATGCTCTTTTCAATCTTCTGGTTCAATCATTTCTAGATATGAATATGTTGCTTTTACTTCTTCTAATGTTAAATCTTTATATTCTTCTTCACTAAACTTAACTACAATATATTTGCCATTTTGAGTTATTGATTCTACATTATCAGTAGTTTGTAGTTGACTTTTAAGTGCTGCAACTCCAAGTGCTGCGGCTTCACTATTACCATAATTATAGTAATATTCTTCTCCTGTTATGTTTACCCCATCATGATAGTATACTAAAAGATATACACCCGCAAAATTATAAACAATTTTTGTATCATCAGAATATAATTTGAAATCTTCTGCAGTATTATCTTCAGAGTCACTTCCTGTTGCATTATTTATTATGCCATCAATATTATCTGTAGCATCTTCTATGCTCTCCCCTGCCTTATCAATAATATCATTTATGTTTAGTGATTCGCTACCACATGCCGTTACCATAATACATACCAATACTATCAATATTCCTGTAAATAACTTTTTCATAAATTACCTCCTCCTTATTTAAACAAAAACTATTTATATCATACATTATTAAATTATGATAATCAATAGATAAATTATGTAATAAGGTTTATGCTCTCTTCAGGGGG
>DAOPMC010000033.1:0-877 GCA_035392025.1 Bacilli bacterium
TACTACTCCTATTATAAATTCTATCATAAAAAAACAAATCTTTAAAGACTTGTTTTAGTATCTTTTATTCTACATCATTATCTTTTTTTTAAATATAATTAATCCTGCCATTGCTAGTAAACTAATCATAAAGATAATCTCTACTAAATAATTTGTAAATGCTCCAGTTGGAACTTCAGGCCCACCAATTGCACCATATACATATGTTACAACGATATCTTCTTCTTCATGAATACCAGTTGGGTTTTCAGGAGATATTAGAATATCATATCCTTCAAATACAAATTCTTCACTAGTATAAGCTGTGCCAATAGATTCATAGTAAACTATTTCTTCTCTTAATGGATCATATTTATCATCAAGATATTGAATAGTTACTGTACTATATTTTAGATAAACATAAGTTACTATTGTTTCCCCTTCAACGATAGAACCAGTTGCATTTACAGGTAGTTTAGTATCATCAAGTTTAAATCTAGCATATGCTTCTAATGTTGTATCTAATGGGCTTGTACTATATGATGTACCAGTTTGTGCTGTAATAATATCTTCGGTAAAAATTACAATTTTTTCTCCTAGTAGATTATAGTAAACATGTTCAACAACTACTGTTCCTAGTGTCTTGTCATATATATATGTTACTTCTAATGTTCCATTTGTATATGTTCCGCTTGTTGCAGCACTTCCTGATAACATATTTGCAAATGTCCAGTTCGCTATTGTCTTTTGTGTTGTTGCATAAGTATCTACATTAATTTGTCCTGTTGTTGTTACATCGTCTGCTAATGTATTACCTTTTGTATCTACATAATGTGCTATTACTGTTCCCATTACTTTTTCATATACATATGTTACTACTATGTTCCCATTTGTATAT
>DAOPMC010000033.1:977-10197 GCA_035392025.1 Bacilli bacterium
GTTACTAAATGCCACTTACTATCTGTTAGATCACTTGTTGTATATGTTGTTCCTAATTGCGCTGTTTGTCTTGGTTCTGCTTCGATTAATACTTCTACATCACCATTCATCCATACATGTCTTACATCTAATGTTCCCATTACTTTTTCATATACATATGTTACTACTATGTTCCCATTTGTATATGTTCCTTCAGCATTACTTGGTGTTGTTACTAAATGCCACTTACTATCTGTTAGATCACTTGTTGTATATGTTGTTCCTATTAACTTTTCAGAATTTAATGGAGTTACTATATTTTCATATGTTCCATTTGTTCCCTCATAAACATGCTTAACTGTTAATGTTCCATATCCTAATATATTAAATGTAACTGTTGATATATTACTATCTAAATAAATTGTCTTACCATTTTCTGTAACTTTAGTTCTAATGAAATATTCAAATGATGCTGTTCCATAATGGCTATCATCTGCTATATATGTAAATGAACCATCTTCATTTATTAAAATTGTTCCATGTGTTAATGAATTATTAACAACGATAATTTCATCTTCTACTGTTACTACATTTTCTGGATCTGATTGTTGGGCATTTTCTTCGTTAATATAATCATTATTTAAAATGCCATTGTCAGCATCAATTACTAGTGTCTTTCCTCTATCAACTGTATATGCATCATCCTGAGAAGTGTCAGCACCATATCCATCATTATTAGTTACTGATGTAACTGGTACATATGGCATATTAAATACTAAGTTAATTTTTTTACTATCTGAATAGAATGGATTAGCATCTGTTGCTGTTCCTGTTAATGTAGCTTTTACATTAGTATACATACTTCCATAGTAAGGAGCTTTTGCTCTTACCATATATGTAAGTACATAATCCCTATTAATATCATAACTTCCAAGATCCCATGTAATTTTTGTAGTTCCATCTTCTAATTTTTCAACTATGAAATCTTCACCATACTTAGTTGTAGTTTCATCTATAACGGTTGCTGCTCCATGACGTCCTATAAAGTCTGTTTCATCTAAGTCAAATGTATCTGGAATAATGTCTGTTACAACTACATTTGTTGCAACTATACTTATTCTATTAAATATTTCATCAAATTTTTGATTTAACTCTTCTGCTGAGCTAGCTTCAAATGAATTAGCATATACATCATCACCTTCAGCAGGTGTTGCCACATCTTTCATAAACTGTGTTCTCTCAGTTGCAAATGATATTGTGAATATTGTTGCTAAGTCTTTCAAACCAGTTGCAACTTCTAATGCCTCACTACTTGGCGTATGCCATGTACCTCCAGCTGCTTCACATTTAGTTTTAGTATCATAGTTTTGACTTCCTTGTGACCAACTTTCGTACCATTTCCATCCTCCACCCCATATATTTTTTTCATAAATATGGCATAATCCAGAATCAGCATTTCCTCTGCCACGAACAGTTCCTTCACTATCAGTAAAATATGTTGGAATACCATCTGATAATAAAATTACATATTTATTACTTGAAGTAGTTATTTCATTAATTTCTTCTGTTGCCTTTGTTAATCCGGCATCAACATTAGTACCTTGACCAGTTGGTACTGCAATATCATTTATAAAATTAATAATTGTCGCTTTGTTATTTGTTAATGCTAATTGTGTAAATGAAGAAGTATTGGTTCCATATCTTACTATACCAACTCTTACATTAGTTGTTACTACTCCATCTGGGAATAATTTATTAACAAGTGCAATTGCTGCTGCTTTGGTTGCTGTCATTCTTATCTCAGTACTTGCATCATCTTCATCAATATGATTTCTCATACTAGATGAATTATCTAATACTATGATAATATCAGTTGATGTAGCTTCAGTATAAGGATTACCTTCTACTTCTAGATTTACTTCTACATCTCTTCCATCACCATCTTCATCAACTTCTGCATTTTTATCTATATAAATTTCTCCAGGGTTAGCTTCCCATGAAGCATTTAAAGTTATATTAGAAGTTACTAACGTGTCAAAGTCATAAGTTTCTTCTTCTAATAGCCAACCTTTAAATGTGTATCCATCTTTAGTTGTTTCAGTGATTGCTGAAACTTTTCCTCCACTTTCAACTTCTACTTCACTAAGCGTAACTCCATCTGATACAAATGTAACTACATATTTACCATTCATCTCCCAAGTTGCTACTAGCGTAATGTCGCTTGTAACTGCTGATGTAAAATCATAGTCACTACCATCTAATTGCCATGATACAAAATTGTATCCTGCTTTAGTTGGATTATCTATTGCTTCTACAGATTCATTTTCTTCTACCTCTACTATACTAATGATATCATCATCAGCACTAAATGATACTGTATATCTATTTGGCATTGTCTCTGGATTTACTTGCCATGATGCTACAAGTTCTATATCACTTGTAACTGGTAATGTAAAATCATAGAATGTATCATTTAACTTCCACCCTAAGAATGTATATCCCGCTTGAACAGGATCTGCTATTTTTGTAACAGAATCATTTTCTGTAATTGAAATAGTTTTTAATTCTTTTTCATCGGATTTAAATACTACATTAAACTTTGTTTCTTCTCCTTCTAATATTTCTTCAGCTCTTACATTAGTCGTAAAACCAAAAGATAGTGATGCTATTAATACTAATAATATTAACTTAGCTTTTTTCATAACTATTCACCTTCAACCTTTCTTGCACTTATTACTAATAAGTAACCTTTTTGACTCCCTTGTAAACAGGTTTGTAGGATGAGTATCTCATCCTCTCCTGTAATACTCACATTTGTTTCATATATCGAATTACTTTTCAATATTTGAAAATGTTCATTCCAAGCTTCATTATTTTTAAAGCTTAGTTTTTCATGTTCATATTCTCCTTTAACTTTTGCAACTGAGAATATTTCATATTTTGTAATTTTCTCTTCTGTCAATATTTCTATATATTTATTATCTTCGTAAAAACTTTTATTAAGATAATTCGTTAACTTTTTAAATGGTAGATCATAATAGTTTGAATTATGACCATATATATTTATCTGTTTGCTACTATTTAAATTTGTTCTATAATCAACAAATACTGTTGATAACCCTCGCTTACCATTTATTAAATGATACAAATAGTAATCATTATTGCTACCTTGTAATAATGGTTGATATATATCAAGGCCATCTATTCTAATAACCCCAACTACATCATCATTATTATATTCATCTTTTAACCTACTTATATATATAGCTGCTTCTTCCTCATCAGTAGGCTTTTCATGTTTTATAATTTCATTATTTACTATATTCATTTCTTTTTGAATAATTTGTCTATCTATGTACCTATATACTAGAATAGTTCCTGTTGTTGCTATTAATAGTATTAGTACAATCAAAAGAAATTTATACACCCTTAATTTATTCTTTTTCATAATAACCTCTCTTAAAATAAAAAAGCATCTAAAGTTCTTGCGAACATTAAATAAATGCAACTGACTACCATATCTAATTAAGACTAAGGCTCTTGAGTTTTGCGCCACTTCCTTTCGAAAGTTTTGCTAAATATAATTATATTTTTAAATCTGCAAACGATATCAAAACGTAAAAACAATCACTATTATATACTTTTTTGCTTTTTTGTCAATAAAAAAATAGTACTTTCTATAATTCTCATAATACAAATTAAGAAAACACGCAATTATTATGTACTATTTATCATTTTTTATTTATTATGTTTGTAACAAAAAAACACTACTTTTGTAGTGCTTCTTTAAATACTTTATTTATTTTCTTTTAATAATGCTTGAGTAACAAAGAATCCCCAAACAAAAGTTATTATGCTAACAATTGCTTTACCCCATGTTAAATCAAACGGTGCTAAAGATATAATAAGGCCAAATATTGATGCTACTATAAAGCCTATTATGGCATGATATACTTTAATCTCATATTTTTTAATTAGCCATTTAATAAGTCTTACCATCAATATTATTCCAATAATAACCCCTATCAAAAATGGGATTATAACTATCAAATTGTGGCCTAAATTACTAAAATTAGTTATGTCACTAAGTACTTTAAGAATTGGTTCATAATATCCAACTAACATCAGTACAAATGATCCACTTATTCCTGGTATAACCATTGTCGCTGCTGATAGTATCCCAACCAAAACTAACATAATCATACTTGGCAGTCCTACCGAATCAAAGTTTACTGGAACTGCTGAAGTCTCCATAATTGATAAAACAGTAACCCCTACAAATGTTACTAAAAACCATATCATATTTTGTGGTTTATGGGTATGCTTTATCTTCTTTAATAACAGCGGTATTCCTCCAACTATTAACCCTACAAAAAACATAACAGTTTGCATTTCATAATTTTCAAGTGCAAAAACTATCACTTTGCTCATTGCAATAATTGATAGAACTACTCCAATGATAATTGGCAATAATTTACTAACACTATTTTTAAAATCTTTAAATATGTTATTTATTGCATCTACTATGCATTCATATATACCTAATACTACTGCAACAGTACCACCACTTACTCCAGGTATCAAATTAGCAACCCCTAAGAAAAATCCTTTTAATACTAGAAATGCTTTCTTAGTCATACTTTTCTCCTATTTATATACTCATTAATTCTTGTTCTTTTTCTTTTGCTAAACTATCTACTTTTTTATTATAATCATCTACTATCAACTGCAAACGATCTATAATACTCTTTTCGGTATCTTCGGATTCAATATCTTTTTTAATATCATCAATTATGCCTCTTCTAATATTTCTAATTGATATGCGGCATTCCTCTGAATACTCTTTTACTTGCTTAACTAAGTCTTTTCTTCTTTCTTCATTTAATGGTGGTATTGATATAAAAATCATCTCCCCATTATTATTGGGCGTTACACCAATATTAGCTTCAAAAATGGCTTTTTCTATTGCACCTAAAATACTTCTATCAAATGGTTTGATATTAAGCTGTCTTGCCTCTGGAACAGATATAGTTGCTAGTTGCTTTAATTCAGTAGGAACTCCATAATAAGAAACTTTAATATCATCTAACATTCTAGGGTTTGCTCTACCCGCTCTAACAGATGTAAACTTATCTTCTAAGGAAGCGATAGACTTATCCAGTTTTAATCTAGCATTTGCTAAAAAATCTTCTCCCATATTTTCTCTCCTTTATATCTATATTGTACTATATTTAATTAATAAATAAAAGATGAAAATAATTTCATCTTTTAATATCTGATGCTATGGTTTTGTCGATGGCAGTTTTCTCTTTTTTTCACTCATCATGCCAAAATATATGCTCCTTCTTTAGAAGTTTCTACGCTGACTGTTACTTTTACACTATCTATTGTATTCTCATCTATCTTATCTATTAACATTATATACTATTCCTGATTCTACTAACTCATATTTCTCTGTATTTATTTCTTTTTTATTCTTATTACTTAATGCTATTATTAAGGTTATAAGAACAGCTAAAATTAATATGAACACTATCGTTATATTTTTCTTATAGATATTCCATATATTACTTCTATTATAGATATATCATAAAAAAACAAATCTTTACAGATTTGTTATAATATTTATAATAGTTGTCTTTTTACTTCTTCTTCAAAATTATCATGGCGTTTTTCAATGCCTTCTCCTACTTCATATCTAATCATTCTTTTTACTGAAGTATTGTTATTGTTTAAATATTCGCCAACTGTTATATTTGAATCTTTTACAAATGGCTGTTCTACTAAAGAAATTTCTTTAATAAATTTTTTAACTCTTCCTTCAACCATTTTTTCAGCTATAGCTTCGGGTTTTCCTTCATTGATTGCTTGTTCTTTAGCAATTTTTCTTTCCTTATCAAGTTCTTCTTCGCTAACATCCTTGCCTTCAATATACTTAGGATTCATGGCGCAAGCGTGCATTGCTACATCTTTTGCCACTTCATCACTGCACTTGTCAAGAACAACCAAAACTGCAATCTTTCCACCCATGTGAAGATATTCTCCAAATGTCTCATCATTAGTTTTTTCAACTATCTCAAATCTTCTAAAACTGATCTTTTCACCAATTTTAGCTGTTGCTGCAACTATTTTATCACTGATCTTTTCACCGTCTATTTCAACATTTAATGCTTCCTCCATAGACTTTACATTGCTACTAATTAGTCCACTTGATAAAGTAGATACAAAATTTTTAAATAACTCATTCTTAGCAACAAAATCAGTTTCAGAATTTACTTCCAAAATTATTGCTTTATTGTCACTAACTAAAACGTTTGCTATTCCTTCTGCTGCAATTCTTTCTGCTTTTTTTGCCGCCTTTAAAATTCCTTTTTCTCTTAACCAAACGATTGCCTCTTCTAAATTACCTTTTGCTTCATCTAAAGCTTTTTTACAATCCAGCATACCAGCACCAGTTTGTTCTCTTAGAGTCTTAACATCATCAATATTAAACATACTATTCACCTATTTCTTTAAAGCATCAAGAATTTCAGCTTTTTTCATAGTTGAATAACCAGCAATACCATTTTCTTTTGCAACCTTTTTAAGTTCAGCAACCGTCATAGAATCATAGTCTGCGAACACTTCTTTTACTTCTTTTGCGGCTTTTTTAACTGTCTTTTTAATTTCTTTGACTGCTTTTTCTACTTTAGGAGTTGCCTTTTTTGCTTTTTCTTTAGTATCTGCTACTGCTTCTTTTACTTTATCTGTTGCTTCTTCAGTTGCATTAATTATTTTTTCTTTTACTTCTTCTGCTTTATCCTTCACTTCTTCTACAGTTTCATTAACTTCTTGTTTAGCAACTTCAACTACTTCGGATATCGCTTTTTTTACTCTTTCCTTTTTAGTATCAGCTGTTCCATTTTTATCTTCTTCAGTAACATAATTTATCATTTCTAAATCATTAACTTCTGCAATCGCATTAGCAAGCACACCAATAACAAGTTTTACTGCTCTTACTGCATCATCATTGGCTGGAATAACATAATCGACCATATCTGGGTCGCAATTGGTATCTACTATACCAAATACTGGAATATTAAGCTTCCTTGCTTCTTTAATCGCAGTTTCTTCAGTTTTTGGATCAACTATAATTAATGCACTAGGCATCTTTTTCATATTCCTAATACCATTTAAATATTTATTAAGTTTTTCATATTCTTTTTTGATACCAATAACTTCTTTTTTAGGCAATAACTCAAATGTTCCATCTTGTTCCATTGCCTCTATTTCTTCTAGTCTTCTAACTCTTGATTTGATAGTCTTGAAGTTGGTTAATGTTCCACCTAACCATCTCTCAGTTACATAAAATTGGTTAGTTCTTGTCGCTGATTCAATCATCGCTTCATTAGCTTGTTTTTTTGTACCAACAAACAAGAATGTTCCTTCATTTTGAGCAAGTTCTTTGATTGCTTCATAAGCCTCTTCTATTAATTTTTGGGTTTTTTGTAAATCAATTATATATATATCATCTCTTGATGTATAAATATACTCTTTCATTTTAGGATTCCATCTTCTTTTTTGATGTCCAAAATGGACTCCTGCTTCTAATAAATAATTCATTGACACTACTGTCATTTTAATTCCTCCTTCGTTTTTACTTCTATTAATTTCAAAATAATATCACCTATTGGCACTAGATATTAAAATTCATTAATATGTTTATTTTAAAGCTGCAAGTAAATCAGCTTTTTTCATAGTAGTGTATCCTTCGATACCTTTTTCTTTAGCAAGTTTCTTCAAATCTGCTACAGTCATGCTATTATGATCATTTTCATTTTTAGATGACTCTTCTTTTGTTATCTCTTTTTTAGTTTCTACCTTTGCTTTTGGTGCTTCACCTTTTCTAGCAATTTCTACTAAGTTAGCAAAAGCTTTTTTATCATTAATTGCAAGTTCAGCAAGCATCTTTCTATTAATAATGACTCCCGCTTTATTTAATCCTTCTATAAATCTAGAATAACTAATATTATTTTCTCTACATTCAGCATTAATTCTTACAATCCATAATTTTCTGAAATCTCTCTTCTTTTGTTTTCTATCACGAAAAGCATATTTACCAGAATGCATTAATTGCTCTTTAGCAGTTTTATATAATCTATGTTTACTACCAAAATATCCTTTTGCTTCTTTTAATACTTTTTTATGACTTTGTTTTGTTACAACAGCATTTTTAACTCTTGGCATTATAATCTCCTCCTTCTTAAATTATTTAATTAATTGTTTTAGTCTTCTTCTATCTCCACGACTAAGAGCTACTTGTGTTCTTTTTTTACGATTTGTCCCGCTGGATTTCTTGCCTAAATTATGGCGACTTCCAGGATGACCAATTGTAATTGTTCCACTTTTTCTAATATTTAGTACTTTTTTTGTACCCTTATGTGTTTTTAACTTTGGCATATTCATCAAACCTTTCTATTTTTCTTTTTTTGGTGCAAGGAATAAAAACATATTTCTTCCTTCAAATTTAGTTTTTTGCTCTACATCAGCAATATCTTTAGTACGCTCAACAAATCTATCTAATACTTCTCGTCCAAGCTCTGGGTGGGCCATTTGGCGGCCTTTAAAGCGAACTACAAGTTTAATACGATGCCCTTTTTCTATATACTTAGATGCATTTCTTAATTTAGTTTCAAAGTCACCCACATCAATAACTGGTGTAAGACGATATTCTTTGATCTCCAAACTTGATGCTTTTTGCTTCTTGCTAGATTCTTTAATCTTCTTTTCTCTTTCATACTTGTACTTGTTATAGTCCATAATTTTGCATACTGGCGGATTGCCATTACTAATTAAGACCAAGTCAAGCCCAGCATAATTTGCAATAGTTAAAGCATCTGCTATTGCTTTTGTTCCTAATTGCTCCCCATTTGGGCCAATTACCATAACCTGCGAAAATCTAATTTGTTCATTGCGTAAAAGATCATTACCTTTTGCTATATAAAACACCTCCAATAATTATAAAAAGAGCACGAAATGTACTCTTTTAATCCACTCAAACAAAACAATATAACTATTATTCTATTGGCTTTTTACCTATCACTTATGTGCAATCAGGTGGATTAATACATCTCTTTCCTTTTTTACATAGTTAATTATATGCATTATTAGCTTATTTGTCAACATTTTTATATTGTTCTTTAAATAAAATATGTTTATCTTATGATAATGTCTTAAGTGTTATCTTTAGAAAATGTCTCAC
>DAOPMC010000034.1:0-8628 GCA_035392025.1 Bacilli bacterium
TTGGGACATTTTCCCGGAATAACACCTAAGACATTATCATAGATTAATCATAAAATATAGGGTAGTTGATACTTTTATATTTGCATTATTTATAAATATAATGATATAATATTTGCATAATTAGGAGTTGATTTCTTATGATATTAAATAATAAAAATGTAGATGATAATGAGAATACTAGACAAGACGAAAACTTTGATTATGATGTCAATAATAATTTTAGTAACAGTGAAAAAAGAAATACTAAATTGTTTAATAAAAATAAGATTGTTAAACTATCTTTATTCGTTTTTGGAATAATAGTGATTATTGTTATAATAATAATTATTGCAATGACTTGTTCTAACAGAAATAGATTAAAAGGTTTTACTTTATCGAATGACATAAATTCTAGTAATGAATTAATAACTTATGTTGATGAATCAAAAGAATTTAGTGCATTGGTAACTGGTACTAAAAAAGATGGTGCTTTTACTTTTACTATTGAAGATAGTAAGATTGCAAAAATTAAAAATAAAAAAGAAACAGGGACTGAAGTTGATAATAAAATTACTGGTCTAAAAGCTGGTGAAACGAATTTGAAGATTATTGCAACAATTGAAAAAAAAGAGTATGGGGAAGATGTTACTATTATAGTTTGTGATAGATTTGATATAAGTGATATTTCGAATAATACAATTGAAATTATGGTATCTCAAACCAAATCACTGGGTTTAAATTTAGGTGATGATGCTAGATGTTATGCAACAATAACTGCAAGTTTTTCTAAAACTGGTATTGTTAAAATAGATGATAAATTAAATATAACTGGAATCAGCGATGGGTCAACAGTTTTAACTATTAGTAATGGGGTTATTTCTAAAGATTTAAATATTATAGTGTCTGATCCTAATAAAACTATATTAGTTGAGTCAATTAAAGTTGATTTGTCATCAATTACTCTTAAAGTTGGTGATGAAAAAAGCATAAAACTAAGTGTTTTACCTGATGATGCTAATAATAAGGAAGTTAGTTGGAGTAGTGATAAGGCATCTGTTGCAATAGTTAGTCAAACTGGTATAATTACAGCTAAATCGGTGGGAACAGCAACAATCATGGTTAGGGCACAAGACGGAAGTGATAAAACTTCAACTGTAATGGTAACTGTTGTGCCAAAGTAGAAGAGTGAATAATATTTATTTTCTTGATACTACAATAATAAAAAAATCAATATGAAACTGAATATAAAGACTATATTATAACCTCATTGTTTGTAAAAAATGGGGTTATTTTATTTTAGAAATTTTATATCTTTATCTTTAATTTTATTTGTGATATATTGTATATAAGGATGTGATGGTATGAAGTTTAGTTTTTGTGTTAATAAATATTTACTAATGTGGTATATGCTATATCAATCATCCATCAGCGAAGATGTTCATAAATTAAAGCAAAAATTATGGAATAATCATAAAAAAGAATATTCGAAACTTTATACAGAGAAAGATGCTATTATAGAAGATCTGGATGATTATATTCCAAATGATGATTTAATATATTCAGTAGTAGAAGATAGTGAAATTTATAAAAAAATTAAAACTGAAACAAATAGATATCGTTTGTCTTTGCTAGAAGTTTGGGATTTAAATAGGAAAACATATTTAAAAGAATTAGAATCTATATTAAAAATTGATTTAAGAGATGATTATAAAATAATGGTAATTCATCCAAGTATGAATATTATTGATATTAATAAAGATAATAATATGATTATTGTAGGGAAAAAGATTGTAACTAGAGATAAAGATAATTTTTTAACATATTTATTTTATAAAATTATTAAAAAAATGTTTCTTAAACTTCGTTACGAAGATAGAGATATTATTGATACTATTATTGAATTAATTACTATAAATGAACTATATACAAGAATGATTAATGAAACAAGGTACAATTATGGTAAGAAAGATTATTTTGAGTTGAAACAACAGGTATATCCATACTGGCTAATGTATTTAGGCGTAAAAGAAGATAAATTTGGAGAATATATGATAAGAGATAATATTTTCTTTAATGTTGGAGAATATGAATATAATAGTAATCTAAAAGAAATGGATATATATGATTTTGTTGGGTTTATTATGAAAAATAAAAGAAAGATATTTAAAAAGAAAATAGTAAATATTGATGAATTAGAAATAATATAAGTGGAGGGAATATGGATGCTAAAATAATTAAACTGCTGGATAAAATTAATTATGATAAAGATAATTATGACTATTTTAGTTATTCTAAGTTAGATAAAATTATTGTTTCAAAGAATAAAAATAGTTGGGATATATATTTACATAATCCAACTAATTTTTTGCCTGATGTAGTTTTTTCATTATATGACTGCTTGAAAATATATCTTAAAGAGTTTTCTTTTAGATTAAATATTGTGGTTGATGAAATAAATTATGAACTTATTAATGATTATTACCTTATTATATTAAAAGAATTTAATCATAATAATTTATATTTTAATATTTTTTCTGATAGATTAGTTAGAACTACTGATAAATATCAAATAGAAGTATATAATTCGCAAGAATATAATCTTATTAACAAATTTATTGATAATTTAAATAAAAAGTTTAAATCTTTTGGATTTGATATAAATATAGAGATATTTGTTAATAAAGAAATGGGTGAACAAGTAAAACAAGAAATTGAAAATGTTTTAATAGATACTCCAGTTGCTGAAAACAAACCAGTTAAGTTAAAAGAAAAAATTAAGGATGATAAAAAAGTATGGGTTAGGCCAAAAGCAAAAGGGGAAAAGATGGCTATCAATAATATTAGTACTGAAATGAACAATATTAGTGTTGAGGCTAATGTGTTTGGTATTGATTATTTTGAACCTGCTGGATCTAATTTAAAAATTATAACTTTAAAAATAACAGATTTTACTGATAGTATGTTTGCTAAAGTTAAAATGTATACTGATGATATAAAAGAGTATGAAGAGAAAAAAGAACTACTAAAGGTTGGTAAATCATATTTACTGACTGGTTATGTTAAAAATGACATATATGCTAAAGACTTAGTATTATATGTAAATAAAATAGAAGAAATAGAACCTTTACAGAAGATTGTTGAAGATTTAAGTGAGGTTAAAAGAGTAGAACTTCATACTCATACTAAAATGAGTCAGATGGATGGGGTAGTTAGTGCTGAAGATTTAATTAGTCGTGCTAAAGCATATGGGCACAAGGCTATTGCCGTAACTGATCATAATTCTTTGCAAGCATTTCCAGTATTTGCTAAAGCAAAAGATATAAAAGTTATTTATGGAGTGGAGCTTAATTTAATAAATGATGCAATAGATATTGTTTCAAATAGCAGAGACTTTGATTTAAAAAATACAACATATGTTATATTTGACTTTGAAACCACTGGTTTTAATGCTGGTGGAGAAGATTCTATCATTGAAGTTGGTGCCGTAAAATTACAAGATGGTAAAGTTATTGATAGATTTTCTAAACTTATAAATCCAGGTAAACATTTACATAAAAAGATAACAGAACTTACTGGTATTACAGATGCAATGTTAAAAAATTGTGATAGTGAAGAAAATGTAATTAAAGAATTCATAGAGTGGTTTAAAGATTTACCTATGGTTGCCCATAATGCTAAATTTGATGTATCTTTTCTAGAAAGTGCCTATAATAAATATAACTTAGGTAAATTTGATAATACTGTCATTGATACTTTAGAATTATCAAGATCTCTTGATCCATCTTTATCTCGTCATTCATTATCAGCCCTAGTTAAAAAATATGAAGTTCCATTTGATGAAGAATCACATCATAGAGGAGATTATGATGCTGAGGCAACTGGATATATTTTTAGTAAGATGATAGATCGCATTTTGAATTTTAATATTGACAATGTTAAAGATTTAAATAGTTTAATATCAAAAGATGTACTGAAGAATTCTAGACCATTTCATATTAATTTTCTAGTAAAGAATCAAACAGGACTTAAAAATTTATTTAAGATGGTAAGTGTTGCTAGTACTGATAATTTAACTAAGACTGCTAGAATTTTTAAGAGTGAAATTTCTAAATATAAAGAAGGTCTTTTAATTGGATCCAGTTGCTATAATGGTGAAATATTTGAAAGTGCTAGAAGTAAAAGCGAAGAAGAATTAAAAAAGATTATGTTATTTTATGATTATATAGAGATTCAACCACTTGAGAATTATTTGCATTTAGTAGATACTGGAGAATTTGGTAGCAAAGGGGAACTTATTAATCATTTAAATAAAATAATTAATGTTGCTAAGGATGGTAATAAATTAATAGTAGCAACTGGTGATGTGCATCATCTAGATAGAGAAGATAAAATATATAGAGAAGTTATAATTAATCAAAAAGTTCCTGGGGGAGGATTTCATCCACTTAATAAAAAAGAAATTAAAACTATTCCATCACAACACTTTAGGACAACTGATGAGATGCTTAAATCATATGATTATATTGAATCAAGTGAAGATATATATAACTATGTTATAACTAATACTAATAAAATTGCAGATATGATAGAAGATGTTACAGTACTTCGAGATGGGCTTTCTACTCCAGTTATGGAAAACTCTAAAGAACAAGTTAGAGATATTACATACAATAAGGCAAAAGAAATATATGGTGATCCACTACCAGAAATTATTGAAACAAGATTAGAACAAGAACTAAGTGGTATTATTAATGGTGGATATGATGTTATTTATTTAATTGCCCAAAGATTAGTAAAAGATAGTAATGATCATGGTTATCTAGTTGGTAGCCGTGGTTCAGTTGGATCAAGTCTGGTAGCAACATTTATGAATATTACGGAAGTTAATCCTCTTCCACCACACTATGTATGCCCAAATTGTAAAAAAAGCATATTTGAAATTGATGGAAAAGTTTTGGCGCATCAATATAGTAGTGGTTATGATTTGCCTGATATGATTTGTGAATGTGGTACTAAAATGAAAAAAAATGGGCAAAATATACCATTTGCAACCTTCTTAGGTTTTAAAGCAGAAAAAGTACCTGATATTGATCTTAATTTTTCAGGAGACTATCAAGCTAATGCTCATAACTATACAAAAGTCTTATTTGGTGCTGATAAAGTATATCGAGCAGGAACTATATCAACAGTAGCAGAAAAGACAGCCTATGGCTTTGTAAAGGGTTTTATAGAGGACAAAGGAATATATATGAGACCAGCTGAAATAGAAAGAATTGCAATCGGTGTTCAAGGGACAAAAAGAACAACAGGGCAACATCCAGGTGGTATAATTGTTATTCCTAATTATATGGATGTATTTGATTTTACAGCATATCAATTTCCAGCAGATGATAAAAATGCTACTTGGTATACAACTCACTTTGATTTCCATACAATTCATGATAATGTTTTAAAACTTGATATACTTGGTCATGATGATCCAACAGTTATAAAGATATTGCAAGATTTAACAGGAATTGATATAAAGGATGTGCCTCTTGATGATAAAGATGTTTTATCACTATTTACATCGCCTAAAGCATTAGGAACTACCAAAGATAAAATATTATTTGAAACAGGTAGCCAAGGATTACCTGAATTTGGTACTAAAAATACTAATAAAATGTTGGTAGAGATTAAACCTAAAACATTTGCAGATTTAATTAAAATATCAGGTCTTTCGCATGGAGAGGGAATTTGGTATGGTAATGAACAAGAATTGGTAGCGAATAAGGTAGTTGAGTTTAAAGATACTATTGGTTGTCGTGATGATATTATGACATATCTTATCGATTCAGGATTGGAGTCATCACAAGCCTTTAAAACAGCAGAATTCGTTCGTAAAGGTAAACCAACATCAGATCCTAAAGGATGGATTCCTTTTAAAGAGCATCTAGAAGAGATGAAGATACCAGATTGGTATATTGAATCATGCAGTAAAATTAAATACATGTTTCCAAAGGCACATGCAACTGCGTATGTTACTACATGTCTTAGAATTGCATGGTTTAAAATAAATTATCCACTTGAATATTATTGTTCTTATTTTTCAGTAAGGACTAATGACTTTGATATTGATACAATGATAAATGGTTATGATACTATTAAAGATAGAGTAATTGAATTAAATAATAAAGGTTATGACCTAACTAATAAAGAATCTAATATTCTTTCAGGCCTTGAAATAGCCCTTGAAATGACAGCAAGAGGATATGGATTTGGAGAAATTGATCTGTATAAGTCTGATTCTAAAATGTTTGTAATTGATAAGGAAAACAAAATATTAATTCCACCATTTAGAGCACTAGAAGGACTTGGAGATACAGTTGCTAAAGCAATTGTTGCTGAAAGAGAAAAAAGAGATTTTATCAGTATTGAAGACTTACAAAAACGTGCTAAAGTATCTTCAACCTTAATCGATAAAATGCGTTTAATGGGTATCTTAAAAGATTTACCAGAATCTAGTCAATTAACACTTTTTTAGTCAATCTAATATAATAATAGTAGTATAAATTATTTACTACTATTATTTTTATATGTTATAATTATATAGGTGAGATTATGAAAATTACAATTAAAGATGTTGACATAAATTATATAGAGTACGGGAAAGGTAAAGATGTAATCTTACTTCATGGTTGGGGTCAAAATATTTCTATGATGAAACCAATTGGTGATCCATTATCAAAAAATAATCATATAATTATTATGGATTTACCAGGGTTTGGAGAATCTAATGAACCTAAAATAGCATGGAACTTAAATGACTATGAAGAGATGCTACATGAATTTATCAAAAAATTAAAATTAAAAGATGTAGTTTTAATAGGCCATTCATTTGGTGGAAGAATATCAGCAATGTATGCAGCAGATCATAATGTATCAAAACTAATTTTGTTATCATCACCGCTAATAAAAAAGAAAAAATCAGAAAGTTTTAAGAATAAAGTGTTAAAGTTCTTAAAAAAAATAATTAAGTCTAAAAAATTAGAAGAATTTATGAAGCAAAAGTTAGGATCAACTGATTATAAAAATGCCAGTCCTATTATGAGGGAGGTATTAGTTAGTGCAGTTAATGTTGATTTATTAGATTATGCTAATAGAATAACAGCACCAACATTATTTATAACTGGAGATAGTGATAAAATGGTTCCTTATTGGGAATATAAAAAAATAGAAGAAACAATAAAAGATTGTGGTTTAATAGTTTATGAAGATAGATCCCATTATGCATATTTAGAAGAACTTGATAGAACAGTTTGCATAATAGAAGAATTTATAAAATAAGGAGTGAAAATTATGAAAATTAAATTAGGAGTTTTGTTTGGTGGAGAAAGCGTTGAACATGAAGTAAGCATTATCTCGGCAATTCAGGCAATTGAACATTTGGATAGTGATAAATATGATGTTTATCCTATTTACATTACTAAGGATAAAGAATGGTATTACGGATCATATTTGACAAATTTAGATGTCTTTAAAGACATGAGTTTAGTAAAAAGATATGCTAAGAAGGTAGTCTTAATTAACAAAGATGGGAGATTTGTTTTACAATCTTTAGGATTATTTAAAAAAGAAGTTGTGGAACTTGACTTAATTTTTCCAATAGTTCATGGAACTCATGTTGAAGATGGTACACTTCAGGGATATCTAGAAACCATAGGAATTCCATATGTTGGATCTGATGTGTATGCATCTGTTGTTGGTCAAGACAAAGTATTTATGAAACAAATCTTTGATGCTGAAGGTATTCCAACACCAAAATATATTTGGTTTTTAAGCAGTGATTATACAAACAATGAAAATGAAATTATTGATAAAGTTAATAGTTTTAGTTTTCCAGTGTTTGTAAAGCCATCAAAGTTAGGATCTTCAGTTGGAATTGCTAAAGTTGAAAAAAAAGAAGATTTAGATGATGCAATAGTAGAGGCAATGCAATATGATAAAAAAATTATTATTGAAGAAGGAATAAAAAATCTTAGAGAGGCTAATATTTCAGTACTTGGAAATGATGAATATCAAGAATTAAGTGAAATAGAGGAAGTATTTACAAATAGTAATTTCTTAACTTATTCTGATAAATATCTTGGAGGTAAGAAAGGCAAAGGCTTTTCTAAAAAGGGTATGGCATCAGCATCAAGAAACATTCCAGGAGATTTTGATGATAATTTACGAGATGAAATTAGAATTAATGCCAAAAAAGTATTTAGAGCACTTAATATTAAAGGAGTTTGCCGCATTGATTTTTTAATTGATAATAAAGAAAAAAAAGTTTATGTTGGAGAAATTAATACCATACCAGGATCTTTATCATTCTATTTATGGGAACCAACCAATAAAAAATACAGTGAACTTTTAGATCAAATGATTGACATTGCAATTAAAGATTATAAGAGTAATAAAAAGATAGTATATTCTTTTGATTCAAATATTTTACAAAACTATAATGGTGTTAAGGGCTTAAAAGGGCTTAAAAAATAAATTTAAAATGCTGTAAAAGCATTTTTTTATTTATGAATAGTAAAAAGATATTAAATTAAAAATATATGTTATGTTATACTAAATATATAAAGTAGGTGAATGTATGAAGGATTCAATGGGGAGTGTAGT
>DAOPMC010000035.1:0-7812 GCA_035392025.1 Bacilli bacterium
GTTGGGACATTTTCCCGGAATAACACCTAAGACATTATCATAGATTAATCATAAAGAATCGTACTTACAAAAATAATTCTTTTCTTTTTATAATAATATGATATAATATATGAGAAATTGATTTTATCAATTCATTCCTTGCTTGCCCAAAGAGGTTAAGCCGAGAGTCCAAAAGGAGGTGCAAAAATGAATAAATATGAATTAATGTACATAATTAATCCTACATTAGAAGAAAAAGACATCAAAGAAAATGCTGAAACACTTAAAAAAGTAGTTGAAAGCCAAAAAGGAAAAGTTCTTGAATTCAAAGAAATGGGTCAAAGAGAATTAGCATATGAAATTAAGAAACATAAGAATGGATATTATTATTTATTAACATTTGAAGCAAAACCAGAAGTGATTAATGAGATTAATCATGTTGCGAATGTTAACGAGAACATATTAAGATATCTAGTAATAAAAGTGGAAGATTAGAGGTATAAGATGAATAAAGTTTTTTTAATAGGAAGACTAACTAAAGACCCAGAATTACGTTATACTGGTTCAAACATTGCGGTTGCAACATTCTCAATAGCAGTAAATAGAACATTTACCAACCAAGCAGGAGAAAAAGAAGCAGACTTTATTAACATTGTTGTTTGGAGAAAACAGGCAGAAAATGTTAAAAATTATTTATCTCAAGGAAGTCAAGTTGCAATTGATGGAAGAATTCAAACAAGAACTTATGATGACCAAGAAGGCAAGAAAAGATATGTTACTGAAGTAGTAGCAGATAATGTTGAATTCTTAGGTTCAAAAGGAACTAAAGCTATATCAGAAAACATGGATAATCCATTTAAAGTAGAAAAAGAAGTGGATGTAAGAAGTGAAGATGTAGCATCAGATCCTTTTAAAGACTTTGGTGAAGAAATCAAAATATCAGATGATGATTTACCATTCTAAAAATAAAGGAGGAATAATAAATGGCAGAATTTTATCGTAAGAAAAAAAGAATTTGCTATATGTGTACAGGAAAAGAAATTGATTATAAAGATGTTGAAATCTTAAGAAAATATATTAATGAAAAAGGCAAAATGTTACCACGTCGTGTAACAGGAGCTTGTGCAAAACACCAAAGACATATCGCAGAACAGATAAAAAGAGCACGTTATATAGGATTATTACCATATACAAAATAAACACTTTTTGAAGTGTTTTTTCTTTATATTAAAGTTAATTTATAGTATAATTAAATAAAAGAAGAAAAGAGGTGCTATATGACAATTAAAGAGTTTTCTAATCGTGTTGTCAAAGAGATTAAAGATAATTCACACATATATATAACAGCTCATAAGAATCTAGATTTAGATGCATTAGGATCAATGATTGGTCTGTATTTGGCCGCTTCTTATTATAAAAAAGACGCATACTTAATAATTGATGATAGAAGGCATGAAGATAGCGTTAAAAAAGCATTAGAGAAAATATCAAAAAAATTTAAAATAATTCATACTAGAGATATTAATAATATCAAAAAAAGGTCTCTCCTCGTAATACTAGATGTTAACAAGCCATATCTTTTACAAAATGAAAAATTGATAGATATGTTTCCAAATAAAATGATAATAGATCATCATGAAGAGGATGATAAGACACTTGAAACAGATAAAAACTACATATTTAGTAATGTATCAAGCACATGTGAATTATTAACACTTATGATAGAATATCTTACATTTAAACTTAAAAAAGATTATGCAGAATTACTTTTAGCAGGAATGTTTGTTGATACTAATGGTTTCTCCATTAGAACAACAGATAAAACATATGAGGCGGCCTACTTTCTAACAAAAAATGGTGCTGATAATAACAATGCTCAATATCTATTGAAACAAAATATTAAAAAATTTGTAAGAAGACAAAAAATAATGTATGATATAGATATTTTAAAGGAAAAGTTTGCAGTATCATTAGGAAGTAAAAGAGAAAAATATCGCAGAGAAGATTTAGCAAAGATTGCCGACATATTGTTGCAATTTGAGCATATTGAGGCATCATTTGTAATAGGATATTTAGATAAAAATAAAATAGGAATAAGTGCTAGATCAATGGGAAATATTGATGTAGGAATTATAATGCAACAATTAGGTGGAGGGGGAACCAATACAGCAGCAGCAACAATGATGGAAACAAGTGATATTAATGAAGTGTATTCAAAATTAAAAAGAATATTAAGAAGTATTTAGGAGGGTAATATGGAAGTAATATTTTTAAAAGATGTTAAAGGACAAGCTAAAAAAGGAGAAATTAAGAAAGTAAAAGACGGATATGCACTTAATTTCTTATTTAAAAACAATCTAGCTGTAGCAAAAACAGATAAAGGAGTAGAAATATTAAATAAAGAAAGAGCAGAAGAAAAAGCTCAAAGTGATAAATCACAAAGCGAAGCATTAGAACTTAAAATAGCATTAGAGAAAGAAACACTAGATTTTAAGTTAAAAGCAGGCGATAAAGACAAAGTTTTTGGAAGTATTTCTTCAAAACAAATAAAAGAACAATTAGATAAGTTAGGATATAATATTAATAAAAATCAAATAAGTATTGATAATTCACTATCAACACTTGGAATTCATAATATAGAGATAAACTTATATAAAAAGGTTAAAGCAACATTAAAAATAAAAATAACTAAGTAGAAGGTGATGTTATGGCAAAGGAACTGCCTAATAATTTAGAAGCAGAAAAATCAGTTTTAGGATCGATGTTTTTATCACAATATGCACAACAAAAAGCACTAGAAACATTATATCCTGAAAATTTTTACTTTGAAAAAAATGCCAAAGTTTTTTCAGCAATAAAAGAATTAGTTAATGAATCTAGTCCGATAGATATTACAACGGTATCAACTAAATTAAAAAATAAAAAAGAATTAAAGACTATAGGGGATATTGAGTATTTGACGGAATTAGTAGAATGTGTTCCAACGGCAGCAAATGTTGACTACTATATTAAAATAGTAGAAGAAAATAGTGTTTTAAGAAACCTAATAGAAGAAGCAACAGGAATTGCAACACTTGGTTACGAACATGAAGGCAGTGTTAATGAGACATTAGATAAAGCAGAATCTAAGATCCTAAATGTTATTAAAAAAAGAAAATCATCTGAACTAAAGCCAATTGCAGATGTTTTAGCCCAATCACAAGAAATACTTGAAAAATTAGCATCCAATAAAGGCGATGTAACAGGAATTGCAACAGGATGGACAGATTTTGATAAAGTAACAGCCGGCCTTCAAGGTAAACAATTGATAATCCTTGCAGCTCGTACTGGTATGGGAAAAACAGCATTCGCGTTGAACTTAGCAACTAATGTTGCCATAAAAGAGAAAAAAACTGTTGCCATATTTACGCTTGAAATGGGTGCAGAGCAACTGGCAAATAGAATGATCAGCGCAGTTGGTCAAATTGATGGTAATAAACTAAAGACAGGTAAACTATATAGTGAAGACTGGAAAAGAGTAAATGAAGCTATGAGCCAACTTGGTGAGACAAATATATTTATAGATGACTCTCCAGGAATTACAGTAGGAGACATTAGAGCAAAGTGTAGACGTCTTGCATCATCTGAGGCTGGTCTTGGAATTGTTATTATTGACTATATGCAACTTATTCAAGGCGGTGCTAGATATGCAGGAAATCGTCAACAAGAAGTAGCAGAAATATCTCGTTCCTTAAAGACAATGGCAATTGAATTAGATGTACCGGTAATTGCCTTATCGCAATTATCACGTCCAGTAGATTTAAGAGCCGATAAAAGGCCTATTCTACCAGATTTAAGGGAATCAGGATCCATAGAACAAGATGCCGATATTGTAGCATTCTTATATATGGAAGATTATTATGATAAAGAAAAGAAAAGACCAGATGGTGGAGCACCATGTGAACTTATAATTGCAAAACATCGTAATGGTATAACAACAACAGTAGATTTATACTTTAAACGAAATACAAGCTCATTTGTAAACTATAAAAAGACTCCAACAGGTGAAGAAAATGAATAAAATAAAGTTTATAATCTTTATTCTTTTAGCATTCGCTATTTCCGCTACTATAATGCTGTTAAACAAAGATAATAGCAGATATTATGAGGCAACTTCAGCCTATAGAGTATATCTAAATGGTAAATCATTAGGATTAATAGCATCAGAAGAAGAATTGGAAAAATACATAAATAATGAACAACAAGAGATAAAAGAAAAATTGGGTGTAGAAAATGTATATGCACCACAAGGATTAAAAGTAAGAGAAGAGACAACATATAATAATAAAATAAAAGATACAAAACAAATATATGAAGAGATAAAAGAAAAAGGATCTTTCACAGTAGATGGATATCAAATTGAATTAACCAAAAATACAAATCAAGGAATTGATGAAAGTTCCGCAGAAGAGGACAATTATATTGAAAAAACGAAAATTTATGTTTTAGACTTAGATATGTTTAAAGAATCAGTAGATAAAGTGGTAAGATCATTCGTAGATGAAGAAGCATATGATAAATATTTAAATAACACTCAAGATAAAATTATAACAACAGGTTCCACGATTGAGAATGTTTATATAGAAAATGATTTTGTAATTAAATATGAGAGAATTCCAATAGACCAATATTTATTTACTAATGGAGATGATTTAACAGCATTTTTGTTATTTGGCACAACCGATAAGCAAAAAACATATATTGTTAAATCAGGGGATACAATAGAATCCATTTCAGGAAAGAACAAAATGTCTACAAATGAATTTTTGATAGCAAATCCTGCAATTTTATCTGAAGATGCACTATTATATACAGGGCAAGAAGTAATTATTGGATTAATAGATCCAATGTTTTCTGTAATAGAGGAAAGATATGAAGTAGCAAAAGAATCACTGATGTATCAGACGGAAGTAAAAGTAAATAATAATCTAGTATCTGGATCAGTAAAAATAATTCGTGAAGGATCTGAGGGTTCAGCAATAGTAACAAAAACTATTAAATATTCTAATAATGAGATTGTAGATGCTGTTACCATAAGCACTGAAATAACAAAGGAGTCAGTAAATAGAATTGTAGAAAAAACCACAGGGACTTCATATGTAGTTGGTGATGTAGGAGTTTGGAAATGGCCTACAAAGATTCCGTATATCATCTCTAGTAAGATGGGATGGCGTAGGGGAAGCTGCCATTGGGGAATTGATATATGTGGTACAGGAGGTTTAGGAACTCCAATCTATGCTGCTAATAGTGGAACAGTAGAATTGGCAGGATGGGGAGGAACATATGGATATTTGATAATTATAAATCACAATAATGGATTTAAAACAAGATATGCACATCTTTCAAAAATATATGTTAAAGTTGGTGATGGAGTAGAAATGGGAGAAGTTATTGCCCTTATGGGAAATACAGGAAGATCAACAGGAACGCATTTACACTTTGAAGTTAGGTATTATGGAGAAGACAAATCTTTAGTAAGGACATATAGCACAGCAACATGCAGCGCAAGTTCAAGCGGTGATTTAGTTAATCCATTTGATTTATATAGATGATAGTAAAAGTATTAGCAAGTGGTTCAAAAGGGAACTCTACATTAATTACAACAAAAAATGCCAAAATACTAATAGATGTAGGATTAACGACCAAAGAATTACAAAAAAGATTAGAAGATACTAATCTAACAGATATAGATGCCATAATTATTACTCATGCTCATATTGATCATATAAAAGGTCTCGCAGTGATAGAAAAAAAATATGATATTAAAATCTATACCAAAGAAAACTTAGATAATCCACAAACAATTAAAGACATAGAAATTAGCCATTTTAATGTATCTCACGATGTTCCATGCATTGGATTATTAATAAAAAATAATAATCAAGAATTAGTTTATATAACAGATACGGGATATATTAATAGAAAGATAATAAGTCTTACTAAAAATAAAGATATCTATATAATAGAATCTAATCACGATGAAGATATGTTAATAGAAGGATCTTATCCATTTATTCTTAAAAAAAGAATATCAGGAGATGAAGGACATCTCTCTAATAGACAAACAACAGAATATTTAAAAACTGTTATGGGAGATAAAACTAAATATATAGTTTTAGCCCATCTAAGCGAAGAAAATAATACTAAAGATAAAGCTTATGATGAGACAAATTCTATATTGAGAAAAACAAATATTAAATTATATGTATCTATGCAAGATCAAGCATTGGATGAAATTAAAGTATAAGAATATTTTGAATATTCTTATACTTTTTTTATATAATTTATTATGATAAATAAAATAATATGGGCTATTGCAATAACTTTGATGTTTTTTAATGCAATATATTTTTCAATTAAATTAAAGTTTCCACAACTAAACATTAAAAAAATGATTCTATCATTATTACATAGAGATAAAACAAATCATATCTCTGCGATTGATACTTTAATGATGTCTCTTGCCAATAAAATAGGAGTAGGATCTCTTGCGGGAATATCCCTTGCTATATATATAGGTGGAGTAGGTACTATATTTTGGATGTGGATAATAACTATTATTATTTCAATTAATACATATTTAGAAAGTGCACTTGCAGTTATTTATAGAAAACAAGATGGTATTGCTTCAATAAGTGGTCCATCTTGTTATATAGAAAAAGGTTTAAATAATAAAAAATTATCAATTATTTATGCTATCTTAATTATAATTTCATATATATTTTGTTTTCTAACAATTCAAACAAATACAATAACAGTTTTAGTTAGCGATATTTTTTCAACTAATAAAATAATTATTTCTATAATAATAACTTTAATATCTGGAATCGTTATATTTAAAGGAATCAATGCGATATCTAAAATATGTTCTAAAATAGTACCTTTAATGTCTTTAATATATTTATTAATAGGAGCATATGTCATAATTATTAATTATTATCAAATACCAGGTATATTCAAAGATATATTAGTAAACGCCTTTAATCCTAAAAGTATCAGTGGTGGGATATTATATGTTTTTTATATAGGATTACAAAAGTCAATATTTGCAACTGAATCAGGTCTTGGAACGGGTGCTATTGCAGTAGGTGCCAGTGATGATAATAACTATCTAAAACAAGGCTATATTCAAATGATAGGTATATATTTTATTGGACTAGTTATTACGACAATTACAGCGATAATAGTATTAACTAGTAACTACAAAGTTTTAAATCTAACAAATCCTAATGGAATAGAAATAACTAAATATGCATTTAATTATCATTTAGGTGAGTTTGGTAACTATATCTTATTAATAATTCTAGTACTATTTGCATTTTCAACAATCATTACAGGATATTATTATGGAGAAAGTAGTTTAAAAACACTTACTAATAAAAAAACAATTATTTTAAAGATAATAACAGTTATTGTATTATTTGTAGGAGGAATAATTAAATCTAATTTTATTTGGGAACTTGTTAATACATCAGTAGCATTGCTTGCAATAATAAACATGTACAGTATTTATAAGTTAAAGAATAAAATAATTAATAAATTGTGATAGAATAGTACTAGGTGATATTATGATTACAAATAAATGGGATAGTCTTTTAAAAGAAGAATATAAAAAGCCTTATTTTATGGATTTAGTAAATAAAGTAAGGCATGAATACAGCATAAAAACTTGTTATCCTATGGCAGATGATGTATTTAAGGCAATGCAATTAACAGATTATGATGATATTAAGATAGTTATATTAGGACAAGATCCATATCACGGAGAACATGAAGCAGAAGGATTATCTTTTT
>DAOPMC010000036.1:0-7466 GCA_035392025.1 Bacilli bacterium
CATATTGCTTTTAAAATTTTTATATTTTTTGTCTCACATCATTTACAAATGTACATTTTATATTTTATTGTCTTTATATTAATTTAAAAAAAAAACGAACTACCAAATAAAGCAATTCGAATTAATCAAATATGGTGGCTCCAACGGGATTCGAACCAGTGACACACGGATTTTCAGTCCGTTGCTCTACCGACTGAGCTATGAAGCCTAAAAAAAATGGCGGTTCCGACGGGACTTGAACCCGCGATCTCCTGCGTGACAGGCAGGCGTGATAACCACTACACCACGGAACCATTGGTTGCGGGAACAGGATTTGAACCTATGACCTTTGGGTTATGAGCCCAACGAGCTACCAGACTGCTCCATCCCGCGATAAAATTTTGGCGGAGGAAGAGGGATTCGAACCCCCGCGCCGTCGCCGACCTCCCGGTTTTCAAGACCGGTCCCTTCAACCAGACTTGGGTATTCCTCCAGGCGCACTATTAATTAGGCAATATGCCTAAAAAGTAGCAAAATAATTATAACACAGCACTTTTTCTAAGTCAACCTTAGTTTTTATTTAAGTGAGGCCTCTATTAAACTATCAAAAATATCTTGATTATATTTTTTTTCATCAAGTATTGTCTCTGGATGCCATTGAACACCTATTATAAACCTTTTCTTTGGAAATTCAATAGCTTCTATTAAATTATCTTGCGAATATGCAGATACAATTGCCTCATTTATTCCACTAACATGATAATTATGTCTACTATTTACATTTAGCGTATCCAACTTTACTATTTTTTTTAAATTTGTATTATCCACTATTCTAACATCATGTACATATTTTATGCCTTTTTGGCAATGATCGATATTAGTTACATTTTTTTCTATTGTAACTATATCAGTACTTTTTCTCATATTATCAACATATGCTAAAAGTTGCATTCCCATACATAAACCTAGCGTTGGAATATCATTATCCAAAATAAAATTGCAAATAAACATATCATACTCATACCATTTAAGTCCTCCAGGCATAACAATCCCATCACATAAATTTATTTGTTTGATAATATCTTCTTTTTCATCATCAGTCAATCTTTTCATTTCTCTAGGAATTTGCTTTTCATATTCCACATCTTGACTAGGTAAAATCAAAATAGGAATACCACCAGCTCTAATTATTGCTCGTCTAAGACTTTCATGAACCATCATCACATTATATCCGCTTACAATTTCACTTGATCTTGCAATAATTCCTATAATAGGTTTATTCATACTATATCACCTTTTAAATTATATCATAAAAAATATCTTAATTAAATTGAATATTTATAAATATGTTAACACATTACAATAATAAAGGAGACCAATATGAAAGAAATACCAAACATTATATCTGATAAAGATTTGTTATATCTAAATGATGCTTTTGACTGGAACTTCAATCTTGCAAAAGAAACTTATAATTATATTGAACTATTAGAAAATAATGATTTTAAAAGTGTACTTGAAACAATTACTAATATGCACAAGCAGTACTCTATAAATATTATTAATATATTAAAAGGTGGCATAGATGAATAATAAAATTTCTAATCCCATGACTGTAATATCTCAAACCATTGAATTAAATGATAGAGATATCTTAACTTCACTTTTATTATCAGAAAAAAAAATATCTGATGGTTTAAGCACTATGCTAAGTGAGGCTAGTAATGAAAAACTATACGATCAAATCTTTGACATGTTTAATGGCACAAAAGAAACTGTTAGAGAACTATATACTATTATGTTTCAAAATGGTTGGTATAGCTTAGAATGTGCTAGTAATAAAAATTTAAAAGACAAAACAGCAGATATGGAAAATAAAATAAGTGAATTAGATTAAAAAAAGGTAGCAATACCTTTTTTAATCTAATAAACCTAAATATTCTAAACTTGGCTGTTCTTTTTCTTTCCAATATTTTTTTCCATCCATCGTTCTACCAAGAAAACCCATTCCAAAAAGTTCACGTCTTATCCATGCTGCATCTTTAAACACACAATTATCATCAATAATATTATTAACTTCTTTTTCACTATATTCTTCATCATAATCAAACTTATTTGATAAATATAATAATGCCATGTTTTTATATTTTCTTTTTGATGGATAAACTTTTAACTTTTTATTATCATCTAAATATGATGATAATTTTTCTTCTATATTCATAAATTTCTCCTCTAAATAAAAAACTCACATAGTGAGTCATATACATTATGGTGGAGGATAGGAGATTCGAACTCCTGACCCTCTGCGTGCAGGGCAGATGCTCTAGCCAGCTGAGCTAATCCCCCATAACGCTGGGACAACCTCGAGTACTTCTCCCAGCAAGTAGAATTATAACATAGTAGCTTTAAAAATGTCAATATTTATCTATGCATATCGTTTAGTGCATCGTTAGTTAATCCAGCACGCACCTGTTCTAATTCCTCTATCGTCATCTCATCTATATCTTTTTCTGTTGGTAGTGGGACATTAGGATACGCTCCTACTTTATCAAGAGCATCCAAATTTAATTTCCCATTTGGTCCTGTTGGCAAATTATTAACATCTTGTTTATTCCTTACAAATTCTTCCATATCAATTTCCTTTCAGTCTATCTTATAAAGATATTTTACAATATTTTAAATAGTATTGCAAATAAAATTCTTTTATCCAAAACTATATTTTCTAATAGCAACTATTCTCGCACCAATCACAACTCACTTTAAAAGTCTATTCTTAGTTAATACTCCAACAAAAATAACATTTAATTTTTCATTTTTAAACTATGTATTTTTTTAATACTGACATTCTATAATATTTTCTTCTTTCAATTCTATTTGTGGAAAATTTTCAATAGTATAACTTTCTTTATCGATTACTAAATATTTTCCTTCAAAATAAACCGTTTTTTTTGTCTCATCATCAAATTTAAAATTATATGATAAGTAGTCATCAGTAACAAATATATTTGATTTTTTTATTATTTTTATTTTATTAATTTTTTCATATGCTTCATCGATATCAACTTTATAACAATCATTACTTGCAAGTGTTGTTTTATGAACAACAACAGAAGAAATATTGTCTTTATTTTCATTAATATATTTTATTTCCTGTATATCTTGAAAATAAAGTAATCCCTTAGTTTTGCATCCAGTCACACTAATCAATATAATAACAATAAACATTAACGTTTTTTTCATATAAATCTACTTTCCTATATAACCTTTTATTGGTTCAGTATACATTTTTTCAGTTATTGCTTGATATCTTTTTCCTGTATAATCATCAGTAAAGCCATTATAAGCTTTATATATATTACCTGTTTTTGTATCATAAACTCTCTCATATCCAAGTGTTGCATCACTTTGTTTTTGACTTATTATGTCATAAGTTACTTGTCTACTACTCCACGCATTATTATAAGAATCAAAAGCATCATTTATTGATTTATTTATTGCAAGAGCATTTTTAGTTGATTGTTCAATATCATTAATTGTTTGATTAACAAATGATTCTTTATAGACTAATGAGTTCAAAGAATTTGTTAGCAGTTCTTTATAATTGACAAAATCATATTCTCCAGCAGATATTCCAATTACATTGTATACTGTATAAAACATTGAATCAAACCCTAATAAATTATAACTACCTGGATTTATTAAAGAGCCCATAAATAAACCTTCACCTTTTTTACCAGATTTTGAATCTTGAAAAGTTCCCCTTATAACTTTATCGTCTTGAGCTATACTTTTTAGTTGAGAATTATTTTGAAAAGATTCTATTACAGTAAAATGACTTAAATCCGGTGCTTTAAATGTAGAACCAATTTCTTCAACAAAATTAACATAATTATTAAAATTACTATAGAACGATTCAATTGTAGGAGTTGAAAGTACAATGGCTTTCGCTAATATCTTATTTCCTGCTCCTCCAAATGATTTATAATAATTTTCATACCAATTTTTTGCTTTTTTATTTTTCAATAATGGCTCTGCTTTTAATATAGAAAATATTTGATATCTGTCATCATTTGGATCAAATACTCTAATAGAAAAATACATGCCTTCTCCCGCTGTATCGACTATCCAGCCTTTAGGTATTTTCATCGAAAAGTTATTATGATTATAATTAACTAATTCAAGTTTATTAACCTCGGATTCAATAATATTTATTTTTTTTCCAAAAATAGGTAATGCCCCTTTGTTACTTAAAAATATAATAAATATAATTAAAATAATAGTTCCAATAATTATACCTATCAATAATTTTTTGTCTTTTATTATTTTATTAAATATCTTTTTCATTATCAAATAATACCTCCTCATTTTATCAATACTATCATATCACAATTTTATATTTTTTAGTATATAGATAGGTTTAATAATTGATTAATTCTTTTTCATTAAAAAACTTGCATGCTAAGTACAAGTAATTAACTAATGGTGCCGAAAATAGGACTCGAACCTACGACCTGCTGATTACGAGACAGCTGCTCTACCAACTGAGCTACTTCGGCGGGGATCATCTTAATTATATCATTATTTTTATGTAAATTATACTCTATTATTTGATAGTTTTTTATGATATAGTTTTTTATAATAGGAGTTGTTTTTATATGAGAAGTGGTTTTAATAATAAAAAATATGTGGATTTACAGAGTAAAAAAATTAAAGAACGCGTTAACATGTTTGATAAATTATATCTTGAAATTGGTGGCAAACTTTTTGATGATAATCATGCTGCTAGAGTATTACCAGGTTTTAAGCCAGATTCTAAAATTAAGATGTTTCAAGAATTAAAAGACGATTTAGAAATAATATTTTGTATTAATGCTAATGATATAGAAAAGAATAAAACTCGTGCAGAATATGGTATTACATATGACACTGAAGTTATTAGATTGATAAACAAATCTCGTGATCTTGGTTTTAAAGTTAATAGTGTTGTAGTTACACTATATAAGCAGCAACCAAGTGTTGATAAATTTATAAAAAAATTAAACAGACAAAATATTAAAACTTATATTCATACATTTACCAAAGGTTATCCAAATGATGTTGATACTATTGTAAGCGATGAAGGATATGGTGCAAATCCTTATATTGAAACTAAAAAATCACTTATTTTGGTGAATGCTCCAGGCCCTGGTTCTGGTAAACTTGCAACTTGCTTATCCCAACTTTATCATGAGCATAAAAATGGTGTTAATGCCGGCTATGCCAAATTCGAAACTTTTCCAGTATGGAATTTAGATTTAAAACATCCTGTTAATATTGCATATGAGGCTGCGACCGCTGACTTAAAAGATGTCAATATGATTGACTCATTTCACTTGTCAACATATGGTCAAGTTGCCGTAAACTATAATCGTGATTTAGAATTATTTCCAGTACTAAAAAAAATATTAGAAAAAATAACTAATACAAATATCTACAATTCACCTACTGATATGGGTGTTAATGTGATTGGATCTTGTATTAGTGATGATAAAATTATCTGTGATGCTGCTAAACAAGAAATAGTAAGAAGATATTATGGTGAAAAAGTAAACTATAAAAAAGGATTAGTAGATGAAGATATTCCAACTAGAATAGAAGTATTGATGAATAGTCTTAATATTGATGAGAACTTTCTTACAACGGTTAAACCAGCACTAAAGAAAGCCAATAAAGAAAAAGTTCCAGTTATTGCGCTAGAACTTCCAGATGGTAAAATTATTACAGGAAAACAAACTAAATTATTATCACCTGCTAGTAGTCTTATTATAAATGCTTTAAAAGAATTTACTAATATTCCTGATAATATTAAATTATTATCACCTACTATACTAAAACCAATTACAACTTACAAATTATCATCTGATTATTATGGGGATAGATTACAACTTCAAGAAGTATTAATTGCGTTAAGTATATCCTCTGTCACTAACCCTGTTATAAAAGAGGCGCTGACTAATCTAAAAAAGCTTAAAGACTGTGATGCTCATGCTACATATATTGTTCAAAATGGAGACTTTAAATCATTAAAATCTCTTGGAATAAATCTTACATGTGAACCAGAGTTTTACCTAGATAAAATTTATTATAATTAAAAATAGAGCTGATGCTCTATTTTATTGCCATAAATTATTTGGATATATTCCACTATCAATCATATCTTTGATTGCGTTTACAACTTCATCTTTATCTTCTTTATAAGTTACACCATACCATTTAGATGTTGTATCAAGTACTTTTACTTTTACCAATCCTTTATTCATCTCTTCTGATACTACTTCAGGTATTAAATATTCACATGTATTTAAATCACTTTCTTTTAAGAAGCTTTCAAATCTACTCTCTAAATAATCAAAAAGTTTTGGAGTAAATCCTAACATATTCATAGACACTAATTGATCATTATCTATATGAAATGACTCTTCTCTAGAAAGTGGAGTTGCAAGTAATACTTGATTGCTTTTTTCAATCTTGCACTCTGTTAGTTTTGTTAAATATCCATTTTCACTACTACACACTCCTCTTTTAACAGATCCATTATCAGTAATGGTATTAATGGCATGATATCCAACTACTGCATATTCATTTTCATCTATATTGTTCTTTAAAAATTCTGCAATCTTTTGAAAACTATCATATCCATAAAAGTCATCGGCATTAATAATTGCAAAATTTTCTTTTACACTATCTTTGCAACATAAAATAGCATGTGCAGTTCCAAGTGGTTTAACCCTATCACTTGGTATTTCTACTGGAACATTATTATTATTTTGAAATACATAGGTAAGTTCTACTTTATCTTCAAGTCTTTTACCTATTGTCTCTTTGAAAATATCGTAATTTTCTTCTTTGATAATCATAACAACCTTATCAAATCCTGCCCTTATTGCATCATATATTGAATAATCAATAATAAATTCACCATTTGGGCCAATTGGTTCAATTTGCTTTAAACCTCCATATCGGCTTCCCATACCTGCCGCAAGAACTACTAATGTCATTAAATCACTCTCCTACTTAAATTATAGCATAAAAAAATTACTTCTAATAAAGTAATTAATAATTTCACCGTGGTGGAGAGAGGTGGTTTCGAACCACCGAACCCGAAGGAACAGATTTACAGTCTGCCGCGTTTAGCCTCTTCGCTATCCCTCCATATGGTGCCGAAAATAGGACTTGAACCCACAACCTACTGATTACAAGTCAGTTGCTCTACCAGTTGAGCTATTTCGGCATAAAAATGGTGGGTAATGTAGGACTCGAACCTACGACCCCCTGCTTGTAGGGCAGGTGCTCTAACCAACTGAGCTAATCACCCATATGCGTTTTTTACGCACGTTCAATATAACACTTTTTGGAGCTTTTTGTCAATACCTATTGATATTTTTATTCTTTTCTATGATTAATCTATGATAATGTCTTAGGTGTTATTCCGGGAAAATGTCCCAACT
>DAOPMC010000037.1:0-6794 GCA_035392025.1 Bacilli bacterium
TTATTTTTTAAAGAAATCATCAATTTCTCTTGACTTCTGATAGTTAGTCACCTTTATATATCATTCCAATTATAGTATATAAAAATATTTAGATTTATACAATATTTATTTGAATATTAGTTTACAATATTGTATAATGATTTTAGAATAAAGGTGGTATGGATAATGTTGATTTTTTTTGAGGCTTTAGGCTTTTTATTTATTTTTTTCACATCAATGTTATTTCATTATGTAGATGATTTAGTAAAGCCTAATAAATTTACTGATTTATTGAGTATAAATAATGATAGTATTTGGGAAAATTTAAAAGTAGTGATTTTACCAACAATATTATGGACATTTATTGAACTTCCCGCTATCTTTAAAAATAATAATCTTTTAATTGCTAAAACATCTCAAATACTTGTTAGTATTGCACTTATATTTGCAATCTATTACAGTGCCCGCGCCATTATAAAAAAAGATAACAAAGCATTAAAATTAATTTCAGTATTCATTGCAACTGCAGTTGGTGCATTAGTGTCATATCTAATACTCTCAATCAACACTATATTGGTTATAAACACCTATATTACAATTTGCATACTTGTAGGATATATCATTATATATATACTTCTAACTTATATTCCACCAAAGATTAAACTTTTTAAAGATAATAAAAAAAATATTTACGGAAAAGAATAAAAGGACATTAGTCCTTTTTATTTTTAGTAAACTTATCTATATATTTCTTAGGTATTATAAGCTTATATTCTTTCCAGTTAATAAGCACAAATATTCCTATTAAAATAACACCATATCCTGCCAAAATAGGCAATTGCATTAATCTAGAATAATCTGTTGCTTTGAAAAATATAGAAATAAATAGTGAGACACCAACCATTGCCAATACTCCAAATAATGTTTTGGGTAATAGTTTAATACTTCCTTTTAAATTAAAACCTAATTTTTTCTTTAAATAGATAATTGATACTAACAATGCCAAAGAATATCCAATATATGTTGCAAATATTGTACCATAATATGCATCATAGCCAAGTTTATTAAATAAAAGCATAAATGGAACCGCCAAAATGGTATTAGCACCAATTCCTAATAATATACTAATGTATATCATCTTAGACTTGTTTAGTCCTTGAAATAATGACATTAAAATTACATAAGCACTTTCTAATATAGTTGCTAATATTGTAAATTTGATTATATTAGCACCCACTCCAGTATTTTCATAAAATAATAGCCATACCGAACCAGATGTTAAAGATATAAATAGTGCAGTAGGTACAATTACCAATTGTATTGCTTTTAGACTTTTATTAAACTGAATATTAACCTCATCCATCTTACCCTTAACGTAACTGCTAACAACATGTGGTATTAAACTTGTCATAATTCCCGTTGCAATTGATATAACAATCATACATATTTTAGTTCCCCATGTTGTAAATATACTACTGACAGTTTCTGTTGTTAACGCATCATACCCAAGTTTAGTCATAATTCTTATTACCAAAACCATATTAATATTGTAATAAATATTATTAGAGATGCTTATAATGATAAATGGAATAGAATACGTTATTACTTTTTTCACTATTTCTTTAGTAGAAACTTGGCTTGCATCACTATTTTTTGGAAAAACTTTTTCTTTATTTTTTCTAAATATATGTAAAAGATAAAAATATGCTATGATCGCTCCAGCAGTTGCACTAAACACAACAATTCCCATAGTTTCTGTAATAGATAATCTAAATACTTTTAATGCAAAATAACTGCCGCCAACTATCACTAAAACCCTTACAAATTGTTCAATTACTTGACTAATAGCAGGAGCTCTCATGTATTTATGTCCTTGCAAATAGCCTCTTATAACACTTAAGAATGGTACTACTAATAGTCCAAACGATACAGCTCTTATAACAAAGGTAACATCCTCTATTGTATTACCGCCAACCATATCACCAATAATTAATTTAGCAATCAAAGGGGCAAATATAAAACATAATAAAAATGATAAGACTGCAAATACTAAAATACAATTTCTAGCCACTTTATACATTTTCTCTTTGTCAGCAATCATACCCAAAGAATCATATTCACTAGTTAACTTACTAATTGCAAGAGGAATTCCTGCTGTTGATACAATTAAAAACAAGTTATAAACATTATATGCATATCCATATAAAGCCCCACCTTGTTCACCAACAATACTATAAAAAGGTATAACATAAACCATACCTAATATTTTTGATATAAATATTGCGACAGTTGTAATAACTGCGCCCTCTATGAATCCATTTCTTTTCAAGTTAATCACCAATTTCTATATATATTATAATTTATTCACAAATTAAAAACAAGTAATACCCCATTCAAAATGTTAACAAAAGACAAATAAAAAAAATAGGACAAGCCTATTTTACTAAATAATATTTTTTCTTACCCTTTCTAATTATATTATATTTTCTACTAGAATCAATTAAATAATTTTCATCATTTACTACACTACCATTAATATTTATTGCATTAGAAGTTAACATTTCCCTTGCCTCTCTTTTGCTACTGCAAATATTGCTATTTACTAAGAAATCAATCAAAATAATATCTTTATCTAGTTCAAAAGTAGGTACATCTCTAAATACTTCTTCTATTTCCTTGTCACTTAATTCGTTAACTTTGCCAGTAAAAAGAGTTTTAGATACAAAAACTGCTCTCTCATAACATTCTTTTCCATGTAAGAATGTTATTATTTCTTTTGCTAATACTTCTTGAGCTTCTCTTTTTTCAGGCTCCTCTTTAACGCATTTTTCTAATCTTTCGATCTCCTCTTTATCTAAAAATGTGAAAGCTTTCAAATATTTAACAACAATGACATCATCTGTATTTATCAAATATTGATATAATTCATAAGATGATGTTTTATTTTTGTCTAGCCACAAAGCATTGCCTTCAGTCTTACCAAATTTAACACCATTTGCATCAGTAATAAGAGGCATTGTAAATCCATAAACTTCTTTACCAAGCTTTTTTCTAATTAATTCAATACCTGCCGTAATGTTACCCCATTGATCAGAACCTGCGACTTGTAATGTACAACCTTTTGCCTCATATAAATGTAGAAAGTCTAGTGCTTGAATAATCATATATGAAAACTCAGTAAAAGTAATACCTGTTTCCATTCTTCTTCTTATAATATCTTTATCTATCATATAATTAATATTAAAATATTTACCATAATCTCTTAAAAAGTCTAACATATTAATATTTTTACACCAATCATAATTATTAACAACTTCAAAGCCAAATATCTCTTTAGCTTGTTTAGTTAAGGCATCAGCATATCTCGCAGCAACCTCTTTAGAAATCATTTGACGTTCATTGCTGGGCTTTGGATCTCCAATTAGACCAGTTGCACCCCCAATTAATAAAATTGGATTATGGCCCGCCTTTTTAAGTCTCACAGGGAGTAAAAAAGAAGAGAAATGCCCAATATGCATACTATCTGCAGTAGGGTCAGTACCAATATAAAAAGTAAGTCCTCCATTATTTAAAAGCTCTTCTAACTTAGGATCACTTATATCTTGTATTAAACCTCTCCATACTAATTCATCATATAATTTCATACTATTACCTCGCTTGCTATACCAATTATATCAAACTAAGTATTATTTTTCTACATAAAAGAAAAAAACTAGATAATTCTAGTTTACTTATCTCGTTTTAATCCTAGCTCATATTCTTTAATTTGAGACTTTCTGTCAACCAATGCTTTAACTTCTTCTCCATAACCCATACAATCTAATATTAGGGCACGTTTTTCTTCAGGAATTTCTTCAATAGGAACGTTTATTTCTAAAAGTTGCAAAATACCACTTAATTTATCTTCATAATTAGATTCAATTTGTGAGATCTTTTTATCCATTACCTTAATATCTCTCATAGCAGAGCGCCCTCTTATTCCAGTATCTGCTTTAGCAATGGATTTTTCTACCTCATCACATAGATTACTGCTTAATTTTCTATCCATACTCCCAATCTTCTTACTTAAATCTTCTTGATCAATAACAATATTGTAAGTTGCAACCAGTCCCTTAGTTCGGTGGAACAGGTACGCATTATGAACTTTTTCCCCAAAATATCCAGAGCCAACTTCCCAAGACCCAATGCCTGTTGGAGAACCTGTTCTCAATACACACTTACCTTTTTTTATCCTTCTACTTGAAAAATTATTTTCAGAAGACGTATGCAAATGACCTGCAATGACATATGTATTTTTAGTTTTTCTTGTCTCTTCAGCAAATTGTTTATCAACGAGTTCAACCAAATCATCATCATTTAACCCCTTTTTAGGTTCTGGGTGTTTCCCATGATGAAACACAATAAGGTTATCTCCAAACACATGTGCTGTCGCATAATGCAATGATTTAATATCCATGTCAATTTCTACTTTATCGTCTTGTTTAAATATATCATATAAATTAAAATACAACATCTGCGTTTTTATATAATCATGATTGCCCGGAGAATGCTTCAATATAATTTTATCAAAAATTGATTTCATACTTTCAATTGCATGAACATGTGCCGTTTTTCCGCTTAGCCACATCTCATTAAATCTTGAGTCATCTGTTTGCTGTGTTCCAGCACCTGTTTTTGCATCCATTGTATCTGAATTGAAGAAATCATTTCCAATCCCATATAATAATGTTCTTGCTTGACATTGACTCTGAATCTTTGCAATCTCACTACCCATTATATATGCATAACGCCAAAGTGCTTGTTTACTAGAATAATCTTCATAATCAGTAATTGATGTTAATTTCCCTAGATGTAATTCAGCATCAGGAACCACCAACATCAAATCATCATTTAATAATTGCCCAGAATACTTTGGAATTTCAATTTGAGGCAATAATCTAAATGGTGCAATTTGCTCTTGCTTCAAAAATTCATTTAGTGACTCTCTAGATTTTTCAACAAGTTTATCAATGATTCTTTCATCATATATTTCTAAGTTTTTTCTACGCCTTATAATAATTTTATATGTTTCATTCAGTACTACAACAACACTTTTGCCATCCTCAGTTTCCTCTTTTACTGGGGTACTCCAAGAACCAATCTTATATTCTGCCACTTCATATTCTACAGGATCAAAATGCAAATATTCTAGTAAAAAGATTGGGTCAGCCATTTTATGCATTATCTTTTGACGAACAGTATCAGCATCATCTTTATCTTCAATGACATTAAACTTTTCCACCAAGTCTTTCGCTGTAATTGAAAATGGAACTCTTAAAGTCTTTGTTTCTTCTAATACTTCAAAAAACATTCCTGACTTATCACTTTCACCATTAACTTTTTCAGGTGTCAAACTTTTATAACTATATTTTTTTGCGTAATCAAACAACAATGATGTTGAAATGTCTCCAACAACTGTTTTCTTGCACAAACGGCTAAGATTATCTGGTAATAAATCTTCACCTGTTTCTTTAAAATATAATGTGCTTGCCTCCCCCCAAGTTTTGATACTTCCTTGAGATTTTAAAAACTGTAGAAAAAATAAAAATGTCTTATTATATTCTTTCTTTTGTGTCATATTTTACTCCTCCTATAAATTAAAAGGGAAATAAGCACACACTTATCTCCCTTCTCTATTCTTTATAAATTAATCATATCATTTTTTATATATAATGTCCAAACAAAAATTAATTAAATTTTTGCACAAAAAAATTCCTTAGCAACGCCCTATTTTCACTTACGCTATCGTCGGCACTGAAAGGCTTAACTTCTGGGTTCGGAATGGGACCAGGTGTACCACTTTCGCTATCGTCACTAAGGAAAAGAATTATAAATAATTCTCTGAAAACTAAGATAATGTATTTATCAAATAATATAAAATATAAATAATTAATGGGATTAAATCCTCGATCTATTAGTATCAGTCAGCTCAACATATCACTATGCTTCCACCTCTGACCTATCAACCAGGTAGTCTACCTGGGATCTTACTTCACGAAGAATGGGAAAATTCATCTTGAGGGAGGCTTCCCGCTTAGATGCTTTCAGCGGTTATCCTTTCCATACATAGCTACTCTGCGCTGCCATTGGCATGACAACAGATACACCAGAGGTATGTTCATCCCGGTCCTCTCGTACTAAGGACAACTCCTCTCAATTTTCCTACGCCCACGACGGATAGGGACCGAACTGTCTCACGACGTTCTGAACCCAGCTCGCGTGCCACTTTAATGGGCGAACAGCCCAACCCTTGGAACATAATTCTGCTCCAGGATGTGACGAGCCGACATCGAGGTGCCAAACACCACCGTCTATGTGAACTATTGGGTGGCATCAGCCTGTTATCCCCGGGGTAACTTTTATCCGTTAAGCGACGACCATTCCATACTGAATCGCCGGATCACTAAGCCCTGCTTTCGCACCTGCTTGACTCGTAGGTCTCGCAGTTAAGCTCCCTATATACCTTTACACTCTACGAATGATTTCCAACCATTCTGAGGGAACCATTGGGCGCCTCCGTTACATTTTGGGAGGCGACCGCCCCAGTCAAACTGCCCACCAGACACTGTCCCTGACCCGGATTACGGGTCTAGGTTAGAAATCTAAAATATTAAGGGTGGTATTCCAAAGTTGACTCCACGAAAACTAGCGTCTTCGCATCAAAGTCTTCCACCTATTCTCTACATAAGATTCCAAATTCCAATATCAAGCTACAGTAAAGCTCCACGGGGTCTTTCCGTCCTGTCGCGGGTAACCTGCATTTTCACAGGTATTAA
>DAOPMC010000038.1:0-6716 GCA_035392025.1 Bacilli bacterium
CGCTTATATTTAAAAATTTTTGAGACATTTTCAAAAGTTATTGACACACTTTTTAATTTTTATTTTGAAAATATGCATTTGTTGCTTTCTTTACTATCTGATAAGTAACATTGTAAAGATAGGTAGATTTATTTTTAGAATAGCTGATGTTGGGGCTTAGTACTGCTATTGTTATCTCTGGATCATTATATGGTGCATATCCAATAAAGTTTTTAGAATTAGTTTTGGTATCAATATTACCATCATTATTTGTATCAATAAAGCTTTCCGATGTCCCTGTTTTACCTGCTGGCTTATATTTGAAATTAATATATCCTGATCCAGTTCCACCAGTCATAACTGCTCTAAAAGCTTCTCTTATTCTATTTATATATTTTTCTTTGGTTGTAACATTATTCAATACTTTTACTTGTGTATCATATAATTTTTCTCCAATATCGCTAGTATCACTACTTGCATGAACTGATTTTAACAATTTAGGGGCAATTCTAGTACCACCATTGGCAATTGTTGAAATATATTGTGATATTCCAATAGGTGTAAAAGTATCATATTGTCCTATGGCATAATCAATAATTAAGCTAGAATCTTTATGATTACCAATATATCCTACTGATTCATTAGGTAAATCTATTTTAGTTAGTGTTCCAAGTCCTAATTCATTAAATGTTTTTCTATATGTTTCAAATACACTAAAATCAATATTAGCGCTACAATTATAACAATATTCCCCACCTCCTACTTTTATGGCAGTTTTATACTGAAAAACATTAGAAGAATACTTTATTGCTTCCAAATCATTAACTGTTCCCATGTTTCTCCAAGAACATTTTCTAGTAGTTTCTTTTAATTTAATACAAGCATCATATTCAGTTGATCCTATTTTGACAACTCCTGAATTATATCCTACTAGCATACTAGCACCCTTTACTATTGATCCCGGTTGAATAGTTTCATTAACTATCTGATAAGATATCTCTTCAAAATTATTTTTATCAATTTCCCAGGCCGCTATTGTGAGTAATTCTCCAGTATCAGGGTCTCCAATAATTACGATACTATGATTATAATACTTAGTATTTGGCATAGTTTTAGCTTTCTTAATCTCTTTTTTTACTATGTTATCTATATCAAGTTGCAAATTAATATCAATTGACAGCACAATATCCATACCTCTAGACCCTTCTTTTATGAGTTCTAAATCATTGCTATCGTTAACTTTATATTGATCTTTTTCTCCTCTTAAAAGACTCTCATACTGATATTCTAATCCACTGACACCGACTCTATCATTTAAAGCATAACCATTTTCTAAATAATTATCTTTATTTTCATATGGAATATTATCAATATATCCTAATATTGTTTTTAAAGTATCACCATATACATACTTTCTATCCCACTCTTCTTTTATACCAAAACCACTTAATTCTTCGTAATTTTCTCCAATATATGCATACTCATAATCACCAATATCTCCTTTTTTAATTATTTTTTCATCATAATAATATCCATTATTCATTAAGTTATAAATATATATTGCTTTTTTATCAGATTCATCATAGATTGATAAATCTTCATTCGTTATTCTTCTTTTCTTATAATTATAGATATCGTTTGATGTAATCTTTCTATTTTTATAATTTTGCCATTCTTCATCATATATTTTATCGTTTGCTTTGCTTTTTTTATCAATAATATAGAAATCTTTAATCATATTACTAGTTAAAGATGAATAATTAATATCAATAATTTTGCTCATCTTATATGCGAGTATTATTTCTTGTTCAGCAGTTGTACCTTTTTCTTTTTTGTAATAAATAGTTTTAACTGCAATATTATCAACTAGTATATTGTAATTTCTATCATATATTCTTCCTCTAGGAACACTATTTCCTTCAATTATCTCTTCTGTTTTTTGCTTTAGTAGTTCTTTATAATAATCACCTTTAAATATGTTTATATAAATTAAATTGCCTATAATAATCATAAATAGAATCAGAATAAACCATTTAATTATATATATTCTTTTATTTATCTTTGATTCCTTCATAAAATCACCATTATTAGTGTTCTCATAGTTTTTAAAAAATTACATATATTTTATTGAATATTAGATAATATCGATATTTAAGTATAGAAAGACAGGTGATTAAATGTATGAATTAATAATTAAAAATTATATAAATAAACTAACTATTGATGATATATTAAATTATGCTAAAAAAGAGAACATCAAAGTCTCTTTAAATGAAGCTAGTATTATATATAAATATATTAAAGAATATCATGATATTTTTTTAAATGGAAATCCTGATACTCTTTTTATTGAGCTTAAATCAAAGTTATCATATGAAGTATATGATAAATGTGTAAACTTATATAACAAGTATAAAAACTATTTATAATAGTCTATAACATCTTGATTTAAGTTTGGATTGAATATTTTGTTTTTTATCATATCAATTTCAAATCTATATGGAGGATATATATCAATATATGGTGTTTCTAATATTTTAGGAACATTTTTTAATCTTTCATTATAAATAATGTTAATTAAATTATCAAATCCTAAATTGCCATATCCTAAATTAGCATGGCGATCCTTTTTAGATCCTGATATATTCTTACTATCATTGATATGGATACAACCAATTTTTTCTATTCCAACTATCATATCAAAATCACCTAGTAATTTATCAAAATGAGATATGTCATAACCTGAATCAAACATATGACATGTATCCATACATATTCCAATTTGATTTTTTTTCTCTATCTCATCAATAATTGCCTTTAATTCTTCAAATTTAGATCCTACTTCCGTTCCTTTACCTGCCATTGTCTCAAGAAGTATAGTTACACTGGTATTATCAAGTATTGTATTAAGGCCATCACTAATATTTAAGATAGCATTTTCTATTCCAATACCCAAGTGATTGCCAGGATGAAGTACTAAATATTTCATTCCTAGTTTTTCACAACGCTTACATTCTCTAGTTAGAAAATCAATTGAAAAATTGTATTTATCAATATTTTCTTTGTTACCTAAATTAATAATATATGGAGCATGCACTATGATTTTATTAATATCAATATTGTTCTTTGCCATTAATTCATAAGCTTTCTTGGTATACTCCATATTTATATCATATCTAATTGTATTTTGTGGTGCACCAGTGTAAAACATAAAGGTATTGCTACCATAACTTAATGCTTCTTCTAATGAACCCAATAACTCTTTATCTTTCTTAAAAGATACATGTGAACCAATTAATAACATATTTATCACCATACTAATTTTATCACAAAAAAAGAGATATGTAATCTCTTTAATTTAATTAGCCCTCTGTTGGTTTAGTACAAGTTGGTGTTGTGTTAACTATGGTAAAGTACAAGTTGGTGTTGTGTTAACTACAGATGCTCTTGTTAATGAATTCTCTGCCGTTAAAGCGATTCCATGAGCTGTTCCTTCTAAACAAATAGAATATGTTGTTCCACTAATTTGAACATATGAGTTTGCAGTATCATATGACTCACCATATGGGTTCTTAGTCATAGTTTTTTCTAGCAAAGTATTAATATTTTCAAGAGTCATATATGTCACTGCGCCTACTGTTACGAAAGTTGCACTACCTGATGGCATAATGTATTCTTGTCTAAATGCATTAATTGCTGCTGCCGCATTTGATACATAAGTATCCTTTTTTGCATTATCTAGTATTTTTGTAACTGCTGGAATTGCAACTGCTACTAATACTCCTAATATAACTATAACTGCAAGTAACTCGATTAATGTAAACCCTTTCTTATTTAACTTCATAAATATCTCCTCTCTTTATTATTTACACTATTAGTGTATCACACCTTAGAATTTTTTTCAATATTTTTGATTATATAATGTCAACTACTGCTAACTGATGATGTACTTAATTCTGATTCTATCAAAAAGTTCAGGCCAAGCCTACTTCCTGTAATACTCCATGCATCTGTCCCTGTACTATATAATTTAATATAATAAACATATTTATTATTGTCTATACAATATGCTGCTTGGCTTGTAATTAGATTATATAAATCGCCATTAGGATCAGTTTTGATATCAAAACCTAATGCTAATGCTGTTGCATAATAACATCCAGGAGCAGAACTTGTCTCTGTAAATATTGATTCATATTTATCAAGTCTACTTTTCATTTTAACAAGTGAAACCAACTCTTTAGCATCTGATACATATTGTTCTTTCTTACTTCTCTCAATTAACTTCATTATATTTGGTGCTACTATTAATAGTAGTATTGCAAGTATTACTATAACTGCAATAAGTTCAATCAAAGTAAATCCTTTTTTATTCATAAACATCCCTCTAACATGTAAATTCATTTAGACAATCTTCTAATTCTTTGTCTATTTCATTACCAAAATTCTTAGAATTAGAAACATCATTTCTTAATATACTGAATACTAAAAACATTGATAAACCTAACATCAATACTATTGCATAAACAATTGTCGTAAATGCAAAACCTTTTTGATTCAACATATTATTCACCTATTGTAATTATAACAAATTCATAAAAAAAAAGATATACTTATTTTAGTATATCCATAAATTATTCAATTGAAAAGTTAAATTGACATTTAAATAAAGCACCCAAGTTTGACAGTTGCAACCTTAGCGCATTACTCCAGCCTAGATAAAATCTAGTTTTTTTATGTTTTTGCTATTGCGTAATGTGCCGTTATGTTGTATAATTGTAGTGTAAGAAGGTATATTATGAGATTAGGAATATCAAAATCAAAGAACACTATTAACTATTATATTATTAAAGACTATACAAAAGACGGCAAGCGTTCTACTAAACATGTTGAGAGAATTGGAAACATTAATGAAATTAAATTAAAATCCGGAAATCAAGATTATAAAGAATGGTTAAAAGATTATATAAAAATATATAATGACGAGCATTGTAAAAAAGAAATTATTATAATTAAAAAAAATAACAAGAAAATTATTGAATCAAATATTAATAGTAGATTTAATATAGGATACTTATTTCTCAAAAAATTATATAATGATTTAAAAATAAAAGATATTTGCGATGAAATATCTAAAAAGTACAAATATGAATTTGACTTAAATGAAATAGTTTCATATTTAATTTATGCAAGAATCATTTATCCATCTTCAAAATTAGAAACATTTAAACAATGTCGTAATTTTATTGAACAGCCCAAATTCAATCTTCACGATGAATATCGAGCACTAAGTTATATTGCAAAAAATTTAGATTACATTCAAGAAAAATTATTTGAAAATAGTAAGAAAGTAATTAAAAGAAACTCTGAAATAATTTATTATGATTGCACAAATTATTTCTTTGAAATAGGTCAAGATGATGATTTAAGAAAATACGGTATTTCTAAAGAAAATAGACCTAACCCTATTGTAGGCATGGGGTTATTTATGGACGGCGATGGTTTACCATTATCGTTTAATATTTACCCAGGCAATCAGAATGAACAAAAAACATTAATTCCTGAAGAATCTAAAATAGTTAATAATTTCAAAATGGATAATACTAAAATGATTTTATGTACTGATGCTGGCCTTACATCAGATGAAATAAAAAAATATAATATTAAAGATGGACGTGCTTTTGTAATAACTCAATCATTAAAAAAATTAAAGGCAGAAGATTTAAATCAAGTATTTGATGATTCTGATTGGAGAATTGCAGGAGATTTAAAGAATGTATATAATTTAAATAATTTTAAATGCAACGATGAATTAAAAGAGAAATATTATAATACTTTATTTTATAAAATAATACAAACCGAAACGAAATCAGTTAAACAAGATCTAATTGTAACGTTCTCTTTCAAATATTTTGACTACAATAGAAATATAAGAAATAATCAAATTGAAAGAGCTAAAAAATCTATAAATTCCAATCAAGCACCTAGAAAAGGAAAGAATCAAAATGATTATAAAAGGTTTATTAACAATGCAAAAATAACTGATAGTGGTGAAATAGCAGATATAGATAGTTTAAGTTTAGATGAAGAATTAATTAAAAGCGAAGAAAAATATGATGGGTATTATGCACTTACAACTAACTTAGTTGGGGATATAGAACAAATTTTAAAAATATCTAAAGGAAGATGGGAAATTGAAGAATCATTTAGAATAATGAAATCTGATTTTCTTGCTAGACCTGTCAATTTATCTAGAGAAGATAGAATTAAAGCACATTTCATGACATGTTTTATTTCGTTACTCATTTATAGATTGTTAGAAAAGAAATTAAATTATAACTATACAACATCTGAAATACTAAAAGAATTAAGAGAAATGAACTTATTGGAATTAAAAGGTGACGGTTATATTCCAGATTATATAAGAACAAATTTAACTGATAATTTACATGAAGTATTTGGCTTTAGAACAGATTATGAAATAAATACATATAATGATTTAAAAAAAATTTTTGACCAAATAAAACAATGAGTCACATTACGCAGTTTTTTTGCAAATAAAAACTCTCAAAACCTTTATAAAATAAGGCCTAGGGAGTTTTTACTCTCTTACAACTGTCAAAGTCGGGATTATAACAAATTCATAAAAAAAAAGATATACTTATTTTAGTATATCCATAAATTATTCAATTGAAAAGTTAAATTGACATTTAAATAAAGCATATACAATTTAGTCT
>DAOPMC010000039.1:0-6280 GCA_035392025.1 Bacilli bacterium
ATACTACTCCTATTATAAATTCTATCATAAAAAAACAAATCTTTAAAGACTTGTTTCTATTTTATATAAAAATATTTTTTTAATTCCTTTATAAAATTTTTCCTTAATATTGTAAAAAAAATTATAAGCAGTGCTGTTCCGATTGAACCAAAAACAATTAATGGCCAATTTAATATTATCAAGCCGCATAATGCTAATATTGCAATGATAATTGATAAAATAGTTGTCAAAAATATGGGGATCATTTGTACTTTCTGCTTATTATAAAATGTGAATAAAAATATTGTTTGAACAATTAATACGCTAAAACAAATAATCTTAATAACATACGATGACCAGCTAGTTCCTTCAACATAATCGATTAAGTATAAATAACCACATATTGCAAAAATAGTGTATGTGAATCTTCTTATAAATAAATTATCAATTAATGGTTTATAAACAAATATAAGGTAAAATATAATGCCGCCCCCTACTACAAGTAGACTCCAAGGTTTACCACCTACACTAATATTTATTATGATACATGTTAGTGCCGAAAATGTTAACATAAGACACACAATATTATAAATTTTATATTCTTGCTTAATCTTTTTCTCTATTGAAGGATAACAAGAATTAATTTTCATATACATCACTTCCAGATACAGTAACTTTAAATCCTAAAGAAGAAATCATATTATATAAATTATTTTCAAGAGCACTATTTAATGTGAATTTTGAAATAGATAGCGTCATAGTATTATTACATGTAACTAATGAGAAAAGCACTCTATTAATAAGCGTAGTCCCTAAAACAAAGTCCATTTTATCAATTTCATCTCTTAATTCATTAGGCATATCAATATTACCTAAATTTGATAAAACAGTAGTAAATGCCATGTTTCCTAAATATTTATTTCCTAATCCTACAAGAGTTTTCTTAATAAATAGCGGAATAAATGATGTTTTTTCAACTGTATTATTTGCCCATGACATGTTTTTACTTAATGCTTCTTTAGTAGTTTTAGTATTTAATTGTTCTTTAATATTTTTTAATAACAAATCAAAGTCAGAACAATTATCTTTTGATACACATATTAACACATAAAGAGAAAAATTTCTTAATGTGTTTGAATCATAATATTTTCTCATATTAACTGGAACTTGTACTTTGATATCTCCTTTTTTAGAAGTTGAATAATTACAAGCAGTAATGATAAGAGCCAACATTAGTACAGTAACTGTAATATCTTTTGTTTTACAGTATTTCATAATTTCTTCACTAGAAAAGTCAAAATGAATAACTTGACATGGTTTAATTTTAGACAATTTACCATCAATTTGTACTGCTGGTTTATCATTTGTAAATTTACTTTTATATTTTGTTCCTTTAATAAAATCATTTGCTGCTTCTTCTATTTGAGGATGTTCTTGAAGAGATAAAATACCATTTGTATTCGGAATATTTTTACCTAATAACCTAAAATATTCAGCTGCAAGTGTTTTCAAAAAAGTCATTCCACCAGTACCATCAGTCAAAACATGAAAAAATTCTACGCTAATTCTATTTTTATAATATAATACTCTAAATGTTTTTCTAGTTAAATTTGAAATATTTATACTGCGTACTGGAATATTATTTTCTTGTGCTATACCAAACCTTATTCTTATTTCTTCAATATAATGCCAAAAAAAGCCTCTTCTAACGGTAGTTGCAAATATTGGAAATCTTTCAATAGTATAAGTAAGCGCTATTTGAAGTATTTCGGGAATAATATCTTCATTTGCATATATAGATAACCTAAAAACCGCCATCCAGTTTTTTTTCATAGAAAGAGGATACAATTTAGCTGCATTATCAAGACCATACCATTTTTGCGTTTTTTTGCTATAAAAATTCCCTATTTTTTTAGGTGATAGCAATTTAACTATTTCTGATAATTCATATCCATTATTATAATAGTAATTTATTGCTTTCATGAAGTCATTATTAAATAGTTTGGTATCTTTTTTTGACAATAAAATTTTTTTATTTAATTCATCAAAAAAAATTTGTAACATTTCTTGTTCTTTTGAACTAAACTCGCAATCTTTTTTAATTTTCTTTTTCATTAATACTACCTCTAGCCATAATTCTTTTAATAACATAATCTGATATCAGCAAACCTGCAATTGAAGGCATTATTGCATTAGTTCCAAGATGTCTATTCTTTATTGGTGGTTCATTAGAGCATAACACAAAAATATCAGAATCAATATTTTCCTTTTTAACCCAATTCCTAAGTATTTTAGCGATTGGATCATATGATGTTTTTCTTATATCAATTATTTCAAAGGATTTAGGGTTTAATTTATTAGCGGTTCCCATTGAAGATATAAAATTAATATTTTTATTAATACAATTTAGGATAAATGCTTTTTTAGTCTCTATATAATCACAGCAATCAATCATATAATCATATTTCTCTTTAAATAATATATTTATGTTATCTTTATCTATAAATTCATCTATCACACTTATTTTGACACTAGAATTTATATCTAATAACATGCTTTTTAATACTTGTACTTTTTTTAACCCCAAAGTAGAGTGATATGCTATAATTTGCCTATTAATATTAGATTCTTCTACTTTATCAAAATCTACAATGGTGATGTTACCGATTCCATTTCTTACTAAAGAAGTTGCCACATATCCGCCAACTCCTCCAATACCTAAAACTAACACATTGGAAGAATTTAATTTTTTGAAATTTTCTTTTCCAATTAAATTTTCTAATCTTTCAAACATATTTATCCTCCATATAAAAACCCAAAGAATCGATATATTAACGATAAACCTGCACTTGTACAGGTGGGCATCTTGGCTTAATCTTCAGGATTCCTAATCAATGAAAAGGTATTCAACAACGATTATTCCTCTGACTCCCATATAGCGTTATTTGGTGGTTTATACCAATTAAGTATCATATTCTCTAGGTTAATTTAATTATATCATTACTTATTATAGTTATCAAGAAAATTAATTTTATCAGCATTAACTTTATATTCAATAACTGCATCTAAGTTTATATTATAACTGCTTCTAAGAATATTAATATCACTATTTTTATTTTTTTTGTTCAGTTCTTCTATTAATAATTTTATTTCTTTCCTTTTTCCATCTTCTTTTTTACTAGCTAGTGGACAAGCACAATTTATAAACTTTAAATTATTATACTCAGCCCATGCTATAATATCTTTTTCCTTTATATAATAAAGTGGTCTAATTAGCTCCATGTCCAAAAAATTTTGACTTTTTAGTTTTGGCATCATTGTCTTATATTCGCCAGCATATATTATATTTAGCATGATTGTCTCTATTACATCATCAAAATGGTGCCCAAGGGCAATTTTATTACATCCTATTTCTTGAGCTTTACTATACAGATAACCTCTTCTCATTCTAGCACAAAGATAGCAAGGAGAAGTTTCTTTATTGGTTATATCAAATATTGGACTATCAAAGATAATTGCTTCAATGTTTAGTGTCTTTAAATTCTTTTTAATTAATTCTAAATTCTTTTTGCTATATCCTGGGTTCATAATAATATATTTAACTTCAAAATTCTTTTTGCCGTGATTTTGCAGTTCTTGAAAACATTTAGCAAGGAGCATACTATCTTTACCGCCTGATATACATACTGCAATACTATCTTTATCTTGAATTAAATCAAATTCTTCAACTGCTTTTATAAATTTGCTCCAGATTTGTTTTCTATATTTTTTAATAATAGTCTTTTCAATTTCTAAACAATTAAGCACGATAATCGAATTCAAAATCTAGTATTCTAACTCTATCTCCAGATTTTGCTCCCATTTGTTCAAGTTTTTCATCGACACCCATTCTTGATAGTTTCTTTGCAAATCTCAATATTCCCTCATCACTATTAAATTTAGTCATTCTAAATAATTTTTCTATTTCATCGCCCTTTATAACAAAGACATTATTATCTTTTTCAATTGTAAATGGTTCTTCATGCTTAAATTTATATAATATATAATCTTCATATTCGGCATCTTCAATAATGCTTTCTTCTTTTATGTTATCTAAAAGTTCACCGACATAAAGTAATACATCATCAAGTCCCTGGCTTGATATTGCACTTATTTCAAATATTTTAATATTTTTATCAAAATGACTTTTAAACTCTTTTAAATTATCTTCCGCTCCTAAAATATCCATTTTATTAGCAACAATTACTTCTTGTTTGTCAAGAATCTTGCTATTAAAATTTTCTAATTCTTTTCTAATTTTTAGATAATCATCATATGGGTCTCTTCCTTCAGTTTTTGCCATGTCAATGACATGAACAATTACTCTAGTGCGTTCAATATGTTTTAAAAACTTAATTCCTAGTCCTCCGCCAAGTGATGCTCCTTCAATAAGTCCTGGTAAGTCTGCGACCACAAAACTTCTATTTTTTTTATCTTTTACTACTCCTAAATTAGGATTAAGAGTGGTAAAATGATATGCTGCAATTTTTGGTTTTGATCTTGAAATTTTAGACAGTATTGTTGATTTACCGACGCTTGGCATTCCAACAAGACCAACATCTGCCAGTAATTTTAATTCAATCTTAATTAGTTTTTCTTCCCCAGGTTCTCCTTTTTCTGAGAAATTTGGAGCAGTATTATTATCTGTTTTAAATGCTGTATTACCTCTTCCACCACGACCACCTTTAGCAATAACAAATTGTTCTTTGTTTTTCTTTAAATCACATATTACCAAATTAGTGTCCTGATCTATTACAAATGTTCCAGGTGGAACTTTGATAATAATATCTTCTGCACCTTTTCCATGACAGTTTTTGCCCATCCCATTTTGACCTTTATCACCTTTAATAATTTTATTATATCTAAAATCAACGAGCGTTCTTAAATTCTCATCAACTGCAAAAACTATACTGCTACCTCTTCCACCATTACCGCCAAATGGTCCACCTAGTGGAACATATTTTTCACGACGAAATGCAGTGCAACCATCGCCACCTGCTCCTGCTATTACTTTTACTATAACTTCATCTACAAACATATAAATCACCGACCTAATTATACACTAGTTTTACAATAAAAAAAAGTCTTAATGACTTATTTTTTGCTAAATAGTGCACTACCTACTAATATTATTATAAGTACTATCAATCCACCAATAATATAATTTAAATTGCTAGAAGATCCAAACTCGTCTTTCACAACTGCCAAAGTATTGGCAGCATCATTAATAATTGCTAAAACAAATGGTAAAATGGTGTGTGCCATACTTAATTCCTCCTAACTATAATATTATTGACAACTGAATTATACCGATTATTAAATTATAAGCTACTCTTGGTAAAATAACATATAAAATGTTGTTCTTTTTTGTATATAATATTGCTGAAAATAAACTTACAAAAATTGTAGGAACTGCATACGCTAACTCTTCAATTGTAGGATTTATTGATACAGTTTGAAAATACCAAGATGCTATTACTGATATAATTATAAATAACCATTTATTAGAGATGATACTTTTAATACTTCCCCTAAATACTGTTTCTTCAACAATTGGGTAAAAGAATATTGTTAAGAATGTTACATACAACGTTCCTAGTGGTTTTATGTCAAATATTTGTTGCAATGCAGCATTACTAGAATCAACACCAGTGTCTCCAATAATTAGAGAACATACCATTCTTCCACCATTGGCAATCACGAAAACTATTACTGCTAATAAAAGAATAAGTAATATATTTTTTACTGGTTTTTTTGCTATTTCCTTAAAACATCTTTTAAAATCTTGATAATTTAAAATTAAAATTGTCATCAGAAATAAAAAGTGTCCTAAAAAATTAATAAATGTTAGTTCAACGCTACCTGCTAGTAAGATCCAAATAAAATATAAAACTAAAATTACTCCTGACATAAGTTTAGTATTATCTAAAAATGTTTTTTTATGTTTATTAACTTTTTTAGCCATCTTACCACTCTCCTATTTTAATTATATCAAATATTTTAAATTTATCAATATCTGCCCATAAAAAAGAGACTTTTTACGTAAATAAGCCTCTTTTAGATAAGTAATAAGATAACTTTGTTATCTTACCACCACCACCACCATTTTCTTCTTCCCATGGTTTTAATCCCTCCTTTCTATTATTACAATTTAATTATATCATAATATTTTAAATTTATCAATATCTGCCCATAAAAAAGAGACTTTTATTCAATTGAAAAGTTAAATTGACATTTAAATAAAGCATATACAATTTAGTCT
>DAOPMC010000040.1:0-6127 GCA_035392025.1 Bacilli bacterium
TGTGCTGCTGCAAGTCTTGCTACCGGTACTCTAAATGGTGAACATGAAACATAGTTAAGTCCTAATTTATAGCAAAAATCAATTGATGATGGATCTCCACCATGTTCACCACATATACCAAGTTTCAAGTTTGGCTTCACGTTTCTTCCCTTTTCAGATGCTATTTTTGCAAGTTGCCCAACACCTTCTTGGTCAAGTTTAGTAAATGGATCTGACTCAAATACTTGAGTAGAATAATAATAATCTAAAAACTTTGCTGCATCATCTCTTGAAAATCCATAAGTCATTTGTGTTAAATCATTAGTTCCAAATGAGAAGAAATCAGCCTCTTCTGCAATTTTATCAGCAGTAAGAGCCGCTCTTGGTATTTCAATCATTGTTCCTACTGTATATTTCAAATTAGCATTATTTTTCTTAATAATTTCATCTGCTACCTCTACTACAATATTCTTAACAAATTTTAATTCTTTTACTTCGCCAACAAGTGGAATCATAATTTCTGGTTCTACATTTAATCCTTCCTTATTAACATTAATTGCAGCTTCAATTACAGCCCTTGTTTGCATTCTTGCAATCTCCGGATAAGTAATTGCTAGTCTACAGCCACGATGGCCCATCATTGGATTAAATTCTTTTAAATCTTCAACTCGCTCTTTTAACTTTTCGAATGTCATCCCAAGTGCTTCTGCAAGTGGTCTAATTTCCTCATCGGTATGTGGTAAAAATTCATGTAGTGGCGGATCTAGATATCTTATTGTAACTGGATACGGTGCCATTGCTTTAAACAATTCTTCGAAGTCACTTCTTTGATATGGTAGAATGTCTTCCAGGGCTCTTTCTCTTTGTTCCTCAGTCTCTGCTGTTATCATCTTTCTAAAATTAAATATTCTATCTTCTTCAAAGAACATATGCTCAGTTCTACATAATCCAATTCCTTCTGCACCAAACTTTTTAGCTTGAGTTGCATCTCTTTTATTATCCGCATTTGCTCTTATTTTTAAAGTTCTAACTTCATCTGCCCATGACATAAATGTAGAAAAATCGCCACTTATTTCTGGTTCATTAGTTTTCATTTCTCCAGCATAGACATTTCCTGTTGAACCATCTAAACTGATGAAATCTCCTTCTTTAAATATATCACCACTTGCTGTTTGAAGTGTCTTATTGATCTCATCTATTTTTAATTCACCGCAACCGCAAACACAACATCTGCCCATACCACGAGCCACTACCGCTGCATGGGAAGTCATCCCACCACGAATTGTTAAAATACCACTGGCATCATTCATGCCTTCAATATCTTCGGGTGAAGTTTCTAGTCTAACTAGAATCAGTTTCTTTTCTCCTGCTCCTTTTTTAGCACTGATATCTTCTGCTGAAAAATAAATCTTACCAGTTGCCGCACCAGGTGATGCTGCTAATCCTTTAGCAATTGGAGCAATTTTCTTCAATGCTTCATGGTCAAATGCTGGATGAAGTAACTGATCAAGCTGCCTTGGTTCAACTTTCATTAAGGCTTCTTCTTTAGTAATCATTCCTTCACTAACTAAATCTACTGCAACTTTTATTGCAGCCCCAGCTGTTCTTTTACCATTTCTAGTTTGCAACATAAATAATTTCCCATCTTCAATTGTAAACTCCATATCTTGCATATCACGATAGTGTTTTTCTAAAATATTGCAAATATCAGTAAATTGTTTATATATTTCAGGCATTACTTGTTCAAGAGTAGATATATCTTGTGGAGTTCTAATTCCTGCAACTACATCCTCTCCTTGAGCATTAATTAAGTATTCACCATATAATTTTTTTTCACCTGTTGAAGGGTTTCTAGTAAATGCAACACCAGTTCCTGATGTTTCACCACGATTTCCATAAACCATCTCTTGAACATTTACTGCTGTTCCCCATTCAGCCGGGATATCATTTAATCTACGATAGATCATAGCTCGTTCATTCATCCAAGATCTAAATACTGCTTTTACTGCTTCTAACAATTGTACTTTAGGATCTTGTGGAAATTCTTCATTAGAAAGTTCTTTATAGTTTTCCTTAAATCTTTTAGTCACTTCAATCATATCTTCAGCTGTTAAATCTGTATCATATTTAACACCTTTTTTCTCTTTGAACTCATCAAAATATCTTTCAAATGATGCTTTTGGATATCCTTTAACAACATCGCTAAACATTTGAATAAATCTGCGATATGAATCATATGCAAACCTAGGATTATTTGTTGCTTTGGCAAATCCAGCCGCTACTTCATCATTTAAACCTAGGTTTAATACAGTATCCATCATTCCAGGCATCGATGCTCTAGCACCACTTCTTACTGATACTAAAAGTGGATTGTCTTTATCTCCTAACTTCTTACCGGTAGTTTTTTCTAACTCCTCTAATTTGTTAAAAATCTCGGTTTCAATTTCTTTAGCAACTGTTCTGCCATCTTCATAATATTTTGTACAAGCCTCTGTTGTAATTGTAAATCCTCTAGGAACTGGTAAACCAATATTAGTCATTTCTGCTAAATTTGCGCCCTTTCCACCTAAAAGATTTCTCATATCCTTATTTCCTTCATTAAATAAATATACATATTTCATATTATTTCTTCCTTTCCATTTTACGTTTTAATTCTATATAACAATGCCCACATAATGCATCATATGTAACATTGTCAAATCCATCTATTGATACTTGATCCCCTTCAAAAGTTGGAATGCCGTTTATCATTCTTAAATTGTTAGTTGCTTTTTTGCCACACTTACATATAGTTTTTATTTCATCAATGCTATCCGCTATTTCTAATAGTCTAGTAGCTCCAGGAAACCCATTCATCAAAAAGTCGCATCTTAATCCATAACATAGCACTACTACATTTAAAGTTTTTGTTATATACCAAAGTTCATCTATTTGCTCTTTAGTAAAAAACTGTGCTTCATCTGCTATGATAACATCTAACTTTTTGTTTTTAAAAAGTTCTAGTAAATCATCATTGTTTAATATTAAATAATCTACTTCTTTAGATATTCCAATTCTTGAAACAACGTTCTTACTACCCTTTTTATCAACACTTGGTTTTATGAGGGCTACTTTTAGTCCTCTTTCCTGGTAATTATAACAAGTTCTTAAAACTTCTATTGTCTTGCCAGAATTCATTGCTCCATATTTAAAATACAACTTTGCCAATTCTATCACCAATTAATATTTTATCATATTCACTTGTCATAGACTAGATTAAATTTTTATTTTAGTGTATAATTTTTAAAAGGAGGTTATATCATGAACAAATTACAAGAAATATGTAAAAATATTAAAGAGAGACTAAAATATCAAAAAGGAATGCTTCTATTTGAGGGAATACTTTTATTGGTAGTTGGAATTGTATCTTTATTTTTTGATTCAGCAATTGGCGAGATTACTTTGTTATTTTTATTCCCAGCTTGTATTATTGCAATTGCTATTGAAGTTTTCTTCTTCGCTGATGTCTATAAAGAATTGGATACTTCTAGATGGATTTTATTGTTAGTAGAAGGTTTCTTGCTTTTACTACTTGCAGTATATTTTATATTAAACCCAGTTGAAACTGCAACTATGCTTGTAAAATGGTTAGGAATATTTATTATATTTAAGAATATTATGAAGATTATTATTATTCCTAATAAAGTTCCAGGCGAATATATACTTGCAATTATCCTTATGATAGTTGGTTTATTCTTTATATTGTTCCCAAGTATTGTTATTGAAACATTATACAATATTGTACTAATAGTATTTATTGTATATGGCTTAATAAAGATTATTTGGTCAATAACATTATCTAAATTATTAAAAGGTATGTAAAAAGGATCTAATAAAGATCCTTTTTTTTATTTTATTTTTCTTGACTCTAAATAATATCTTTTATCACTACTATGTCCCATGGAAAATGTTTTTCTAGGAAGTGCTCCATCCAAGATGACTGTTCTAAATAGTTCATCTTTTTTCATACTTGGAAGTAAAAATGATATATTGCCTTGTTCTTTTCCAAGATTTCTTGTAACATCTTCTCCATGAACATAATCTATTTTGCCACCAAATTCTTTTAAGTATTTATCTAAAAATATTTGTAGAGATCCAACTGCTAAGTTTGATTTTGGATTTTTAATCCATAGGAATCCTTGTTTTTCAGAAGATACATATTCTATTTTTTGTCCTTGGCATTCTTCATAAGATATTTCATAATTCTTTTCAAGTTCCTTTAGTAAGTGTTCGCTATCTACATTGAATAGTACTCTATGAATCGCTTCAAATTCTAAAGCATCACTATGAAGGTTTACTATTTCAACAAGTGCATATCTAGCTGGATTATTCAAGTATTCTTCCTCACTCATAGTCTTCTTTAAATTTTCATAACATGCTTTAGCAGTTGCAAGAGAATGATTTCCATCACCCATTGCAAAAAGCAATATTTCTTTATTATTGACATCATATTTTTTATTAAAGTAATCTTTGTCGCAAAGATTTTCTAGTCCTAATGTAATATCATCTATTTCATTACTACTTAGAAGATATCCTTTTACATGCCCTCCATTTTGCATTAAATCAAAGTCATATACTACATTGCTTTCACTAACTTTATCTTTTAATGATTCAATAATTTCTTTTTTCTCATCATCAATTAAAATCATAATATGTGGTAATTCTAAAAGTGCATTTTCTCTTACTTTTACTCTGGGTGGTATTCTTTCAATAACTGTTTTTTCTGTTGCACGAATTAGACTAGTTGAACCTACTTCATATGAATAGTTTTCTAAGTCAACCATTCCAATTATTCCTTCTCTTACTTTGCCTGTTGAATCTGTTCTTTCTAAATAAATCATTGAATCTTTATATTCTTTAAAGAAACTTTCATCAACTAGTTTTTTCATATTGTAATTAATATTTTTAATTCTATCTTCTACATCGTCACTTTCAAGAAATATCTCAGGTAAAGTTAAATTTAATGTAGATGGATTATTTCCAACTTCTGTTTTTACTTCTTCCCAATATTTTGGTTCTGATGTGTATTGATCACACGCAATAACGCTCCATAATCTCATATTAGCATCTTGTGGCAATAATATATTTGCTTTTTTAAATGGTATATTCATGTTCTTTCACTCCTTGCTTTTTATTATATCACTTATTATTAATATGTAAATTAGTCTTTTTTCTTACTTCTTGGAAGGGACTTAAAATAAACTTCTTTTAAATGTTCATTAGTCACATGTGTATAAATTTGAGTTGCTTTTAATGATTCATGTCCCAATAATTCTTTAACTGTCAAAATATCACAACCAGCATTTAACATATCAGTTGCAAAAGTATGTCTAAATATATGTGGCGATATTTTTTTATTTATTGCTGTTTTTTTGATTGTATTATCAATTATCAAAGCTATGCCTCGTTCTGATATTCTTTCTCCTCTATTATTTACTAACAGATAATCATGACTTTTTTTCATAAGTCTTGGTCTAGATTCTTTTAAATATTTTTCTAAATACTCTAAAGCATACTCTCCAAAGTATGTAATTCGCTCTTTTGAACCTTTTCCGAATACTTTAATAGTGTGTTCTTTCATATCAATATTTTTAATTTCAATATGGGTTAATTCACTAACTCTCATACCAGTCGCGTATAAAAGTTCAAATATTAATCTATTTCTAATTCCAAGTGGTGTATCTAAATCATTTTGTTCAAATATTTGATTTAATTCATCACTATACATGAATTTGGGTAACTTCTGACTTTTTTTAGGCGAACTAATTAAAGAAAAAGCATTTAATTTAGCGTATCCTTTTCTAACCAAGTATTTATAAAAACTTCTTAAACTGCTAATTTTGTTGCTAATAGATGCACTAGATAACTTTTTATTATCCAAAAACTCTAAATATTTCTTAATATCATCATATGAAATATTTAAAAGTTTATTGTTATCACAATCAATGTATTCATAAAATTCTAATATGTTTTCATGATATAATTTAGTAGTATTTATTGAATACTTTTTTTGATATGTCAGATAGTCAATATACTCTAAAATATACTTATTTTTCATATTATCACGTATAATCTAATTATGGTCTAAATGACCTATATTAGACCCCTT
>DAOPMC010000041.1:0-5957 GCA_035392025.1 Bacilli bacterium
ATAGATTTACACTTTTTTTAATTGCGTGGATACTAAATAAGTAGTAAAATTATAAATGATAGAGGTGTTAGTATGAAAAAGCCCAAAAAATTTTTTTTATTTTTACTTTGTATTTTATTTATGGAAGGACTTTTTACATTTTTAGTATTTGATAGCTTTTTAAAAACAACAATAATTAATGTTGTCTTGTCATCAATTATATTTGCATCGTTTTTTACAATTATTACAAGTATTTTTCCTGAAAAGATGAATAAAATAATAACCTATATAATTTTAATTATCTTAGGAATATTATTTAGTACTCATTTTGTTTTTAAATCCGTATATGAATCATTCTTCTCACTTGCAATTTTCGGACTTGCCGACCAAGTAATGACATTCGGTAAAGAAATCGCTATTGCTATTTTAAAAAATAGTTATGCAATAATCTTATTCTTTGCGCCATTAATAATTACAATAATATTTAGAAAACACATCTCATATAAGAGAGTAAGCATTAAATCTATTGGTGTTTCATTAATTATACTTGTAGTATCGATAGGAGTTTTTCTTGGTAATATTTTTATTCAAAAAGGAGATATGTTCTCCACTTACTCTTTATACTTTGAAATAAATGATAATGAACAAAATATTGAAAAATTAGGCATATTAAATGCTACATTTTTGGACATTACAAGAACGATATTTGGATTTAATGAAAAAACTGCAATTGATAATAATTCATCAAATGAAAAAGAAGATGAACAAAATGAGATATTTAACTATAGCTACAATACTTTAAATATTGATTTTGACTCTATTAATAGTAGTGATTCAAATGTTAAAACCATTACCAATTATTTAAAAAAAGAATCTGGAACGAAGCAGAGCAAATATACTGGAATTTTTGAAGGTATGAACTTAATATATATAACAGCAGAAAGTTTTAGTGAAATAGCCGTATCAGAAGAATTAACCCCTACTCTATACAAACTTGTAACTTCAGGATTTGAATTTACAAACTATTATAGTTCAAACAATTTAAGTACAATTGGTGGCGAGTTTCAATCATTAACTGGACTATTTGCCAATAATACAATTCTTTCTACTTGGAGAAAAGGAAAAAATAATTTTCCTTATGGATTATCAACCATATTTGAAAATGCTGGATATAATACTTATGCTTTTCATAATCATACCTATAATTATCAAGACCGTGATAAATATCTAAAATCATTAGGATTCAATAATTATATTGGCTGTTACACTGGAATGGAAAAACTAATGAGTTGCGTTCCATGGCCAAGAAGTGATATGGAAATGATGGAAGGAACCCCATCAAAATATGTTAATAGTGAAAAACCATTTATGACTTATTATATGACAAACTCAGGACATTTTGGTTATAGTTGGGGCAATTCTATGGCCACAAAACATAAATCTGCCGTAAAAGATTTACCATATAGTGAAGAAGTCAAAGCTTATATCGCAACTCAAATTGAATTAGATCAAGCTCTAGAAATATTAATAAATAAGCTTGAGGAAGCCGGAGTATTAGATGATACTGTAATTGTTCTTCTATGTGATCATTATCCATATGCTCTATCTACAAGTCAGGTAAATGAAGTATCAACTTATAAAAGAGATTCTATAGTTGAAGTAAATAGTAATAATTTAATTATTTGGAACAATCGATTAAATCACATGAAAATTGATAAAGTAGCAATGTCTATTGATGTAATTCCAACAGTATATAATCTGTTTGGTTTAGACTATGATTCAAGATTATTTATGGGCAAAGATATATTTAGTAGTGAAGATGGATTAGCATTTTTTAAAAATAGATCATGGGTAACTAATAAAGGAACTTATTATGCTTCAAACAAAAAAATGGTATCTTCTACCGGAGAAACCATATCTCAAGAATATATAAATAGTATTAATAGTAAAGTTTCCAATCGTATGAATATGTCAAAATTGATACTAAGTACTAACTATTATAAATATCTAAAATATAAAAGCTAAAAAAAATTTAGCTTTTTTTATTACTTAATTTTGTAACTCTATCAATTACATATTTTTTTGTTTCATCATATGTAAGACCTAAAGCAATCGAAAATTCATTATATAATATCTTCTCTGCTTTTTTAAAATAAAAATCATCTTTTTCACTAATTCTTTTGTTGTTTAATAATCTTGCATCATTTCGTAGAAATGAAGTTTTAATTATTTTAATTAAATCTTCATACTTTCCACTTGCTAATATTCTTTTATATTCACTCTCAAACATTTTTTCATTTTCAAATTCAATACATTCAACCATTGGAATTGAACTAATTATTTGTTCTACCTCACTTTTTGAAATAATTGATCTAATATGCCCCAAATTGTTTTCTATTGAAACATCTATATTAAGTGATAAATCATCAATAGGAGATAAAGAATAATAATCTCTTCCTCTCATATTTTTGGTATTCTTAATAATGCATGTATCATTCTTATATATAACATAATCATTTACCTTAAACATACAAACACCTCCAAAATAAAATGATATAACATAATAATTATACCATTTTTTAGCTCTTCTCGTAAGAGTTTTTAATATTGAATTCCCCACACCACTACTTTTGATGCCGGTTTCCCACATATAATACATTTATCGTCAATATGTTCATGATCTTCTAAAATACATCTTGATTTTATGCCATTTATCTCTTTCATAGCAGCCTCACATTTTTCATCACCACACCACATAGCAGTAATAAAACCTGGTTTAGTGCTAATAATATTTTTAATTTCATTAACATCGTGGCACTCATAAGATAATTCATTTTGTCTTTTTAAAGCTCTATCAAACATATCTTGTTGCATTTTTTTCATCAAATTTTTAACATAAGTTACAATATCTTCGTTTATATTAACTAATAATTTCTCTCTTGTGTCTCTTCTTACAATTGTAATATTATTATTTATAATATCACGCTCACCAATCTCTAACCTTATTGGGATACCATTTACTTCTGCTTCGGCAAATTTAAATCCTGGTGTTTTATCAGTATTATCGATATATGCCGTAATATTATTTTGATTTAATTTATTACAATATTCATTAGCAAGATTTACTACTTGCTCATTATTTGATATTGGTATTATAACTGCTTGTCTTGGTGCAATATTAGGCGGTAAAACTAATCCATTATCATCTCCATGAACCATAATTAGCGCACCTATTGCCCTTGTTGAAATTCCCCAAGAAGTCTGATAAGCATATTCTTCTTTGCTATCTCTACCTAAAAATTTTATATTATAAGCTTTTGAAAACTTTTGGCCAAAATAATGACTTGTTGCTGATTGAAGTGCCATTCCATTATACATTAAAGATTCAACTGTAAGAGTATACTCAGCACCTGAAAACTTTTCTTTTTCAGTCTTTAAACCAGTGACAACAGGTATTGCCAAATACTCTTCAAAAAACTTCTTATATATGCCTAACATCATATTAGTTTCTTCTTCTGCCTCTTTTGCTGTTTCATGAATAGTATGACCTTCTTGCCATAAGAATTCTCTTCCTCTTAGAAAAGGTCTTGTTTCTTTTTCCCAACGCATAACACTGCACCACTGATTATATTTCATTGGAAGGTCTCGATAAGATTTCAATACCCTAGAATAATAATCACTAAAAAGTGTTTCACTAGTTGGTCGAATGCATAATCTCTCATCTAATTCTTTGCTACCGCCAATAGTAACCCATGCAGCTTCAGGGGCAAAGCCTTCAATTAAATCTTTTTCTTTTTTCATTAAGTTTTCAGGTATCAATAATGGCATATAAACATTTCTATGCCCTGTTTCCTTAAACATTTTATCTAAAGCACTTTGCATCATTTCCCAAATCGCATATCCATTTGGTTCATATACTATGCATCCCTTAGTATTAGAATAGTCTGCCAGTCTTGCAGCATATACAACATCAGTATACCATTTTGCAAAATCTATATCTCTACTTGTTATTTTATTATTTTTCATTAATAAGACTTCCCTTCAATAATTGTATTTTATCATTTTAATTGGTTAGTCGCAATAACATTTTAATGTTATGATGAAGGTACCACAAATGATCCTGTTCCAGAATTCATATAAAATATACTGTCAATAGTTTCTAATAATCCACCTATTCCATTTTGTGTAACTGCTGGTACAAAATTTCTAACTAAAACATCATTTTCGTAAATTTTAAAAGATGTCAGTTTTACAGCACCACCATATGTTAAAGTTCCTGTTCCTGCATTTCTACCAAATATAAAAATTGATTTAGCAGAAGATAAACTGACAGTATTACCATTTGAATATGAAAATTGCTGAGATCCATCTCTTAAAATAGTAAATTCAGTTGCTGATAATATTATTGTTTCTGTGACACCTGATGTATCGAATGTATAACTTATATTGGAATTATTAAAATGGTATGTGCCAACAAACGCAGAAACATATCCAGATCCACCACTGGTAACATAGAATGCATTAGTATTGTTGCTTCCATCTCTACATCCAAAGAATGCCATCCATGTTGAATATAATGACCCAACTGGGATATGCTCCATCACCACTTTAGTATTACTTGTTGGAGAATATTTAGTATCTATATATTGTGTTCCACTTGATGTTACATAATCCGTTTGTGTTATTATAAGTTCCTCTATAACTATATTCCTCTATATTTTCTGGTATTCCTCCAGTTGCTACTGTTTTATATCTTTCCTCAGCCTCTTTAATAGCACTTTCTCCATGATACATTTTTATTATTTCTTCGGCATATTTTTGATGAGCTAATATAATATCATCTTTAATCCATTTTTTAGCCTCTTCTAATTTTACATCTGTTGTTAATTTGAAATATTCAAATAAAACATTATCTGGTATTCTCATTGCTTTTTCATACATTACCATTGCCGGTTCATCAATTCCAATATAATTATCTAGAGATTTGCTCATTTTTTCTTTTCCATCTAAACCTACAAGCAACGGCAATACTATTACATCCTGTGATTCTTGTCCGTAATCTTTTTGCAATTCACGACCTACTAATAAGTTAAATGTTTGATCTGTTCCACCTATTTCAATATCAGCATTTAATGCAACTGAATCATACCCCTGCATTAATGGATATAAAAATTCATGTATTCCTATTGGAATATTACCTTTAAATCTATTAGCAAAATCATCTCTTTCAAGAATTCTTGCTACTGTATATTTACCTGTTAATTTTACAACATCTTCAAATGTCATTTTTGATAACCATTCGCTATTGTATACTATTCTAGTTTTGTCTTTATCTAATATTTTTGTTACTTGTTTAAAGTATGTTTCTCCACTTTTTCTTGTTTCTTCAAAAGATAAAGAAGGTCTTGTTTTACTTCTTCCAGATGGATCTCCAATCATAGCAGTAAAATCCCCAATAACAAAAACTATTTCATGCCCTAAATCTTGCAAATCTTTTAGTAGTCTTAAAGAAACTGTATGTCCTAAATGTAAGTCTGGTCTTGATGGATCAGCGCCAAATTTCACAATTAATTTTTTATTACTGTTTAATTTTTTTCTTAATGAATCTTCATTAAAAATCTGAACACCTTTTCTTATGATTAATTCAATTTTTTCATTTTTTTCCATAATTATTTTTCCTTTCTTTCTAAAAAAAACACGGATAATTATTTCCTGCAAAGGACGAATAATTATCCGTGGTACCACCTTATTTTTTGATTATATAAATCAAACTCTCTTTTGTTATAACGGTTCTAACCGATTAGGTTCATAATATGTAATTCATTATTATATATTTTACTTATTTTCACCAACCATAAGTTCTCTTTATAAAAAATATATATAACTACTTTTATTAATCATCACCAAATTAATAATACATATCTATTGTACCAAATTTCTAACGAAAAGTCATTAATTTGAGCCAAAAATCAATTTTT
>DAOPMC010000042.1:0-5811 GCA_035392025.1 Bacilli bacterium
AACCTGCATTCTTTAATTATTACTAAAAAGTTCAATTTAACTTTTCAATTGACCAAAAGAGACTTTTTACGTAAATAAGCCTCTTTTAGATAAGTAATAAGATAACTTTGTTATCTTACCACCACCACCACCATTTTCTTCTTCCCATGGTTTTAATCCCTCCTTTCTATTATTACAATTTAATTATATCATAATATTTATAATTTTATTAAAAAAATAAGTGTATTGACACTTATATTTCTAAATTATGATATACATCTTGCACATCATCTAAATCTTCTAAGGCCTCAATTAAGTTTATTACTTTAGTTTTATGTTCTTCATCTAACTTGACAGTATTTTGTGGAATAAATGTTACTTCACACATATCATAATCATATATTCCAAGGCTTTCTAAAGCATCTTTTACTTTGCTAAGCGAATTAGGCTCAGTATATATTTCATAACAATCATCATTTGATATAAAATCAATTGCACCATTGTCAATTGCTGTCATCATTACTTCTTCTTCATCAAATTTATTGTTAATGATAATTAATCCTTTTCTATCAAACATATAGCTGACACTACCATCACTGCCCAAATTACCACCACGTTTAGTAAAAGTACTTCTGACGTCACTAGCTGTTCTATTTTTATTATCAGTAAGTGCATCTACCATGATAGCTACTCCTTCTGGTCCATATCCCTCATAGCGTATTGATTCATAGTTTAAAGATGCACTAGCACCAGTTGCTTTTTTTATAGCAGCATCCACTTTATCCTTTGGCATGTTGGCTGTTTTTGCTTTATCCATAACCATCCTAAGTGATGGATTATTTAGAGGATTAGGATCCCCTCCTTTAGCTGCAACATACAACTCTTTAGTTAACTTTTGAAATGTTTTTCCTCTTTCAGCATCAATCGCACCTTTTTTTCTTTTAATTGTTGCCCATTTTGAATGTCCACTCATAATTTCCCTCCTAAGATATTAATTTAATAAGAAGTGGTGCTAGTAAAAGTAGTAATAAAAGTGGAATATAAAATACTACTGATACTACACTAACTTTAATTGGTATTTTGGATATATAAGCTTTTGCCCTTAGAATCCTTTTCTCTCTTAAGTATTCTATCTGATTATGCATAGTGTCAACAATACTATTACCAAACATATTAGATTCCTTAATATTCAGTATAATATTATTTATAGTATCAGATGGAATACGATGCTTCAAATCATCAAGAGACTCACCTAAGCTCTTCCCCAACATGACATCCTTTAATACTTGATTAAACTCTTCTGATAATTCGCCATCAACATTATGAACTGTTACTTCGATTGAATTTCGAAGAGATCTGCCAGATTCAAGTGATAGTGACATAACTTCAAAAAAGTAACCCGCCTCTTTCTCCAAAATTATTGTCCTTTTCTTTATTTTAGAATCAATAAATATTGGAAAAAATAGTACATAAAAAGCGAATGTCAAAATTGGTGCTATGAAATATCCAAAGTCAATAAAATATAATACCACAAAAAATAAAACAATAGAAGATAAAAACCTAATATTTAATAAAAATATTGGATCATAATCACAATTAATACCAAGAAGTTCTATTTTTTGATTTATCTTATTGATAGTTTTAGCACTATAAATTTTTTTTGAAAGATCAATTTTTTTTCTTGCCATATTACCAATCCTCCATCTTCATTACTTTTTTTGCCACTAAGATATATATGACATATATTGCTACTATTGCAAATAAAACTAACATACCTATCTTAGTTGTTACTAAAGAACTAAAATATAATGGATTCATAATAAATATTACAATAAATATTATAAATGGTATAACTACTAATAATTTAAATACTAACTCTGATAATGCTGTAATTGATTTTAATTCTTGTCTTAACTTTTTACGGTCAAAGAAACTTCTTTCAATCGAAGAGAATACCTCAACTATATTGCCACCAGTTTTATTTAAGATTATTAAAGATGAAGTCATATACTTCACATCATCTGTTGGAACTCTTTTTGCAAACCTATCAAATACTACTTCAAGTTCAAGTCCATACGTTAAATCAATATACATTTTTTTAAATTCTGTTGCAATAGGACCAGATAGTTCATTAGAAACAAGTTCAATTACTTGCATAGTGCTTCTTCCAGATTTTAAAGCATTACCCATAATTGTAACAGCTTTCAATAAATCTTCCTCTATCTGTTTTTTCCTTCTTTTATTTCTAAAATATAAAAATACATCTGGGATAAAAAATCCAATTAAAAGTGATGTAATAAGTTGTAGAAAAGTAATACTTTCTGATCTTAACACATCAGATAAAATAGTAACTATGACCGCTATTACTGCTATAACTATCTTATTAGAAATATAGTCCATACTTTTTTCTTTTATTCGTACAGATTTATCTACAAATACCTCATACTTTTCACTATACTTATCAAATATTTTAATTTTTAATAGCTTTTTAGATAAATTGCCTATCAGATTACTATAAATATCCTCTACTTTATCAAAGAAAGATTTAGGTTTTTCAGTAACAGGATCAATAGTAAATTTTGATAATCTTTTTTCTTTTTTAGTTGATCTATTTAAAAAGAGTAGCCAGATAACCATAGCCACTAATGAAGCCATCAAAATATACTGCAATATTACGTTTATTTGATTACCCATATACTACTCTCCTTTATTTATTTTAATTCTTCAAAAATATCATCAATTGATGTAATGCCCTTACTTTTAATTTTAGCATACACTTTTGGAATATATTTGTATAAAACGAATGCCCCATCAACTTCACCAGCTGAAGTAAGACCTTTTTGATTGAATGCAAATATTTCTTTTAACTTTATTTGGTCTTCTTTAAAACCAACTACTTCTGAAATATTGGTTACTTTTCTTTTACCATCACTTAGTCTTTCAATATTAATGACAATATCTATTGCTTTTTCAATATATTCTCTTACTGCCATAACAGGTATTTCAATACCACTCATTAGAACCATCGTTTCAAGACGATTTAAGGCATCTATAGGACCATTTGCATGAAGAGTGGTAAGACTACCATCATGACCAGTATTCATAGCCTGAAGCATATCAAAAGCCTCTTTACCACGAACTTCACCAATTATAATTCTATCTGGTCTCATACGAAGAGAATTAATAACTAAATCACGCATTGTGACTTCTCCCTCAGACTCATAGTTCATATTTCTAGTCTCTAGTGTTATAACATGCTCTTGTCCAAGCTTTAACTCAGCAGCATCTTCAATCGTAATAATACGTTCATCACTAGCTATAAAATTAGATAATATATTTAAAAGAGTTGTTTTACCACTACCAGTACCACCACAAACTATAATATTTAGTTTAGCAAGGACACAAGCTTCTAAAAATCTTGCCATATATGGTGTCAATGTTCCATTTCTAATTAAGTCCTCAATATTACTTACACTATCTTTAAATTTCCTAATCGTTAAAACTGGTCCATTTAATGAAAGTGGTGGAATAATTGCATTAATCCTAGATCCATCTGGAAGTCTAGAATCAACCATCGGATTAGCAGCATCTATAGTTCTACCAAGAGGTTGAATCATTCTTTGAATAGTTCTAATTATATGTTCTTTGTTAATAAATGATATTGTCTCATCTTTAACCACTTTACCCTCAATTTCAACATATATGTCGCTAGGACCATTAACCATTATTTCAGTAACGTTTTTATCCTCTAAAAGCTCAGTAATTGGCCCATAGCCATGAATTTCATTATCAATAAGATTAAATATATGGCTCCTCTCTAAATTAGTTAGATCATATCCTTCTAGAGTCCTATCTATCTCATCATTAATATATTCATTTAGTAATTTATCCTCTGGAATATTATTATCAATTAAATTTTCAATAATATTGTTTCTAAGAGTATCAAGAAGAGCTTTATCTTTAAAAATATTATAATCTGATACTATATTGATATTTTTATTATTTTTACTTTTAATATCAAAAGCTTCAGATAAACTTTTTTTTGTCATAATTATTCCTCCTTGCTTTCATTTAAAAGAGTTACTGCCATATCTTTTAATTTATCAAAGTCTTTCTTACTCTTAAAATGAACTTCTTTATTTAATAAAATTATTTTACCATCCATAATTAGACTATCAATATCTTTAATGTACATGCTTTTAGACAATGTAAAATCAATATTATGTTTAATAATATTTCTAATGTCAAAATGTGAAAAATAGTTTTTTTCAAAATCTCTTGATTCATTTAAAAGAGTGTAAAAATTTTTAAGATTTGTATCTTTTACAATAGACATAAATGTGGTTGTATTTTTAATATCAAGTGGATCGTTTGTAAACATGTATAAAATACTATCACTATTATCAAGTGTAATAATATTATTTTCAGATAAAATATGATTAGTATCAATTAAAATTACATCAAATCTTGATGATACTGTATTAAAAATTATATTTAAGTATTTAGACTCTATTTTGTTAGCCTGTCTTGGATCTTTAGGTGCTGCCAAAACAGAAATATTTTCATTATATTGATAAAGATAATTATTTATATCTTGATATCTATTATTATTTAAATCATCAACTAAATTATAGATTGTTTTCTCACAGGTAGAATTTATATATGCTGCAACTCCTCCACCATATAGATCTAAGTCTATCACTAAAACTTTATATCCTAAAAGGTGATACATAGCTGTCAAATTAAGAGTAGTTATCGTTTTCCCTACTCCACCTTTAGTTGATGTAACTGTAATAATTTTCCCCTTAGTTATCTTCATACTATCCCTCTTAATTCTTTATTGTAACACTAGAATTTATTTCATAATCTTCGTAACCGACTAGCTTGCCAAAGATACTATCAATATGTTTCTGTAAACTAATTATAATTCCATTATTTATATCACATTTGATAATATTTATATCATCATCATTTCTGATAATCAGCTCTTTTATCTCTTCTTCTTGCAATCCATCTTCGTATGCATCAACTGCTATATCTCTGATATCATCAAGCTTATTTTTTTCTATCAATATGTATCCTGAATCTATCATATATGCTCCCATCATGATAAATAAAGGCAATAAAATTACAAATAATATCAGTGTTTGCCCTTTATTATTCATAGACGAATACCCTTGCTGCTCTTATTTCATATGGATTAGAAAATATAGCACTAGAAAATGGTGTAAGTAAATCAACATTCTGACTTATTATAATTGTTGTATATTTAGAATCTTTATCAATTGTATATAATAAATCATTATCTTTAATAATCTCACTATTATTTAAATTGCCTTTTAATTTATATTCATCAACTACATCATTAGCAATACTTTCAAGATGGTTCTTACTATATAGAACACGACTATAATCAATAATACAAAAGATTATCATTAGGGCAACAGGTAAAATCAAGACAAACTCTATCAAAGCTTGTCCTTTTTTATTTGTTCTCATCTTTTGTTTTACAGTAGCCTTCCCCAGGTTTGTCTCCCTTTACATATTCTTCATCAACAAGTGAACATGTTGATTTAGTAATAGAATCCGATAAATAACCACCCAAAGTACTAACTAATCCTATTGCAACAACTGATATAAGTGCAATAATTAAAACATATTCAACAAATGCTTGCCCAAAGTTATTTAACTTTTTCATATAGTCACCTATTTTCTATACTAATTTTATAATTTTTATATAAAAAAGTCAACAAGAACAAAATAAAAGATATCATAACTATGTTTATCTTATGATAATGTCTTAAGTGTTATCTTTAGAAAATGTCTCACTTA
>DAOPMC010000043.1:0-5536 GCA_035392025.1 Bacilli bacterium
AGTTGGGACATTTTCCCGGAATAACACCTAAGACATTATCATAGATTAATCATATATTTTCTAAATATACAAACAAATAATTGACTTTTGTTTTAAAATATGCTATAATTTGGACATATTTTGAAATGGAAGGGGTTTTGAAAATGAGAACCGATAAACAAATAGAAAAAGCACGTAAGGCTTTAGAAAAGGATACAGAGGCTAGACGTGTTGCACTAGAAAAAGAAGCAGAAGCTAAACTTAAAGGGTTAGAGGCACAAAAAGCTGCCCAAATCAACGTATTAGATATGGAAAAAGCATATAATACTAAGGCAAAAGCAGCAGAGGAAGCAAAGAAAGAAGCAGAAGCTAAAGTAGCAGAGGCACAAAAAGCAAATGAAAATGTAAGAAAAGCAGAAGAGAAAGCAAATAAATTCAATTTAAATATTAATGAAGAAGCATGTAGCGAAAACAGTGAAAAAACCGGCAAAAAGGTTTTTGTAAGAACTGCATGTATAATAGTTGCAACAATTGGTTTATTAGGAGCAACACATCATATTGGAAAAGCTATTGCAAATTGTGCTAATCTTGAAAAGGCACCTATAACACAACCAGTTGATGAAAATGAAAACGAAACTAATCTTATATTTGATGAACAAAATAGCGAAGATAAAGAGCTAGAAGTTGTTGATAGCAACGAAGAAGATGGACTACCTGAAATATTAGTAGCAGCAGAATCAATTTATAACGCTGGCAATAATGCTTTTATCGCTAGCATGGGATATAGCTTAGAAGATGTAGAAAATGTTGTTGCGGTTTTAAATAATCAACCAATAATTAATCAAAATGCAATAATAAATAGTGCAGAAGAAGTAGAGGTATTCCTAAATGCTATTAGAAATGAAGCTTTAACAGCAGCAATAGCAGGAAATGAATTTGATTTTAATTACGCATCTTTATATGCTAATGATACTGATTCAATGGAGTATAAAGTTCTAAATGCGATTGATATGAACTATGATAATGTCAATAGTCTTGAAAGCGCTATAAGAAATATTGATTCATGTGTCGATGTTCTTTTAGGATATCCACTTGATATAAATGGTATCTCTGTTTCACCAATCAACGTAGTTGATGAAAACGCTATGGGTGTATTATCATACGCAATACTTGCATATGATGCATATGATAGTATTACATATAACAACGGAGAATCAATACTTATGGATAACGGAATCACACTTGATGAGAATGGTAACCAAGTTGTGGGCGTGGTTGAAGGTCGTAGACAATCATTTAGTATATCACTTCATAATATAGATAAAGGATGTCAAGATAATTTAGAATTAACAAGGGGAAATTAAAAGTTCCCTTTTCTTGACAAAAAGTCTATTTTGTGATATAATTATGAACATATTTAAGGGGTAGGTTGATAAATATGGAAAGTAGAATAAATTATAAATTTGAGTATGTAAGTGAAAATGAATATAAGAAAAAAGAAAGATCTGTACGTAAGTATAATATGCTTGCATATAAGAAACTTACTTTTGAATATTATCCATCGCTTAGAAATGGTGAGTTTCTTGGTAAGAAAGTTTCTGTATCAAAGAAAAACCACACAACAAGTTATGAATTAAAATTACCAACGGATGATTTATTTGCAAGAGTTCATGGAGATATTTTAGTACATTATACTGTATATGAAGATAATGGTGTGGTTTTATTAACTAATATTACACCAGATGGTATTCTTGATGAAGGACATAGGAGTGAACTTGCAACATATAAAGGCGTTATGATATCAAAGACTAACGCTGAAAAAGATATATTTAAAATAAATCTTATAAATATGATGAATCAGAAATAAATTTTCTGATTTTTCTTTGAAAAAATAATATTGCATTAATTTTTGTAATATGTTATTATATAGTGGCAATGGACCCTTAGCTCAGTTGGTTAGAGCATCCGGCTCATAACCGGGCGGTCGTAGGTTCGAGTCCTACAGGGTCCACCACTAATTGCGAGTGTGGCGGAATTGGCAGACGCGCTGGTCTTAGGAACCAGTACTTAATGTGTGCAGGTTCAACTCCTGTCACTCGCACCATATGTTAATTACTTGTACTTATTGTGCAAGTTTTTTTAAAATCAGTAGGAGAACTATTGACTACAAAAGAGCCGTAATATATAATTAATTTAAGAGGTGTACCATGAATATAAAATGTGAAAAAAGAGCAATAGAACTAGAATATAATTTAATATGTGATTTTATTAAACTAAGACACGAATTAGGACTTACGCAGAAAGAAATGGCAGAAGAATCTGGTACTATAAGGGAAATAGTAGGAGTTTTAGAAAACAGAAAGAAACATCCTCAAATAAATACTTTAATTAAGATATTAGAGCCGTTTGGATATACACTTTCTATTACAAAAATAAAGGAGGCAAAGAATGAAAGAAATAGTGAAAAAAGAGGAAATTAAAACGTTTGAAGATATTAAACATATTGATGAATATGGAAATGAGTATTGGACTGCTAGAGAATTGCAAATTGCTTTAGATTATTCACAATGGAGAAGATTTGATGAAACAATTAACAGGGCAAAAAAGGCATGTGAAAACAGTGATTATGATATTCTAGACCATTTTGCCAATGTCGGCAAAATGGTAAAAATCGGGGATTCAATCAGAAAAATTAATGATTATAATCTTTCTCGTTATGCATGTTACCTGATAGTACAAAATGGAGATTCAAGAAAAAAAGTGATAGCACTCGGTCAAACTTATTTTGCTGTACAAACAAGAAAACAAGAGTTATCCAAACAAGAGTATGAGGTATTGCCGGAAACAGAGAAAAGATTTTACCAAAGAAGAATCACAAAACAAGGAAATTATTCATTACAACAAGTAGCAAAAAAAGTTGGTGTAAAAAATATGGATAAATTTCATAATGCAGGTTACAAAGGATTATATAATGGAGAAACTGCAGATGATATAGCTAAAAGAAAAGGACTTAGATACCGTGAAGATATATTAGATAATATGTGTAGTGATGAACTAATTGCTAATTCTTTTAGAATTTCTCAAACAAGACAAAAAATTGAAAATGAAAAAATAAAAGGTGAATCTAATGCAAACATGGCGCATAATACAATTGGTAAAAACGTGAGAAAATTTATAAAAGATAACGGTGGTACTATGCCTGAGGATTTACCAACTCCTAGCAAAAGCCTAAAAGAGTTAGAAAAAGAAAAAAACAGATTGGAAATAAAAGCCAAAAAAAATTTAAAATTTTGATTTCTTATGTAATATTAAATTATAAATTGATGCGTATGCATTGTAGATAACTCACTTATTGCACCAAACTAATATAGTTTAGTGGTAAAACGAGTGTATGGTAAGCATCAGAGGACAGTTCAATTCTGTCTTTCGGCACCATTGGGAATTCTGTTCGAACTATTCGAACTTTTGATATAATATATATAGGTGATAACCATGTTGAGAAACAAATTAAATATAACAAGTTCTAGTGAACTTGCTAATGTTGAAGAAAAAATGACAAAAAAAGAGCATTAGAATTATTTGATAAAAAACTTCTAGATAATCTTGAGGCTGGTACTTTTGAATCACTAAAATTTATTCATAATTATTTGTTTGAAGAAATTTATGATTTTGCTGGTGCAATTAGAAATGAAAATATAGTTAAGGGTAATTTTAGATTTACACCTGTAATCTATTTAGATACATCTAATAAAACTATTGAAAAAATGCCCCAAAAGACATTTGATCAAATTATTGAAAAATACGTTGAAATGAATGTTGCACATCCATTCAGAGAAGGAAATGGCAGAAGTACAAGAATATGGTTGGATGTAATATTCAAAAAAGAACTAAAAAAAGTAATTGGTTGGAATAAAATATGTAAGGAAGACTATTTGTTAGCAATGGAACGAAGTCCAATAAAAGATATAGAAATAAAAACTCTTATAAAAAATGCACTTACTGATAAAATTGATGATAGAGGGGTTTATATGAAGGGTATTGATAATAGTTATTATTATGAGGGATACAATTCATATGTAATTGGTGAAATATAAAAGATATACTTGATGGCTATTGTACTTTGCTTATAAAGGACACTAAATTTAATTGAAATTATAAATTTATTAAAACAATTGACAAAAACACTTGCAAGTGCTATATTTATATCAACACGAGAGTGTTTTTTATTTGAAATAAAACATATATTAGAAAGAGTGATCAAATGAAAAAGATTAAACAATTCTTTAAAAACGTAATAGGGGAACTTAAGAAGACAAAGTGGCCTGAAAAGAAAGACATGGTTAAATATACCGTTGCAACTATTGTATTTGTAATAATATTGTCAGCATTTTTCTATGGAATTATAACGCTTATGGCATATCTTATGGAGGTACTATAAAATGGATAAAAGATGGTATGTAGTAAATACTTATTCAGGTCATGAAAATAAAGTAAAGGAAAAACTTGAAATGAGAGCCCAATCTATGGATATGGAAGATTGTATCTATAGAGTAATAGTTCCAGAACAAGTTGTTGTTGAAACAAAAGATGGGGTATCTAAAGAGAAGGTTAAAAAACTTTTTCCAGGATACATACTTGTTGAAATGGTTATGACTGATGAAGCTTGGTTTGTTGTACGTAATACACCTGGAGTTACAGGATTTATTGGCTCATCTGGAAAAGGTGCAAAACCTACCCCACTTCAACCACAAGAAGTAGATAGAATACTTAATAATATGGGTATGAGTCGTCTAGAAATAGGGAATGACTTAAAAGAGGGAATTAAAGTTAGAATAGTAGCAGGACCTTTCTCAGGAATGGAAGGAACTGTTGAAAGCATTAATATGGAACAACAACTAGTAAGTATTTCAGTAGATTTATTTGGACAAGTTACTTCAGTAGAAGTAGAGATGGGCCAAATAGAGAAAGCTTAGAAATAGAATTTAGGAGGGTATATGGAAGAATTTGATAAGATATTGAACGGATTATTATTAGAACCGGGATTAACAATGAATGATTATGTTTGGATTTATGAAGATAATAAAACAAAGAAATATTATGTAAGCACAAAAGAAATTAATGTGGATAGAAGATATGATCGCGATGGCGAATATGATCCGTTAGTAGCGGAAGGAAAAGTTTACGAGATTTTGGAAACATGCCGCAATGCTGAAAAAAGAGTAAGAGAGCATAAATAATCATGCAAAAAATGTATGAAATAAAAAAAGCGATACTTTTGAACTTGCACATAAGTGTACTTGCGGAGCATTATTTACATCAGATAAAGATAGTATGTTTGTAGAGCCAAGGGAAGACAACTCATGCGATTTATTAGTTAACATGATGTGCCCTTGGTGTAATAAAAAAATAGAAATACATGCTATTCAATTACCCAAAGAAATATTAAAGGAATTAATTGATAAATATTATGATAACCGACTAACTAAAAGACTTGAAAAATAAGTGTCAATAACTTTTGAAAATGTCTCAAAAATTTTTAAATATAAGCGTTAAGCAT
>DAOPMC010000044.1:0-3963 GCA_035392025.1 Bacilli bacterium
AGAATGTTAAAAGAAAAGGTGTAAAATGGTTAATGAAGTGATAGTTCCTGAGATTTTGAACAACAAGAATTTAACAATTAAGAGTGGAATTGTTAAACAGGAAAGGCGTAAGTACTTAGACAAATCAGAGATCCAAGAAAAGCTTAGTAATATTACTGATCCTAATGATAAGTTTTTTTGTACTTTTTTGTGGATGAGTGGAATAAGAGTATCGGAAGCAATCAATATTAAGAAGAAAGATATTAGTTCTAGGGAAAAGTTTATGATTGTGAAGTGGCTTAAAAGCAGAAAATACTTTGAAAGGATTGTTCCACTTCATCCACAGCTTAATCAAATGCTTGATATTTATACTGCTGGAATGAACATGGATGATAGGATATTTCCTTTTAGTAGACAGAATGCTTTTTATATTACTAAGAAGTGGCTTGGAGTAAGTCCTCATAAACTTCGTCATAGTTTTGCTGTGAATTGGTTAAGGGAGGGGGGAGATATAGCTTATTTGAGTAAGGCATTGGGGCATAGGTTTATTAATACTACTGGTGAGTATTTGAAGATTGTGCCTAGTGATGTGGCTAAGGAGTTGGAGAAGATAAGATTTTAGAGGTATGAGATATGGAATTAACAGAAGAGCAGAAAAAAATGAGAAAATTATATAGGGAATATAAGATTGCACAAAGAAAGTTAGAAGAACATAATAGTAGTGTTTGGGAGAAGGATTTTGCTGAGAAGAATAGGAAAGCTATGAAGGGTGTTTCTGAGAGTGAGGAAGAGTTTGCGAAGCGTAATAAGAAAGCTTGGAAGAATAGTAATATTGATATTAAGAAGGTTCTTGGTTGGTTTATCTTTTTTATTGTTTTATTATATTTTTATTATTTCATAAATGATATGCTTAGTAATAATAGTATAAAGTATTTTGCTGGTTTATGTTTAGTTGGTGGTTTAATTTTTGGTGCTTACTTGGTTGGAGGTTTTAACAAATGAGTTTCTTTAAGCGTTGGTGGAAAGCTACAAAGGCTCGTAGTACTAGTCCTGAAGGATCTTTGGAAACTCAGTTGATTATTACTTTCTTTGTTTTTACTGGTTGTTGGCTTGGAGCGTTACAGGCTAAGTATTTGTTTAATAGTCCATCGTATGTTAGTTTTTTGTTGTTTGCTTTTGGTGCTCTTCAAGGTTATACTTTCTGGTTACTAGTTAAGCAGAAGAAAGCCATGAAGGAACAAAAAAAAGTTATGGATGAGTTAAGAAAAAACATGGAGGAAAAATAATGGATTGGGATGATTTGACTGGTTGGATGGATAATATCGATTTAGATCCTATGGCTGCAGGTATTAGTTTAATTTGTACTTTGTATTTAGCGATTAGTTTTTTTGATGATCCTTTTAATATGGGTATGAGTAGTTTGCCTTTAGCTATGAGGATAATAACAGTAATACTTTGTCCTGTTGTTTTATATATTGTAGCTAATAAGATGATAAATAAATAGTTGGAGGATGTAAATATGAACAAGTTTAATTATGTATTAAGTAGTATAGTTAATATAATTGGTATTGGATCTTTAATAAGTATTGGTTTTGTAGCTTTGTTTCAATACCCAATAGAAGCTTTTAATAAACTAAGTGAATTAACAACGACGGCTTTTTGGTTATTTTTTAGTTTCTGGTGTATTGCTTTAATTTTAAATGCACAAGAGAAGTATGATAAACAAAGAAAAGAAACTACAGAATTAATGGAAATATTAAAAAGGCGATAATATGAAAGATGATAAGATATTTGAAAAAGATCCTGTTACTGGAAAGAAGAAATATATTTCGGGTAGTTGGAAAAAACTATTTAAGATTGATTATAAAATTGTTATTATTATTGTTTTAAGTTTATTATTTTTGGGTGCTTGGCGTACAGAGTTTAGTATTTGTCAAGACGTAATGAATACTGTTGTCAATGACCCTTGTAGTTATTGTCAAGAATCTTTAGTTTTTAATATAATAAATAATTCTGATACTAACTTAAAGAATAATTTAACAAGTGAAAATCTTAGTGCTTTTTATGAAGAGATACAAAGAAGACCTTATAAACAATAAAAAAAACTAAAAATGGTTAATGGATCAGACTTGGTGGGAGGAACATTGTATGATTTTGTTTTATTTACTATTAGTAAAGAATGTTTAGTGGACACGATTAGTGGTGAAAGATTTATTAGTCATGCTGAGCTTAGAAGGAATCTTGGTTTTAAGTGTCGTATTCCTTATAATTATCAGATGAAAGTAATAAGGGAATTATTGGATAAAGAGTATTTGGTTGTTACTAAGAGTCCTAGTTGTGTCCTGGTTCACATGAAGCCTAGTGATGTTTTTTATAAGATAAAACAATTGGAGGGAAAATAAAAGTGGCGTGGAATAATAGTAATAATAATGCTCCAATTAGTGCGTTTAATGAAGCAGGTAACCAAATAGCTAGACTTGACGCATTATGGAACAAGGCAAACAATTATCATATTGAAGGTAACTTGATGGATTGGCGTTGGACTTTGGAAGTTATTTGGCATGAACTTTATAGTGATGCTATTAATAGTAATAATGATCTTAGTAAGAATGATTATATTATTACTAATAGGGCTACTAATAAATTAATAAGTAAAGCTGTGAATAATAATAATAGGAAATCTTTATATAATTTGCTTAGTTATAAGCATAGTTTTTTGAAACAGTTGCAGAATTTGGTTGGAAAAGGTAGTAGTTATCGTGAAGAAGATGATAGTGATGAGTTATAAGTTTTGGTTTTCAAAAATTTTTTTTTTGTTTTTAATATAAGAAAAAATAATATATTGGTGGTGGTGAAGAGGGGATTTAGCTACCAGTTGGGTGAAAAGTATGGTAAACGTGGAATTTAGTGATGAAAAACATTGTTACATGGATGGAAAGTTGTACGAGAAGATTCAAAATACTAAGAAGAAGGTTAAAAAAGATGATGACCGAGTTTTTTTGATAGATGGAGGAGAAAGGAAGGGAAAAAGCGTATTGGCTCAACAAATAGCCCGTACTTTTGACCCTAGTTTTAATCATGAGCGTATGTGTTTTACTGAGGAAGAGTTTGCGTACTGGATTGACCATGCTGAGAAAGGACAAAGCGTTGTTTATGATGAAGCTTATCGTGGTTTGGGTAGTGATAAGTGGGCTGATAAGATTGCGAAGGTTCTGAGAAGTAAAATGATGGAAATGGGACAAAAAAACCTTGTTGTGTTCATTGTTTGTCCTAATTTCTTCTTGTTACATAAGTATATTGCTCTTCACCGTAGTGATGGTTTGTTTCATGTTTATACTAAGAAAGGTCAGCGTGGTCATTGGGCTTATTTTAATCATAAGACTAAACAAATCTTGTATTTGAAAGGGAAGAACACTCTTAGTTATACTGGTGCTAATTTTCCTAAGGCTAATATGATTGGTCGTTTTTTGAATCATTATGTTATTGATGAAGATGAGTATAGGAAGAAGAAGAAGGCTAGTTATCAGGATTTTGGTATGGAAGATGATAAGAAAGATAAGGCTACACAGTTTAGGAATAGTTTTGTTTATAAGTTTTATGTGGAGCATGATCGTAATGCTGAGAATACTAGTCGTTTGTTGAAGGATGAGGGTTTGGATATTAGTCCTAATACTGTTAGGCGTATTGTTCAGGCTAAAGAACGTAGTAATGGCAAAGTTTAAAAGATTAAAACATCAATGTTTGTTTTGGTAGGTGATAACAGAAAATGTTAGGCAATTTAATCGGTGGATTTATCGTAATACTTGTTGGTGTACAATTACTTCCAGTTATCGCTGATGCTATAGTAGGTGCTCAGGCTGGTAATGTAACAGGTGCGGCTAGTACAATTCTAGGTTTGACAACTATATTCTACTCATTAGGAATAATGAGTGCAGGAGTAGCTCTTGCAGTTGGTGGACTAAGAAGTGCAGGTGTTATGTAAAT
>DAOPMC010000045.1:0-3951 GCA_035392025.1 Bacilli bacterium
TCACCTATAATTATTTTAACACAAATAATTACTAAAACATATAATATTCTAGGTGATTATATGCATTTAACAATCAATGATGTTAATTTGTATTATGAAAAATATGGTGATAAACCTCTTAATATTTTAATATTACCCGGTTGGGGCAATACTAGAAAAACATTTAATTATATGATAAACTTTTAAAAACAATATGCTACAGTTTACATATTAGATTTTCCAGGTTTTGGAGAAAGCTCTTTTCCTAATAGAGATTTAACCATATATGATTATGGCTATTTAATAAAAGACTTTATTAAAATACTTAATATTGATAATCCTGTTATCATAGGCCATTCATTTGGTTCAAGAATTGTTGCTATTTTAGTTGGAATGTTAAACTTTATTCCTCAAAAACTTATTATTATTGATGGAGCTGGAATAAAAAGAATTAAAAAGATTTCATATTACATAAAAACATACTTTTATAAATTTTTAAAATTACTAAGATATTTTTTAAAGAAACAATATCGGCAAAAATATTTAGATAAATTATCTAAAACATTTGGTTCTAGTGACTATAATCAGTTAGATTCTAATATGAAAAAAACTTTTGTAAATGTTGTAAATGAGGATTTAAGTCTATTTTATAAAAATATAAAACAAGATACTTTAATACTTTGGGGAGAATGTGATATAGATACCCCTATTAAAAATGGTAAAAAGATTGAAAGGTTAATTGATAATAGTGAGTTAATAGTTTTAAAAGATGCGACACACTTTTCATATATTGACAGTCCAACATTAACTAATAATATCATCTATGCATACCTTGAAGATTTGATAGAAGAAAAGAACTAGCAAAAATAGTTCTTTTATGTTAGAAAGTTCCCTATCAAATCAACAATAATATCCTTTTCTTTAGGATTAGACTGTGCAATAAGTAATGTTAAAGCAGTCAATGTGTTATCATCAATTGTTCTGGTGTTGTCTTTATATAGCAAATCATAAAAATATAAAAAATAAATAAATAGTGTTGCTGCTATTCTTTTATTGCCATCAATGAAAACATGATTTTTTTACAATAAGATATAAAAAATTAGCAGCTTTTTCTTCAAGACTTGAATAAACATCTTTATTATCATAAGTTTGATAAATATTAGCGATTATAGATTTCAGTCCTTCATCTCGTTCAAGAGCAAAAACATCACTTTTTTCACCATATTTAAGCATGCTTATTATTGATTTACATTCTTTATAATCTATTTTTCTATCATTAGTAGTACCTTTGATTTTCTTAACTGCTTTGTGATCATAATCATCAAGTAAATCTAATGCCTTAGAATATCTCCCTATGACATTTAGTATTTTTTTAGCATCACTATCTCCAAAATCATTATTGGTACGAGTTGCAATATCTATAAGTTTTACTGTTTTTTCCAAATAATCTAATCTTTTTTGATTTATTGTATATCCTTTTATCAAGTAATCTTTCAAAACACTATTAGCCCATCTTCTAAATAAAATACCATTTTTACTTTTCACTCTATAGCCGACGCTAATGATTACATCTAAACTATACAAAATAATTGGCTTATCTGAATTTGCAATGTGTATTTTTTGCACATTACTTTGTTCATCAATTTCTCCATCTTTAAAAACATTATGAATATGTCTTGATATTACGGTTCTATCTTTTTCAAACAACTTTGCCATTTGTTCCTGTGTTAGCCACACTGTTTCATCCTTTATGTTTAATTCTAACTTTACATCTTGATTTTCAAATAATATAATTTCGTTTTTCATCTTCATAACCCTCCTATATCCATATTAGAACATTAGTTCGGTTGTATCAATGGGAATTTTTGGAAAATAAAAGAAAAAATTTCTTTTTTCTTTTAATCTCTTATCTTAATATGTGTTTCTCTTAATTGTTTTTCAAATACTTCATTTGGACATCCCATTAGAGCATCAGACCCATTGGCACTTATTGGGAATGCCACCATCTCTCTTATATTATCCTCATCTTTTAATAGCATAAGAATTCTATCTATACCAGGCGCCATACCAGCATGTGGTGGTGCACCATATTGAAATGCAGTGTATAAAGATGGAAACTTACTTTCTACTACTTTTTCATCATATCCAGCTATCTCAAATGCTCGTTTTAATATTACTGGGCTATAGTTTCTTTCACCACCTGATGCCATTTCTAAACCATTACATACAAAATCATATTGACAAGCAACAATCTCATCTGGATTTTTATTATTTAATGCATCAATCCCTCCACGAGGCATACTAAATGGATTATGTGTAAAATCATACTTTTGATCTTCTTCACTCCATTCATACATTGGAAAATCAACAATAATACAAAATTCAAATCTTGTTTTATCTATCAGATTGTGTTCTTTGGCAAGACATATTCTTAAATTACCACATAATTTATCAAACTTTTCTCCCTTTTCACCACATATAATTATCAAAATGTTATCTTTTGCAAGACTAAACTTTTCTGTTAAATCTTTTTTCTCTCTATCAGTAATTATTTTAGATAGTGAACCCGTCATATTATTTTCTTCATCTATCTTGATAAATCCTAGTGTTTTCATCCCTAATTCTTTGTACTCTTCTTCTAATTTTTTAAACCATGAATTAGATTTATCACTATTATTTAATTTCATTGCTTTTACTTCATTTGATTTGAATACTGGGGAATCATTATCATCAAATACTTTGGTTATATTTTCAATGACAAATGGAATTCTTAAATCAGGTTTATCACTGCCATATAGTTCCATCGCTTCTTTATAAGGAATTCTTCTAAATGGCCTAGGGGAAACTTCTTTATTACCAAACTTTTTGAAAGTATCATAAAAAACTCGTTCTCCTACTTTAAATACATCTTCTTCTGTTGCAAAACTCATTTCTAAATCTAATTGATAAAACTCGCCATACAATCTATCACTCCTTGGATCCTCATCTCTAAAACATGGTGCTATTTGAAAATATTTATCAAATCCGCTGCACATCAACAATTGTTTAAATATTTGAGGTGCCTGAGGAAGGGCATAAAATTTGCCTTTAAATTTTCTTGAAGGCACTATAAAGTCTCTTGCACCCTCTGGACTTGATGCTGTAAGAATAGGAGTTTGTATTTCAGTAAAATTCATATCTTTCATAGAATACCTGATAAAATCTATTACTTGTGTTCTAAATAAAATATTATCATGTACTTCTTTATTTCTAAGATCTAAATATCTATATTTTAATCTAGTTTCTTCACTTGAAGTTTTTGATGTTCTAACTTCAAACGGAAGTGTATTATAAACATCTCCTAATACTTCTAGTGAAGCTATCTCTACTTCAATTTCACCAGTTTTCATATTTTTATTTACCATGTCATCAGTCCTAGGTATAACTTTACCCGTTACAGTTACAGTTGATTCACGATTTAACTTAATATATTTTTCAACATCTTTACTAATTAATTGTACTATTCCTGTTTCATCTCTAAGTGTTATAAATACTAAACTTCCTAAGTTTCTTATGGTATCAATCCAACCGCTTAGCAATATATTCTTTCCAACATATTCTCTAGTAACATTACCACAATAAATATTCCTATATTTATTTTCCATTTTAATCCTTCTTTCTAAAAAAAAAATCCACAAACATAAGAGCGAGATATCGCTGTACCATCTTATTTTATAGACTTATCTACCTTTTAATCTTTAACGCAGATATGCGATTATTTAACATTTAGTGTCTTCATCATATATTAAACATTAGTTTACACCTACCACTAACTCTCTTTAAGGATATATATAATTACTCCTCTAAACAAATAATATAGTTATAATATAACTTTTTTTAATAAAATAATCAAGTAGTTTATTTAATTTTTCTTTCAAGTATGATTAATCTATGATAATGTCTTAGGTGTTATTCCGGGAAAATGTCCCAACT
>DAOPMC010000046.1:0-3627 GCA_035392025.1 Bacilli bacterium
CAGTTATAAAACTTTTTGCATTCGCAAAAACTTCTATAACTTGCTAGACATTATAGCATATTTTCCCTTATTTTCCTAATATAATAACATTGTTCGGCTCTCGATTTCTTCCTTATCTTCAAGCCAAGAATTTATTTTTTTTAAATCAAATTTTATTCGATTACCTAATCTAAAATATGGTATTCTTTTTTCTCTTACCAGTTTTCTTATTTCTGATATAGATATATCTAAATATATTGATAACTTTTTAATATCATAAATTTCTTTTACCATTTCATAGCCTCCTATTTACAATTTCTTGCTTAAGCACCTAAAGAATATCATCGATAGGATTCTAAAACGAGCAAACAAAAAAGGTCTATTTTTAAAAATAAGCCTATTGAAAAATAAGATTAAACGAACAAAAAAACCTATTATTTCGGACAAAAATAAGTAAAATTATACTCGAAAAAGTTGCTTAAAAACTATTTTATTTCAAAAAAATTGTTGATATGATGTGAATGTAAAGACAAGTGCACAAGATTTTAACAAAAAAAGAATGGAGGAATGAAAAATGTTTAATACCGAAAAAGAAATTACTGAATTATGCTTTATTAAGAACAATCTAATTAAATCTATCTTATCAAAATATACAAACGATAGAATCGAAGAAGAAGAAATTAAAAAGTTTTATAGATATTTAGATTTACAACTTAAGAATAATAATTCAAAGAACAATTTAGATAGTAGAATATCTAGTATTAATAAGATTATACAAAAAAACTTATAGATGATATTTATGTTGATGTTGAAATGCATTTTAAAGAATATTTGTCATCAGAAAATGGTAATTATAAGGCAGTATATAGTATTGCAAGAGAATTACAAGATAAAATATTTTATTATGAAGAACAAGATATAAAAGAAAATATGATTTGGAAAAAAGATATAAGTATAAGTCATAAGAAAAGTAGTGGTGTAAATTATAACTGATTAAAATAGTATTTAATACACTTAAACCAATTACAAGCATTTTTAGACTTATTAAGTTTGAATTTGCTTGTAATGGTAATATTTTAAAGAAAGAAAGGAAGATAAATAATGGAAAAAGAGTTTGAAAAAGAAATGAATAATATGATGAGAATGAAAGGAATGTTAACATATGATATGCTAGTGATAATGTTAACAAGAATTGCAAAGAAATATGATATGCCAATTGTTCTAAGAAATAAAAATATTCAAACAAATCAAACAAAAATTAAAGTAATATCATAAATATTTTAATGGTTATCTAAATGATAATCTTTTTTTATGCTTTATTATCGTGATATAATAATTTAAAGAGGGATTTTATGGGAAAATATCATAACAAATTAGATAAAAAGTATTTTAATAAATCTGTTTATATAAAAAAGTTTGAAGAAGTTTTTAATTGCAAGATTAAAGATTATCCTATCCAATATGAAATTATATTTGATACTTTTAACACATTAATTTCATTCAATAATATCTTGTTTTCTACTAATTATATGAAAACATCAGATAGAATTGATAATTCAATACACTTAATATCTAGTTATTTGAACAAATATAAGAACAAAATAAATAAGTGTTATGATTTAAATTGTATTAATATTTATCAAGATTTTGAATCTGACCTTGAAGAATTAAAAGAAATGAAAAAACCAAATATAAAAGTAAATTTGAATAGCATAAAAAGTAATATGGAATTCTATATGTCTGGACTTGATATACTTTGTTTTGACTTATTATATGACAATAAAGAACTTGTTTATCAAAAATCACCAAATGATAAATTACCAAAAAAAATTAATTGCAAGATAATTGCAAATTTAGATACAACAAAATCATTATTGTTTTCATATGATGAACAAAAAAAATACAATGATATATTTATTAATGATTATTATAATAAAACTAATATTGATTTGAATAATGATGTTAAATCAATAAATATGATTTTTGAATTACATACATTTATTAAAGATGTCAATAATGCAATTGTAGATAGATTAATAAATAACGACCACTCTGTTTTTAAAATACATCTTGATGTATTTAATAGTTTTGTTAAAAATGATTATACTTATTTAAAAGACATTTACTATCAAAATTTATTTAATAAAATTAAAGATATAATTATAATGCTAAATGAAGACAAAATCGATTTAGCATATCAAAATATAAAGGCAATAATCAAACAATATAAAAATATATATGAACGAATTAGTTAGTGAGGTTTATTATGAAAAAGCAAAACATACTTGACTTATTAGCACAAGATAAATTAAATGAAATTAAAATTAAGAAAGACAACTTTCACAAATGTATAAACAATTTTGATGAATATATAGAAAAATACATCAAGCCATATTTAATAAACAATCAAGAAAGATTTGATTATAAGTTTGATTTAGAATCCGAAGATGAAAACATAAAAAACCAAAGCGAATCACTATTGAAAACAATATGCTTTTTATTTGAGGATTTAGTATCGGTTAGCCCAGAACTTTATTTATCACTATTAGAAGAAAAAGATACTGAATATGCGTGCAGTGGCATTTGCTTTTATATATTAATGGGAAATATTACAAATATAAAAAAGGAATTAGCAAATTATAATACAAATAATTAGAGGAGGAGTCTAATTTATAACTATAATATATTAACACTTATATAATAAAATAATAATACTAGATATAAATTAGAGTTTATATCTTACTTATATACTATATAAATATATTATAAGGAATATATATAATTAAGTATAATATTATATAAGTAATAATTTGTGAATAGAAACTTATTCTTTATATATAATAAAATTAATAATATATTTAACTTTGATTCATATATTTGATTACACTTTCTTTTCATTATATTATTGTTATATATAATTTAATTTATTAAATAACCTTTTGTAAAGTATTAAGCAAACAAAAAACAATTACAATTAAGTAGTTGTTCTTTGTTATTAATATTATTTCATTATTTTTTTAATACTAGTGCTTTAACTTTTGACCTTTGACATCCAGCATTGACAATATCCCATTGTTTACCTAAATCATCATTTGTTTCTGGACTTTCAAACATATAAAATGCATTTGCTTCACTTAATACATCATCAGGAAATTGTTGTAATACTTCAGCAATACTTGGTTTAAATAAACCATAATAACCATAAGTATGATAACAAGAAAATTCAGCAATAGTTTCAGAACCAGTCATATCCACTTGTCCTCTTTTATCTTTATGTGCATTCCATAAATAAGACTGATTTCTCATTTGACTCAAATTAAATCTTTTTAAATAATAATAAAGTTCTTCCTCTTTTATTAATGGTTTAATTCTTCTATATCTTGCAAGCAATTCATCATCTGAAAGTTTAGGCAAAATAATTCTTTGACTTTGCTCTCCCGCAAAGTATTCTCCCTCAATAGTTTGCATTATTACTTTTCTATTATCAAGTACTTTTTCATCAACAACTTTTAATTCAGCCATAATAAACCTCCCTTTCGAAAACAACTTTATTATACCACAAAAATTAATTATTGCAACATTTTTTTTGTTTTCTTTAAATAAAAAAGTAAGTTCCCCATTTTTTTCTAACGGGAACTAAGTCGTTGA
>DAOPMC010000047.1:0-3247 GCA_035392025.1 Bacilli bacterium
TTATTTTTTAAAGAAATCATCAATTTCTCTTGACTTCTGATAGTTAGTCACCTATTCTTATTATAACAAAAAAAGATACATTTGTATCTATTTTATTCCATACTTTTTATTAAATTTCTCGACATTTCCTGTTGCTGATGATCTACTTTGCTTTCCAGTATAAAATGGATGACATTTTGAACATACTTCAATGTGAACTTCATCTTTATTAGATTTTGCAACAAATGTTTCTCCGCAAGAACAAATAAACTTTGTGTCTTGATAACTTCCTTTTTCTTTTTTCATTTTGTCTCCTTCCGCCATGATTTAAAATAAATCATAGTAATAATTAATTCGTAAGTAGTATAGCAACTATTTTAATATTTTGCAAGTACTTATTCTATTTTATTGCTATTTTTGCCCCTAATTCAGTTAACTTTTCAATTATATTTTCATATCCTCTTAAAATATGCTCAGCATATGCAATAGTTGTTTTACCTTCTGCTAATAGTCCTGCAACTACTAAAGCCGCTCCTGCTCTTAAATCCGTTGCAACAACTTCTTGTCCTGTTAGCTGTGTTTTGCCTTTTATTATTGCCACATCTCCCGAAACAGTAATATTAGCTCCCATTTTATTAAGATATGGTATGTGCATAAATCTATTTTCATATATTGTTTCTTCTACTTTTGAGTTCCCATTACATTGTGTTAGTAATACCGAAAATGGTTGTTGCAAGTCAGTAGGAAAACCCGGATATACTTGAGTTTTTATTTTAGTTGACTTAAAATTCTCAACCTTATTAAACAATAAGTAATCCTCTCCTTCTGTAATATTACATCCAATATTTTTTAATTTTTCTACTATAGCATCCAAATGACTAGTAATGATATTATCAACTTTAAAATTATCACCAACTAAAGCCCCAATAATTGCATATGTACCAGCTTCAATACGATCTGGTATCACTTCTACAAAACCTTTTCCTAAATAATTTACTCCTTTAATTTTAATGATACTTGTTCCTGCTCCAGATATTTTTGCTCCCATATTATTTAAGAAAGTTGCGACATTTACAATTTCAGGTTCTCTTGCAGCATTTTCAATTATTGTTATTCCTTTTGCTTTAACTGCTGCTAACATTATATTAATCGTAGCCCCAACAGATGCTACATCTAAAGATATTGTTGTTCCTTTCAATTCTTGCGCTTCAATAATATAATTATTATCGCTTTCTACAATAGTTGCACCTAATTTTTTAAATGCATCCAAATGCAAATTTATTGGCCTTTTTCCTATATTGCATCCACCCGGAAAATACATTTCAACTTTTTTATATTTTCCAAGTAAAGCTCCCATAAAATAATATGATGCCCTAAGTTTTTGAGAAAGTTCTTTTTCTATTGGCACATTTATCATGTTCTTAGGATCTATAACTGCTGTTTCAGTTGCTCTATTAACATCAACATTTAAAGCTTTCAAAATATCAGTCAAGGCATCAATATCTGAGATTTCCGGAAGATTACATAAAGTAACTATATCATCAGATAAAATAGCTGCTGGGATAAGCGCAACTGATGCGTTCTTAGCACCAGAAATTCTAACTGTTCCGCTTAAAGTTTTATTACCAATAATTTCAATCGTTTTCATACTTCCTCCTGAAGGAATATCTATATTAATATATGTTTTTTATTAGAACATGTGCCTATATAGGTACATATTTATCTTATTATTTTTATGTGTTAAAGTCAATCTTAGTAAGAAAAATATCCGTAAAAAAAAGTAAAAGCATAAGCTTTTACTTTTAATTAACAACTTAACAACCACAAGCACAAGTAGTAGATGTTGCTCTTGTTTTACCTGTTGCCATCCAACCTGAGATTGATGAAGATGTTGACCATTTATAAGAAGTCTTTGTTACTGTTTTACTTTTATATAATACCTTTGTTGTTAAAGTACCTAAATTTGTTTTAACACATAAACTATCTTCTTTAGTATAATTAGCTGGACAACTATATGTTTTTGTTACTTTAGTAGTAACTGTTGATGTTCTAGTACATACTCCGTTAACCTCATTATATTCTGCTGGACAAATTAAACTTGTTGTTGATGAAGTTGTCTTATAACATTTAGTTCCATCAGAAGTTTTACTATATCCTGTTGGGCAACTTGTACTTGATGTTAGTGATGTTGCATATAAATAATGAACAACGGATTCACAAGAATCACAACTTTGACTTAAATATGTACTTGTCATATTAGTATAACCACTAAATACAGTAGTATCTTTAGTACATTTGGTACCACTTCTTACATAACCGCTTGGACATGAATAAGATGTAATTAAACTTTCATAAGATGTATTTGATTTAGTACAAGCAGTTTTGGCACTATTAAGTTCATAACCTTCTGGACATATTTTATCAGTAGTTGTATTTTTTGAAGCTATACAAACACCATTAGTTAGTGTATAACCTGTCTGACAACTAGTAGTTTCAATTAAATCTTTATAATCTGCATCAATTGTAGCCTTTTGGCATTTGCCATTTTTTAATGTATAAGAGTTAGGACAATATGCTACTTTTGTTACCTTCTTATATGTTCTTTTAAATTGATATTCAATAGTTTGCGTAGATAAATCAAATTTATCGCACTTATCATAACAACCCATATGAACTTCTATAAAATCTGCTTGATCTTCGCAAGATAAATAGATTGTCATTACATATTCAGTAGCTTTCTTATCAATTTCAACATATGATTTTTCTTCATTACAAGTTCTTCCTCTACTATCAAGTACTGGCAATAACAATTTATTATTAACCATTTCTTCTAAAGTAATCTTAGTTGACTCTCCAACTTCTTTTGGTAAACGTTCATTAGTGAAATAAGATGTTGCTGCCTCTCTCATTCTATCAATGTTATCATTAAATACTGAACTATTATGAGATTTGATATTTAACATTGGACATAACCAAATCAGTAATAAAACAAATATGATAACAAGTATTAATCTTAATAAAAATCCCCCTATTGATAATTTACCTTCATTTCTATTCCAACACATAGGAATACCCCCTTTTTTTTAATGACAAGATTATATTACATTTTCGTCTTTTTGTCAAACTATGCTAATCTATCACTAATCAATATGTGCTCTATTATACTGCTTTTATCATAAAATGTCAATAAAAAAGGAAAATTAATATTCTCCCTTATGATTAATCTATGATAATGTCTTAGGTGTTATTCCGGGAAAATGTCCCAACT
>DAOPMC010000048.1:0-3165 GCA_035392025.1 Bacilli bacterium
AGTTTATAAACTACCTTTTTAATACATAAAATATTTTTGACATAATAAAGTATAAGAATTGGTTTTAAAATTTTTTTGCTTGATTATGTTTTTTAAACTTAATACATGATATAATTGTATTGGTGGTAATATGCAAATAGATATTGATAATAATATTTATGAAGTTGTAATTGAGAGGAAAAACATTAAAAATATGTATTTGCGCATTAAAGATGACTTAAAAATATATATTACTGCACCAATTCTAATAACTAACAAAATGATTATTAATTTTATTACAAATAATGAAAAATATATATTGAAAAGAATTAATAAGATAAAGGAAAAAGAAAAGAATGGGGATAAATTTAAATACTTAGGTAAATATTATGATATAGTTTATACTAATGATAAAAGTGTAGAGTTTGGAGAATCAAAAGTTTTTGTTGGAAAAGATATAGATATTGATAAATTTTATAAAAAGATGGCTAAAAAAGAGTTTTTAGAAAGACTGGATATTATTTATCAAAGATTTAATAAAACGGTGCCGTATCCTAGTTTAAAGATCCGTAAGATGACTACACGATGGGGAGTATGTAATGTTAAATTAAAAGCAGTTACTCTTAATCAAGAATTAATTAAATATGGATATGATGCAATTGACTATGTTATAGTTCACGAATTATGTCATTTTTATGAGTCCAATCATTCTAGTAAATTTTGGAATAAAGTAAACTATTATTACCCAAATTATAAAGAAATTAGGAAGGAACTAAAAGATTAATATGATTATAAATAGTAAAGATAATAAATATATTAAATATTTAGAAAAACTATATAATAAAAAATATCGTGATATTGAAAATAAATTTGTAGTTGAGGGGTATCATTTAATAGAAGAAGCTTATAAAAAAGGGATACTTGAATGTATTTACAAGAAAGATAGCGATAGTTTTACAATTGATGTAGAAACTTATATAATTAATGATAAACTATTTGATAAAGTATCTAATTTAAAAAATGGTAATATTATTGGTATATGTAAAAAAATCATTTGTAATTATATTGGCCCAAGAGCATTAATTCTTGATAATATTCAAGATCCTGGGAACTTAGGTACTATTATTAGATCGGCTAAAGCATTTAATGTAGATACTATTATTTTATCAGAAGATTGTGTTGATATATATAATTTAAAAGTATTACGTGCAACTGAAGGAATATTATTTCATATTAATTTTTTATATGATGATATTGAAAGTGCTATTTATAATTTAAAAAATAAAGAATATCTAGTTTGTGTAACTGATGTTAAAGATGGTAAAAATATTTGTGATATTAAAACAGATGGCAATATTGCGATAGTAGTAGGTAATGAAGGTACCGGGGTAAAAGATAAAATTAAAGATATTTGTCATGAAAAGATACATATAAAAATGAATAGTGAAGTAGAAAGTTTAAATGTAGCGATGGCAACAACGATAATTCTATATGAATTAGATAAGGAGTAATTATGGAATATATTAGTGTTGGTAAAATTATGGAAACTTTTGCATTAAAAGGAGAAGTAAAAATAGCATCTAACTTTAAACTAAAAGAAAAAGTATTTGTTGCTGGCAATAATCTTTATGTTGGAAATAACAAAGAATGTCTTGTAATATCAAAGATAAGATTTTATAAAGATAGGGTTTATGTTTTGTTTGAAGGATTTAATCATATCGATGAGGCAGAAAAGTATTTAAAGGAAATCGTATACATAAAAAAAGAAGAAATAAGTCTTGATGGAGATTATTTAGATGAAGATATTATTGGTTTCAATATAATTGATAAGTCTAAAAATATTGGAATACTTAAAAAAATAAATTATGTTGGGAATAACAGTTTATTTGAAATTAGTAGTAATAATAAGACGTTTTATATACCTAACAATAAAGAATTTATTAAGAAGATAGATTTTGGAAAAAAAGAAATAATAGTAGAAACTATTAAGGGGATGATAGAATGAAGATAGATATTTTAACACTTTTTCCTAATATGTTTGATGGAATCTTTTCTGAGTCTATCATTAAAAGGGCAATTGAAAAAAAATTAATTGAAATAAATCTAGTAGATTTTAGAAAATATTCTCTTGATAAACATAATAAAGTGGATGATACTCCGTTTGGAGGAGGTAGTGGCATGGTACTTATGTGTCAACCTATATTTGATGCCGTTAATGATTTAAAAGAGGAAGATACAACAGTTATTTTGCTTACACCTGATGGACTAACTTTTAAACAAGAAATGGCTAAAGAATTATCACTTAAAAAACATTTAATAATTATTTGTGGACATTATGAAGGATTTGATGATAGAATAAGAACCATAGTTGATTTAGAGATTAGTATTGGAGATTTTATATTAACCGGTGGAGAAGTTGCAAGTATGATTTTAACTGATGCTATCACTAGATTAATCCCAGGTGTTATAACTCAAGAATCACTGGTAGAAGAATCTTTTAATAATAACTTATTAGATTACCCAACATACACAAAGCCACAAAATTTCAGAGATTTAGAGGTTCCAGAAGTACTAATAAGTGGCAACCATCAAGAAATAAAAAAATACAGATATGAAGAACAAGTAAAAAGAACTAATGAAAAAAGACCAGATTTATTAAATAAGTAGGTGGAAGTATGATAAATGATAAAAGATATATTGTTACAAAAAATGCTAAAACAGATGCAATAACTTATATGGAGTATGATAAACTAAAAGGACTGGATTTTAATCCTAAAAATAAAATTAAGTATGAAGACATGATCAATGTCAATAAAATGATAGTGATTAATCCTTCTTTTATTGAAAAATTAGTTGATAAAAAATGTAAAAAAACGCTTACCAAAGTAATTAAAATTTTATCAACAATCTATGATGACGATGAAGATAGTGGCGATGCTCTTGATATCGCACTTGACGAACTAAGTAAATTCAAAAGTATTTTAATTGCTAAATATCAAGAATATATGGAAGAAAAAAAGTTTAATCTTTTAATTAAAAAAATTGAAATATTAGAACAGGAAATTAAAACTAGAAAACAATTCTTATTTGCTAAATTAGTAAGTAAGGAACAAGGTAAAGGTAGATAAGCTTTTTCTGTCAATAACTTTTGAAAATGTCTCAAAAATTTTTAAATATAAGCGTTAA
>DAOPMC010000049.1:0-3119 GCA_035392025.1 Bacilli bacterium
AGGAGGAATTTAAAATGTCAAATTTTATGAAAGTAAGTTCAGAAAGTGCACCTAGAGTTGAATTACACGAAAAATTAGGTTTAACAGGTGCTGAAATTAGCATCAACACTATTGGAGCAGGAGAAAGTGTACCTTTTATTCATTCTCATAAACAAAATGAAGAAATTTATTATGTTATAAGTGGTTCTGGCAAAGCTATTATTGACAACGAAGAAGTTAATTTAGTTGCTGGTGATTGGGTAAGAATATCTCCAGTAGCAGAAAGACAATTTTTTGCTAACAAAAACAATGCAATTTCTTACATTTGTATTCAAGTAAAAGAAAATTCTCTTGAAGGATTTACTGCAAATGATGCCATTATAAAATAAATATAAAAAATCTCTGAAAGTGTAATCTTTCGGAGATTTTCATTACTATAAAATTGTAAGTTGTCATTATAATTACTCTCTAAGTACAAACATTAAATCCTAAAATTACAACACCCAAAATAACTAATATTATTCCTGTTAGGCGATTTAGTTTTTTAGGTTCAGCCTTGTTTGCAAATATTGAAGCAATACTTGCCCAAATAAGAGTAAATATTATACATAATCCTAATATTAAAAAGTCTGGTGTTCCTCCTACCATAAAATGAGAAATTGCCCCAGTTAATGCTGCAAATGTCATTATAAAAACGCTTGTACCTACAGCTGTTTTTAACTCATATCCTAGTACAGTTGTTAGAATAAGCAACATCATCATTCCTCCGCCTGCTCCAATAAATCCACATATAAAACCAATAAGCATTCCGCATATTATTGATTGTATAATTCTTTTCTTTTTAGATACAGCTTGCATTGATTCTTTCGTTGTCATAACTGGTTTTACAATAAATTTGATTCCAAGTAAAAAAGTCATAAAAACTGAAAAGTTTCCCATTATATTTGATGGTATAAGACTTGAAATGTAACTGCCAACAACTGTAAATATTAATACAGTAACCATCATTATTAAACCATTTTTTATATCTAAGTTTTTATTTTTTCCATAAGTATAAGCTGAAACTGCACTTGCTAATACATCTGATGATAATGCTATACCAACTGCCATATATGGATCTACTCCAAGAAATGTAACTAAAATAGGAGTTATTACTGTTGCAGCACTCATTCCTGCAAATCCTGTTCCAAGTCCTGCTCCCATTCCAGCCAAAAAAGTAACAATAATTGTTATTAAAGTTTCCATCTTTATTTACCTTCTTTCATAATATTATCAAGATTCCTTTGAATGTTTTCAATTACCTTATATAGGATTTTTACAGATTCATCATCTACATTTGCAAATAAATCTTTAAAAAAGTTTTCTTGTATTTCTTTTCCTCTTTTTATAATCGGTTTTGCCTTATCTGTAATTTGCAGCATCGTTTTTCTTCTATCTCCTTTAATGTCTTTTCTTTCTAAATAACCTTCATTTACTAATTTATCTACATTTATAGATACCAAATTAGCCTTTATTCCTCTTACTTTAACAATATCTCGTGCTGTATTATATTTAGGATTATTAAATAAAAACATCAAAATATCAAAAGCCGTTTGTGGTATTTTTGTTTCTTGACATAGTGGCTTACATTTAGTTCCATATACCTGCAACATTTTATTTACATATTCTATATATAATAGATTCATAGTTACTCCTTTCACAATTAGATTGTTCATTTATGAACTATTTAATAATATTACTTTTTTTTATATTTGTCAATACCATAACAAAAATAGATTAGTTCTATATAAACTAATCTATAAAAATACTTGCAATTCCTTGCATATTTTTGGTATTTAACTAATTAAAATTTACCTTTCTAAATTTATGTAGTTTGTACTATTTTTTTCATTTAAATATTCATGTGCAAGAATATCTTTTAATACTAGCATTGCTTCTAATTCATTGTAATTATACTCAGCTTGTAATTTATTCAATAGTTTTCTTATTTCGCTTGAATATTTCTGTATATCAATTTCTTTTTTATATTTTTTTAATATTGGGTACTTTGCACTCCATGCTTTAGTCCAATTTGTTTTATTTTGATTTGATTCAGTTGTATTTCTAATTATCTGTTCTATATTCTTCATACTTTAGCACCCCATCAATTTGTAATTTATCTAACAAGTTTCTCTATCGAATTGTATTCATCTCCACTTATTTGATATATACCATTATATGGTTGTTCAATATAATAACTATTGTTTTTCTTATATACGAATATTGTAGATACTCCAGCTTCTATAAAGTGAAAATCAACTTTTATTTCATCATCAATATTTACAGGTGCATCTTGTATGCTTTCGTTTTTAGTAACTCTTTTTGTACCATTTAAAACATATAGTATATCTTTCATTTCTTCTCTGCCATTAATACTAATATCTTTTTCATTTTGATTTAATGAAATACTTTCTAATTTTTCAAGTTGAGGTAAATTGAGTGTATAAGTCCTTCTATCTCTAAAATGATAAAAAATTCCTATCACTAACACTACTAATACAATTATACCTAATACTGCAAATAATACATTTTTATTTTTCATACCCATTCCTCCAATCATTTCAACAAATTACTATTTGTCGGAATAACTTATTAAATATCTAATTGTTTCTTTTCTCCTGTTACTTTATCTACAGCATAATAAATTGTATATTCATGTGCTGGTTTTGGGTTAAAGAATTTAGATTCAATATTATATTTATTTCTGCATTCTTCGCATTCAAAGTATGGAGTATTTTCTTCTATTCTATTCCAATCATCCATTCTTGTTTCTTGTACAAGTTTTCCTTTTCCACATAAGCAAGGTTTTGTTCTTTTTGTTGTATCCCAACTCATATTCACACCTCCAAATTATTCAACATTTTTCTTTTGTTAATTATATCACAAATAAAAGATTATCACCAGCAATTGGCAATAATCTCTCAACTTTTTTATCCTTTAATTTCTGTCCCATCTCTAAACTTAAATAGTACATCATCTTTATTAACAATTACACTTTCTAACAAACTTCCCCACATTGTTTCATCAAATGATTCAAGAAGTGTTTCTTGCTTTTTAATTGTATTGATGAACACACTTAATGTTTCTGACTTTGCTAATTT
>DAOPMC010000050.1:0-3005 GCA_035392025.1 Bacilli bacterium
AAAGACTAAATTGTATATGCTTTATTTAAATGTCAATTTAACTTTTCAATTGAATCAAACTATTGACATTTGATAGTAGACTATTTTATTAAGTTATGTTATGCTATAATATGTACAAAAAGGAGAGTAATATGTTGAAAATTAAGGGTTCAGATGCATGCGAAGCAATGATATTATCAGCCAGTGAAAATGGGAGAGCAAATGTTTTTGTAAAAAATGCTTATGGGTTTAGACTCGGTGGAAGCCATTTTATAGATATTCTTGATGCTGAAATATATCCTATAACAGCGGATATTTTCATTAATCATCAAGAAGGCGAATTTTATGCATTTGATTTAATACCACTTAGAAATGCTAAAAAGAACAAAAGCTATAGTTATGGTGAATTGGCAGAACTTGCTGAATCAGAGCAAAGAAGAACACAAGAAAAGCAAGAAGCATATGCCAAGGATGTTTTGGCTGAAGAGATTAGAAGGACATTAAATCAAGGATGATATATTTAGATTATTCGGCAACTACACCAGTGGATAAATCAGTTTTAGAAGTTTTTAATAAAGTTACTAATGAGTATATAGGAAACCCTAATGCATTATATGCTTTGGGTAGCAAATCAGCAGAAGTGATAAATCAGTCTACTAAGTTAATTAGTGACTTTTTTCATGTAACCAAAGAAGAAATTATATATACTAGTGGCGCAACGGAATCAAATAATTTAGCGATATTTGGAGTTGTAAATTTCTATGCTAAACGTCCTAAGAAAATTATTACAACCACGCTAGAGCATGCCTCAATAAAGGAACCATTAGCGTATTTAGAAAAACATGGATATGAAATTTTATATGTTGATTTGAACAAAGATGGAACAGTTAATCTATTACATTTAGAACAATTATTAAATCAAGGAGTTTGCCTAGTCACAATTTGTGCAGTAGACAGCGAGATGGGTATAAGACAACCTATTGAAAGAATAGGTGAAATAGTTAAAAAATTTAAAACAACTATATTTCATTCTGATATTACACAAGCACTTGGTAAGATAAATATTAATTTAGAAAATGTTGATCTTGCCTCTTTTTCGGGGCATAAAATCTATGGGTTAAAAGGTATAGGCGGTCTTGTTAAAAAAGCAAATATTTCTTTATTACCAATTATTATGGGAGGGAAATCAACTACAATCTATCGTTCAGGAACACCACCTGTTGCACTTATTGCATCTCTTGCCAAGGTAATTAAAATGATTAATATAGATGAAAAAAAGATTGATAAGCTTAATGCAATAATAAAAAACAAAATAAAAAAATATGAAAATGTAATAATAAATAGTACTGAAAAAAGCATACCTCAAATATTAAACTTTAGTATTTATTCTATAAAACCGGAGACAATTGTTCATATGTTTGAACTTGAAAAAATATATTTATCTTCGAAAACCGCTTGTTCTAGTAAAGATATTATTTCTCATGCAGTTTTTAGTTTATATAATGATAAAATAAGAGCTTCTTCTACAATAAGAATTAGTCTATCTAATATAACTACAAATGAAGAAATAGAGAAATTTTTAGAAGTATTTGATAAAATATATAATAAATTGTTGTTTAAAATTAAATAGATAGTATTTTATTTAATTTTTTTTTATGATATACTATTTCTAGATGAAAAGGAGGAAAAAATGAAAAAAGTAATTATATTATTTATATTAGTTTTTCTGATAAGTGGGTGTTCGGCAGGTTCTACTGCAGGAAAATATAAAAAATTAGAGAAGAAGTTTGTTAATATAGCAGAAAAATATTATGAAGAAGTTGGCAAAATTAAAGTTGTTGGCATTGATCAACATACTATTTTTATTTCTAATCTAAATAGTGCAGGTTATGATACTAGTGAGTTAATTGATCCAGAAACAGGTGCAGCTTGTGATGAGAATTCAAGTGTTACAATCATTATTGGAGATAATGGTTATAGTACAAAAGTTAATCTAATTTGTGGTTCATATAGATCAGAATAAAAATATATAGGAGGTAAATATGTCAAAAGGTTTAAAAGTAGTTATATTAATTGTAGGTATAGTAACAGTAATGATAGGATTATTTTTCTTATCTAAAATGGGTAGTGTCAAGAAAGTGGAATACAAGGAGTTTATTGATGTAAATAGTTATGAGCAATTTATGGAACTTTATAATAGTAAAGAGAAAGCATCAATTATCTATATTGGAAGGCCAACATGTTCATACTGCATAAAATTATCACCAGTATTAAAAAGTGTTTCAACTGAAAATAATTTAGATGTTTATTATATTAATACTGATGGTATTGATTCAACAGAATTTGCTAAAATTAATGCAGCAGATAAGTTTTTAAGTGAAGGCAGTTGGGGAACACCACTAATTATGATTGTCGGAGATGGTGAAATGAAGACATATGTTAATAATGGAACTTTAAGTAATAAAGAACTGACAGATTTTTTTGTAACAGCAGGTGTTTTAGAAAATGAATAATTGCAGTGTTTATGAATTAGCAAAGGCTTTTAAAAAAAGATATCCCATTACAGTTGCTTGGAGAATTAAACAAAATTCAGCAATTGTAGAGAAACATTTGAATCCTGGAGAAAAAGTATTATATGTTTTTGTAGGGCAAAGGAATAATAATCCTATTGATATAATAACAACGAGTGTAATAGCAATAACGGATAAAAGAATACTTATTGGTAGCAAGAGAGTGCTATTTGGATATTTTCTAATCTCTGTTACACCAGATTTATTCAATGATTTAAAAGTACATTCAGGTATCTTTTGGGGTGATGTTGCAATAGATACGGTTAAGGAATTAATATATGTATCAAATTTGTCAAAATCTTCATTGGATGAAATAGAGACAAATGTAACTGAGTATGTTATGAGAGAAAAGAAAAAATATGCCAAATTGGATAGGCCGAAGGGAGAATATTAATTTTCCTTTTTTATGTCAATAGTTTGGGAAAATGTCCCAAAAATATTTAAACATTAACGGGA
>DAOPMC010000051.1:0-2564 GCA_035392025.1 Bacilli bacterium
TCCCGTTAATGTTTAAATATTTTTGGGACATTTTCCCAAACTATTGACATAAAAATTGTTATTTTTGATACTTGAAATACTTATTAATTATTTCTTCTTTATTTCCTAAATCAATCTTAACTTCATTAACTTTTCTAATAGCATTGCCTTCTATTACCATCCTAAAATCATCAATAGCTTTATCTAAATCATCATTTTCAATAATATAATCATATTTATCCATACACTTTAATTCATTATATGCTACTTTAAATCTATTTAATAGTTTATCTAATTCATCAGTATTTCTCTTTATCATTCTTTCTGCCAATATTTCCATACTAGGGGGTGTTATAAATACTAATATTGCCTCTGGCATTATTTTTTTTACATTTAATGCCCCTTCAACATCAATTTCTAATATAACATTAATACCTCTTTCTAATTTTTCCAATACTTTATCCTTAGGAGTTCCATAATAATTAGCATTAAATACATGGGCATATTCTAAAAATAAGTCTTGCTTTATTCTATCTTTAAATTCTCTTTCGGTAACAAAATAATAATCTATTCCATCAATTTCCCCTTCTCTAGGAGATCTTGTTGTCATAGAAACTGAATAAAATATGTTGTCGCATTCTCCAATTATGCGTGATCTAATAGTTGATTTACCGCTTCCAGATGGACCGGATATTACAAATAGTTTTCCCTTTTTCATACAATCACCAAAATCATTATAACATTTAATAAAAAAGAAAAGCAATCTTATGATTGCTATACTTCTTGAATAACTGTAATTATCATTGGTTTAGAACCTGTTTCTTTTTCAAAAAACAATCCTAATTTATCCCTTATCTCATTTTTGACTTTTTGATAATCAACTTTCTGATTTGAAACAATTACTTCATTTAAAACTTCCATGCATATTAAAGCGGTTTTATTAATCATCTCTTGATTTTCTTTGACATATATAAATCCTCTAGTAAATATCTGAGGCCCTGCTATTACTTTTTTTGATAATTTGTCAAGAGTTGCTGTTACTATAACAATACCATTTGTAGATAACATATCTCTATCTTTTAATACAAGTTCTCCAACGTCATCAACATTTTTACCGTCAATTAGGATAGAATCAGTATGAATATGCATGTTTCCTTCCTCAAGTGTACCATTTTCAAAAATGGCTGCATCCCCATTTTGTTTTAAAATTATATGATCTTTTGAAACTCCTGCCATCTCCGCAACTGTTGCATTTAAATATTGCAAGCGATATTCTCCTTTAATTGGAAAATAATATTTAGGATTCATCAAATTTATAATCATCATTAAGTCTTGTTGTGAAGCATGATAAGATAAATTTTGCTTGTTTGATAGATGAACTACCTCAACATTTTTTCTGGCAATATTGTCTAATAGCGCTGCAAACTTTTTTTCATTATTGGAATAAACAAGTTCAGTTAAGAAGATAGTATCCGTTTCTTTTAAAACAATATACTTATCATAGTTATTTAAAATCTTTTCAATTGCGGAAAAGTTGCTTTCTCTATGTTCTGATACTAAAATTACTGCATCTTTATCATTAATATTTTTAAGATCACCAATTCTATCTTTATCAAAATTTAAATATCCAAACTCCATCGCTTTTTTTACAATTTCTTGCAATTCTTTACCCATTAACACTACTTTTCTATTAGTTTTCATAACAGATTCAAGTATTTCTTGAACATGATAAAGATTATTTGCAAAGAGCGTAATAATAACACGTCCTTCAGCTCTACTAATCGTATTCCATACTAAATCTGCAATATGATGTTTTGGACTAGTATAACCAACTTTATCTGCATAACTAGATTCCGACATAAGACATAAAACCCCTTGTTTTCCCACATAAGCAAGTTTGCCAATATCTGTTTTATATGGTCCTAGCATAGTTGAATCAAATAAGAAATCTGTTGCATATACAATTGCCCCATCATCAGTATATAAAACATAAGATACTACTTCTGGAAGTACATGTGTCATTGCAATAGGAAAGATAATTAAATTATCATTAAAATTGATTTTAGAATGTGGTCTAACTTCTTTTAAATTACCTGCTTTTATTTTATACTTTTCTAATTCAATTTTTAACAGTTCCATGCTGAACTTTGTTGCATAAACTGGTATATCAGGAAACATTTCTAATATATCTGGAACTGCCCCCATATTTCCATCATGACCATGAGAAATAAAAATCCCTTTTATTCTGTCATAATTTTCTTTTATATAATCAAGTTTTGGTATAATATAATCAACTCCAAGCATAGAAGTACTTGGATACTTTAACCCCGCATCAAATATAAATATGTTATTATCTACATCAACTACATACATATTTTTACCATTTTCATTTAGTCCACCAAGACTAAATATTTTAATTTTACTCATAATTTCTCCTTTCATAAGATTTAAAAGAAATAACCTTACTAATTATATCATTTAAATATAAAAAAATAAACATTTAAATTATTATACAAATAAGTTATAATAGATAATAGGAGTAGTATATGAATGGTTTTAATGGATTTAGTCTAAAAGAGAAACTA
>DAOPMC010000052.1:0-2528 GCA_035392025.1 Bacilli bacterium
AGTCTGATATTCTAATATTTTTATTGAAAAACTGCATTTACTCTAAAAATTTACGGTTTTATTTCTAAAATGTCAAATATTGTAAAATGAAATGTCAAATATCAATTTGAATGCTTTACAATGTCCATAAATCTATTTCAAATCTAACAGTAGATGGATCATAGTAATGGAATGTTTCTAAATAAGCCGAAAAATCAGAAGTATCTTCTCCAAAGAAACTGTCATTTTGATATTTAGGAATTGCATATCTCACTCGTTTTCCCCAAGTAAAATATTGATAATACTCTTGACCTGGAAATAGTCCATTACTACTACTACTTGATGATTCCCCATCGAGTAAATATTTTCCGACAATACTATTCAATTCATTCATATCTAAATCAGGTGTGTTTTTAAATGTATAACCTAAATTTTTATAATATACAGATTTTAAAAGCTCTAATTCATCAAACAACTTATCATATTCTTCACTCATAAATGCCACTTCATCAAGTTTTTCTTCCCATTTTTCATACTCGTCTGTATCAAAAAAACTATCGCTATCTTCTTCTTTTATTTGAATATAATTATCAGTAAGTTGTAACATAACAAATTTATAAGAATTATCTTTAGCTGTTATTGTTAATACATCATTATCAATAGAAATTGTATAACCAATTGCTATTAATTCGCTAGGTATTGATAATTTATAATCATTAATATATACTAATTCAGCATTAGTAATCTTCTCTGTCTTGCCTTGCTTTAATGGAATTAACGAAACATCACTTGAATTAGAATTATTGTTGTTATTGTTATTATTATTGCTATTATTATTTGTATTATTATTATTATTTTCTTTTGTACCATTATTCATACTGTTATATATTAAGTATACAGCACTTAAAATTATTATTATAATAATTGCTACTGTTAGAATAGTTTTATCACTAGTTTTATTTTTTGCTTCATTATTCGATACACTTACATCACTCGAATTATTTATTGGATTTGATACTGATATTTCCTGAATAGTATTTGCTGTTTGAGATTGTAGATTATTATTGGAACTAACAGTATTTGTTTGATTATAAACTGGTGTTTGCTGATTAATATTTGTTCCCTGATTTATGTTTATTTCTTGTTCTTGAACTTGCACATTATTATTGGAACTAACAGCATTTGTTTGATTATAAACTGGTGTTTGCTGATTAATATTTGTTCCCTGATTTATGTTTACCTCTTGTTCTTGAACTTGCACATTATTATTTGGAACTATCATAGTTCTTTTTTGTTCTTCTTTAATTAGCAAATTCTTCACTTTTTGTTGCAACTCTAAATCTAATGTATTCAAATCCATTTTTTTAAGATAATTTATAAAGTTATTATAGTTTTGTTCTTCCCATTTCAAATTACCCCAATTATCGAAAATATATTTTATTTGTTCAACACTCATTTTTATTCTCCTCACTTATTATATACAATTATACTATATTTTCAAATTTTAATAAATACTTTCGTGGTACTATAATGACCATTTACTTAATTTATATCTTTATATATTTGAGCAAGTAAAAACACTATATTTTTCTTCAAAATAGTGTTTTAGTGTGATTTATATTAAAGGTTTGCTATCTTTAATTTTACATATATAACTTATAATAAATGCCGTAATTATAATGGATTCCGTGATTTAAAGCATTATTCCATCTATCAAAATTTTCCACTGCTTTACTGTTAGTGCAACATCATTTCCACTTCTTAACATTAATCCATATAATAGATCTTGAAGCAACATACTCTCATTATAAGAAATATATATATTAGATCCATATGCTTTTAATACCTCTTCCCCTGTTGTTACTGCATCATATAAATTACTATTTTCAATTGCAACTATTGCTGTCATGATTTTTGTAGTCGATGCAATTAACCTTTTTTCGTATGCGTTTTTTTCATATAAAACTCTATGACTATCACCATCAACTACAATTAGTGACTTGCTTGATACTTCGATCGCATTTATTGTAATAGGAAATAATAGTAAAATTGATATAAATATTATTTTCATGCATATCACCAATTAAATATATGCACACAAAACAAAAAAAACGCATATGCGTTTTCTTATTAGTTCCAGTTATTTTGTCTATTGTTTCTGAAAGCTTGTTTTTTCTTATCTCTGCAATCTTTGCATCTTTGAGGTTTGTTTGTAAAACCTTTTTCATCATAAAATTCTTGCTCGCCTGCAGTAAAAACAAATTCATTTCCACAATCTTTGCAAACTAAAGTTTCATCTTTGTACTCTTTTTTGTTTTCCATATTATAATATCCTCCTTTAAAATTGATTTAATAGTTACTTAAAAATATCTCTTTAAAGGAAAATACTAAATAATCTTTAAACCGACTTTGATTATAGCATATTATATGTTGATATGCAAGAAAAATGTAATGTTCTTTAAATAAAAAAGTAAGTTCCCCATTTTTTTCTAAAGGGAACTAAGTCGTTGAAAGAAAAATTCAAGGGCGAACGTCAGTGAGTTCATCTT
>DAOPMC010000053.1:0-2191 GCA_035392025.1 Bacilli bacterium
ATTTTCCCGTTAATGTTTAAATATTTTTGGGACATTTTCCCAAACTATTGACAGATTTTATTTACTTCTAAGGATTTTTAAAAAAATAAATAATATGATATAATCATATTAAGGTGATTATATTATGTTTATTGGCGAATATTCATTATCAGTGTTTTTTTCCTATATTGCTGTTGGCACTAGTTTATTTTCTTGTTATTATGCAATAAATGGTAATTTAAAAATATCTCTACTATTATTTATGTGTTCAGGGCTAATTGATATGTTAGATGGTAGATTTGCCAACCTATTTAAGAGAAATAAATTTCAAAAAAGATTTGGCGAGCAAATTGATACAGTTCTAGATGTATTTAATTTTGGTGCAATACCTATTTTTCTAGTCTACTTGTATGGATATAATGACCTAATAACTATTTTGTTTTTAGTATTCTACTTATTTGCTGCAACTATGCGACTAGCTTATTTTAATACAGTGATTGAAGTAAATAGTAAAAAAAGATTATATCAAGGTCTACCAGTAACTACTATTACTTTGACATTACCTATTATAATCTTACTCACACATTTGTTAAATAACTCTTTTGGTTTATGGACTATTAGAATATTATTATTTATAGTTTCTATATTATATATTTCCAATATAAAATTTACAAAACCAAAATCAATATTTTTTATAATTTCAATGATTTTCGCAGGCCTTGCTGTTCTATTAAGCTTATTCCTATTTTTAATCTAAATAAAAATGGCGTCCCTGAGAGGAGTTGAACCTCCGACCTACCCCTTAGGAGGGGTTAGCCCTTTTCCTTTTAGGACGCTTTTTACTAATCTATTTAAAATCTTTCTAGCCCTTTATTTATAAAGACTTATCAAGTATTATTTATTATTTTTATTTACTATTTTAAACTTGCTTTTTATAGTGAGTGCCGAAATATAGTGCCATTTATTAATATTCTTATGTATTTCCGATAATTTCATCAAATGCAATAGCACTTTCTTTTTTTGTTATATCAAAGGTATGTGAGTATATTTCCATAGTTATATCGGTACTTGCGTGTCCTAATCTTTGACTTACTGCTTTTGGGTTAATACCTTTATGTATCAAAACACTTGCAGATGTATGTCTTAACTCGTGAAATGTTATATGTGGTAAGTTATATTTGATAATTAACTTACTTATTATTTTATCACAAGTATCAGGGTGCATATAGTCCCCAAATTTAGAAACGAACACTCTATTGTTTTCTTTCCAACTACTACCCATTTGTTTTTTATACTCATCTTGCCACTCTTTATATTCTTTTAGAACTTTAATAGTAGCATTACTAATCATTATTTCTCGATTTGAGGCTTGTGTCTTTGCCTCTTTCTCATCAAGAACACCTTTAACAACTTTTAAAGAATTATCTATTTTTAAATAGTTTGTATTAAAATCAATATCATTCCACCTTAAAGCACATATCTCACTTCTTCTTGCCCCACTATCGAGAGCAAGAGTAATTAAAGCCTTAACCTTGATACTTTCATTTTCTAAACAAGATAGTAAATTACTTACTTGCTCTAAATCATAGTATCTTCGTTCTTTCTTTTCTTTTTTTGGCTTTGTTGCTTTTAAGTTCGGATTCTTATCTAATAATTCCCACTTTATTGCTTGATTAAACATAACATTTATTAGTTTATAAAATTCATACATTGAATGATAACCTAATACTTGTTTTTTCTTACCAACTTTTAGTTCTTGATACATACTATCTAATATATAAGGTGTGACTTTATTTAATTTAATCTTTCCTATTATAGATAATATTCTTTTCAATGAATCTTGATAACCACTCATAGTTATCAAACTAATATTATCTTGACAATACCTTTTTAAAAACACTTTACTATATTGCTCAAAAGTTAAATCATTTATATTTGCAGTATTACTTTTACGATAATGTTTCTTTGTAAGTTCTGCCTCTCTGATTTTAACTTCGGCAAGTGAGCCATTAAATATTTCAGTTTTTCTTTTTCTCTTGCCTAAAATATCATAGCCAAGTTCAACAGTAATTTTATATTTGTTATTTGATAATTTACTATACCCCATAAACTTTTAACTCCTTTCGATTAAGGGTATAAGGGTTAATTATCTATATATATTGTACCAAATTTCTAACGAAAAGTCATTAATTTGAGCCAAAAATCAATTTTT
>DAOPMC010000054.1:0-2092 GCA_035392025.1 Bacilli bacterium
TTGGGACATTTTCCCGGAATAACACCTAAGACATTATCATAGATTAATCATAAAAAATCCTTAGAAGTAAATAAAATCTTGACAAAATCGCCAAAATTTTATATATTATATATGCTTACTTTTAAGCGCGGATGTAGTTTAATGGTAGAACTTTAGCCTTCCAAGCTAACCACGGGAGTTCGATTCTCCTCATCCGCTCCATAAGGTATTTAACTCAAACTTTTATAGTTTGAGTTTTTTATACAAAAGTAAAAAAGCAAAAATTAAAAGTTTTACGTTTACATCCGTAAAACTCAACATTTATTATAACTTTATTTTTTTTATTAATTGAACTAATATATCTTTATCTTCAATTAAATTGATAGCAAATCCCTTTTTACCTAAATCTTTAAAACTTGCACCACAATGATATAGAATTTTATCATCTATTATAATGAACCTATCATGAAAAGAGTCGCTATATACAAACTAAACATTAGAATACTGATTGTTATATTTTTTGATTGTTTCATTATTAATATTTTTTGATATAATAATAATATTTTTGTTAATAATTTTTAAAATATCCAACAATTCTTTCCCTGCATAATTATCTATAATTATTATTTTATTCTTTCCTTTATTTAGAATGCCTATTAATAAAGAATATGCATCATACATTTGTCCTTCAAAAAATACATGATTATTATTATCTTTAAAATTATTAAATGTTTCTTCGAGTAAATTTATTCTATTATCATGATCTAATAATTTACGTTCTATATTATTGTTAATTAAACTTTGTGATATGTATCTTCTCATTTTAACAAAAGATCTCATTATCCTAACACTTGTTATTTCAGCAACCTCGGTATGCAAAATTGATGATAACATTGCTACTCCTTGTTCGGTAAAAACATAGGGTAGTGTTCTAGACATTTTATTTGTGGTTCCAGATTGGAACTGCAAATCTTCGTGTTCTTGATCAGTTAATTGAAAGTAAAAATTTTCTGGGAATCTTTCTATATTCCTTTTTACAGCTCTATTAACATCTTTTGTCCCATTAACACATTTATATAGTTTTGCTAAATCACTATCAAGCATTACTTGTTTACCTCTTATTTCATAAATTAAGGTTTCTACGCTTATTTCTTCTTTTATAATTATTTCATTCATTTTATTTTTTTCCTTTCTAATAAAAAAAGTATACTAAGCAAAATGCTAGTATACCCGAATAAATATATTTTTCTTACCTAAAAACATAGATTATCGACACAAATTATATTTATCAACACTTGGTAAGTTAATTGATGTATTTACTATAACATTGATATTAAATATATGCTATAATCAATTTATAGTTTTAATCAAAGATTTTTCTTTGTATGAGTTTAGTTTTCGCTCCAATTGAAAATGAAATGGTTTCCAAAAGTTGGAAAAATTGATGTATAATAAAAATACATTAATTCTAACTGAAGGGAGTTATTTTTTATGAAAACAGATAATAAAATATTATCATTCATTATTAATGAAGATAATGAATTGTTGCTCTTAAAAGGAAATTCCATGGATCCACAACTAAAAAAGTCAATTTGGTATGTGGTTACTGGTAGTATTGAAAACTATGATATGACATTAGAAGATGCAGTTGCTAGAGAGATTATGGAAGAAACTAATCTTAAAGCAATCAAAGTCACTAATTTAAACTGGATATTTAAGTATAATTCGTTAGGAACTATATGTACTGAATATGTCTTTATTTCAACAGTTAAACGAGATAAAATAATACTTAATTTTGAAAACATAGATTATGAGTGGTTAAGTATAAAAGACTTTATTAAAAAAATATATTGGTTCAGTGATAAAGAAACTTTAATAAATGTTTTAGAAGCTTATCTTGATGGTAAAATATATTTTAAAGAAATAAATACTATAGATTTCACACTAAACAGTTAAAAACTTTTTAACATTTATTAATCTAATTAACATATTGTCAAATTAAGTAAATATTTTCTATTATCAAGTAAATACTAATACAAGAATATGTTATACTTAATCAAGGTGACTAACTATCAGAAGTCAAGAGAAATTGATGATTTCTTTAAAAAATAAA
>DAOPMC010000055.1:0-1675 GCA_035392025.1 Bacilli bacterium
TATGATTAATCTATGATAATGTCTTAGGTGTTATTCCGGGAAAATGTCCCAACTGTGATATAATATTCCACCGAGGTGGAAACGATGAAAGAGGTAAAATTAGGAATGAAAGAAAAAGATAAGTATGATGTAATCAAAGAATTAATTGATCACAAAGGTAATAAGCAAAGAGCTGCGTTAAAATTAGGTATATCTATAAGACAAGTAAACCGTCTGATTATTAAATATAAGGAGAATGGTAAATCTGGTTTTATACATGGCAACCATTCAAAGAAACCTGTAAATAAATTAGATAAATCAATCTCCGAAGATATTGTACTACTTTATAGGAATAAATACTATGATTTTAATTTTAACCATTATAAAGAATTTTTAGAAAAAGATGAAAGCATTAAAGTGTCTTATAAATTTGTTTATAAAACTTTAACTAAAGAAGGTATATTATCCCCTAAAGCTAGAAAGAAAACAAAACGTGAATTTGCGAAACAGAAATTACTTAAAGAAAAGAAAATTAATCTTGCAATGTCAGAAGAACAAATTGAATATATTGTTAGTCATGAAATTGCTTTAGAAGATTCTCATCCTCGTGGTGAAAAGCCTAAAAACTTCGGTGAAATAATTGAACAAGATGGATCAATTCATCTATGGTTTGGTGATAAAAAAACGTGTCTACATCTAGCAATAGATAAAGCTACTTCAACTATTGTTGGTGCGTGGTTTGATCATCAGGAAACATTAAACGGATATTATCAAGTGTTTTATCAAATATTACTTAAATATGGTATCCCTTATAAATTTTTAACTGATAATCGCACTGTATTTAATTATATGTCCTTAAATCCAGATAAAAGAACTAGTGATAAAGATGTTTTAACTCAATATGGTTATGCATGTAAGCAATTAGGTGTTGAACTTGAAACTACATCTGTATCTCAAGCTAAAGGCTTAATTGAAAGAACTAATGGTACTTTTCAAGGAAGATTAGTTCAAGAGTTAAGACTTAATAATATTACTACTATTGAAGAAGCTAATAAATATTTGTTGGAAGTATTTGTTCCATACTTTAATACAAGATTTGCTCTAGATTATACAAAGTTTCCGTCTGTTTTTGAAGAATCTCCATCATCTGAAAAAATAAATTATATTCTAGCTGTTTTAACACCAAGAAAAATAGATAACGGAAACTCTATTAAATTTAAAAACAAATATTATCAACCATATTTAAATAATGAACTTAAATGTTTTATGCCTAAAACAGAATGTCTTGTAATAAAAACTTTAAATGGAGAATTATTAGTCACTATTGATGAACAAGTATTAGAATTAAAAGAATTAATTAGAAATAAAAGATTTTCTAAAGAATTTGAAGAACAGCCAGAAGTTATTAAAGAAAAGAAAAAATATATTCCACCAATGTCTCATCCATGGAAGTTAAAATCTTTTCTTAAACAAATGGAACAAAGTCACAAACAACATCAATATGCTTAAGTTTGATATTCTTGTTTGTTAGGAATAACAAATATCTTATGAAAATACAAGTCAATATTGCGTAGCATGAATGAAGTGAACTTGATATTGACTTGTATTGAATAAGATATAAAATCACAAACAAAAACGAGAATATTTTCCCGTTAATGTTTAAATATTTTTGGGACATTTTCCCAAACTATTGACA
>DAOPMC010000056.1:0-1652 GCA_035392025.1 Bacilli bacterium
GTCTGATATTCTAATATTTTTATTGAAAAACTGCATTTACTCTAAAAATTTACGAAAAATAGTATGTGTGATATAATAACCTTTAGGAGGAATAAGTTATGGATAGGAAAAAAATAAAATTAGAGGCTAAAAGTATTATACATGGTAATGTTGGAATACTATTTTTATGTGCACTTTTAGTTAGTGTAATGGCTGGAGTGGCATCTTCAATACCGCTTGCGTCATTTATAGTTGTGCCATGTTTTAGTTTGTCAACGGCTATTATTTATTTAAATTTATTTAAGAAAAGAGAACCAGAGATAGAAAATATATTTTGGGGGTTTAAAGATTTCGAGAGGGCAGTAATTGCAGGTTTATTGATGTATCTTTATACATTTTTGTGGACATTATTATTTATAATACCAGGCATTATAAAGTCATATGCCTATTCACTTACACAATTTATATTAGCGGAGGATCCAAAAATTAGTTCGCAAGATGCAATTAAGAAAAGTGAAGAGATGATGATGGGTCACAAATGGGAAATGTTTGTACTTGATTTATCATTTATTGGATGGCATTTATTAGGATGTATTACATTTGGACTAATTTATATTTATGCTGGGCCATATATGAATGCTGCTAAGACAAATTTTTATTTAAATCTTAAGAAAATAGAGAAGTAATTCTCTTTTTTTGATATAATGTTTTTAGGTGATTTTTATGATAGTTAGTGATAAATGGAAAGATTATGAATGCTTAGATGCTGGTAATGGTGAGAAATTAGAAAGATTTGGATCCATAATTTTAAGAAGACCTGATCCTCAGGCTATGTGGAATGTTTCAAATTATGATAAATGGCAAGATATTGATGCATTTTATCATAGGAGTGACAAGGGTGGTGGCTATTGGGAAAAGAAAAGAAATATTCCTGATAGTTGGAATATTTCTTATAATGGTTTAACGTTCAAAATAGGATTAACTAATTTTAAACATACGGGTATATTTCCAGAACAAGCTGCTAATTGGGATTTTATGATGAAAAAGATTGCAAATACTAAAAGAACCATAAAAGTATTAAACCTTTTTGCATACACTGGCGCGGCTACTGTGGCTTGTTCTAAAGCTGGTGCTGAAGTTGTGCATGTGGATGCATCAAAAGGGATGATTTCCTGGGCTAAAGAAAATATGGAATTATCAGGGCTATCTAACAATAAAATAAGGTTTATTGTTGATGATTGTTTGAAATTTGTTGAAAGAGAAGCAAGAAGAGGTAATAAATATGATGCAATTATTATGGATCCTCCTAGTTATGGGAGAGGTCCCAATAATGAATTATGGAAATTTGAAGATAATCTTTATACTTTAATTGATGCGTGTATGTTAGTTTTGAGTGATGATCCATTGTTTTTTTTAATAAATTCTTATACAACTGGAATAAGTAATATTGTTTTAGAAAATATATTAAAAACAACTATTATGAAAAAATATAATAGTGGTACTTTGTCAACTGGAGAACTAGGTTTACCAATTAAAAGAGATAATTTAATACTCCCTTGCGGTATATTTGGCAGGTGGGAGTGTCAAGATGACTAGAATTATATTAAAAATTTAATATATATGGTATAATGTCTAGCAAGTTATAGAAGTTTTTGCGAATGCAAAAAGTTTTA
>DAOPMC010000057.1:0-1534 GCA_035392025.1 Bacilli bacterium
CCTTTCAATAAATTATATGAAAAAAGGTATTATTTTTTTACAAATAATACCTAGTAATCATATGCTGTATACATGTTTTCTGTATTGAAAGAAAATTCTTTATATGTAATAAGCTTTTTAACTCCATTTTTTTGATCATATATATAAAGTGAGTCTCCTACTATAAAATATAATTGACTATTTTCTGCCTGAATACTTGTTGCATTCTTTTGATAAAATAATAACACCGTTGTTTTTAATCTATCATCATACATATATATATCGTTATTTTCTACATAGAAGTATAAATCTTCATCTTTAAATACTTTGTCTTTAGCATTTATCTTCTGAGGCAAGTTATATGTTTTAAAAATAATCTGTTGCGTTGCAAAGTCATATACATTCCTAGTAGTAAATTTTCCGTCATAATATAACGCATTTATTTCTTTATTACCCACTACACTATAGGTTTTCTTATTAATATTAATCTCATATTGAATTAGATCATCTTTATCAAATAAGTAAACATTGTTTCTAACAACCCCATTATAATAAGAATCATATGAAATCTCATCATCAAACTCTATCTTTTTTATCACATTATTTTTCATATTATATATAATCATTGTCGTAAAATCATATTTCTGATTATAATCTGGAATCATGTAATAATTATTTACTTTTATTCCTAAAGAATTTGCATAGACATCTTTTGTTGCAACATTTAGCATCAAATCAGTATCTTTAGTGGTAGAATAAAAACCCGTATATTTCCAAACGTAGATTTTACTATTTTCTCTAATATTATCATAATATATTGTCAATGGTCCTGTTATTCTCGTATTAGTATTTGTATTAATCCAAGATCCATTTATTTCACCTTTTGCCTGTAAACTACTTACAAAACTGATGACTACTTTATTGTCTTTTAAGGTATAATATGATTTTATTACTCCATTATCATTACAAATGATATTAAAATTATTAGATTTATATAAATATGGATATATACACATTAAATTATTTTCTTTTACAAATGATATATCATCTACTATTTTCTTTTTCTTATTAAAACTATTATTGGTTACAAAAGAAAAGTTGGTATCACCATTTGTAATTAGGACATGGTACTTATTGTTTTCAAATATTTCTTTTACACTAAAAGTTTCATTATTTGAAACTATTTTATATTCTACTTCATGCTTATTTTTCGTAAATGTTATTATTATTTGTGCAACAGTTCCTAATATAGCCAGTAATAAAATAATTTGTAAAACTCTTTTCATATCTTATCACCCAATTATATTATAACCTAAAATAAAAAAATATCATATAGATATTTTAAATACATATGGCGCGCCCAAGAGGATTTGAACCCCTAACCTTTTGGTCCGTAGCCAAACGCTCTATCCAATTGAGCTATGGGCGCAACTAAATTTCAATGAATATTATACACCGAAATAATAAATTTTACAATATTTAGTAAAAATTTAACAATATATTATGATTAATCTATGATAATGTCTTAGGTGTTATTCCGGGAAAATGTCCCAAC
>DAOPMC010000058.1:0-1399 GCA_035392025.1 Bacilli bacterium
CAGTTATAAAACTTTTTGCATTCGCAAAAACTTCTATAACTTGCTAGACATTATAACATATATTATTAAAAAAATTATGTATAAATTAGTTATTTTTTGGTGGGAATTATATACTCATATTTTGTATTAGCAATATAAGTAATATTTTTTGTAACAAAATACTAAATAATGTCATTTTTAACAATTAATTTATTTACATATTCAATTCTCGTTTTTACTTATATTCAAAATTATCCCAATACTTGCCATACTAACTAATAAAGATGATCCACCATAAGATAGAAAAGGTAAAGTTACCCCTCCCACACTTTCTTTGGGGAATTTTTTTTAAAGGTCACAACTCCTAAGGGGAACTTTTTTAGTACAAAAATAATTGCTATAAAGCAACAAACTCTTTAAAATATAAATGTTGCAGGCTGTTGAAAATCCATTATTTTTAATGATAAATTTGAAAGAAAAATAAGAGATTCTACACTTATTGATGGATATAGAATTAAATATTTTAAAAAGCACTAAGAAATATATATGATAAAACTATTGAGCGTTTCAGCCATCTGGTAATAAAAATCAAATAAGAGAATTAAAATTCTAAAGCAGAACAATTTTCAAATTTGACAAATATGAACACAAAATTGTATTAATCAAAAGGAAAAAGTGAATTTATCACTCTTTCCTATTTTTTTACTTTAACTAATTTTAAATCATTTTTTTTATCTTTTATTAAAGGTTGTAATGCTTTTGTTAATTCTCCATTGTAATTAATAAATAATTCGTGCATTGCTCTTGTTATAGCAACATATAATAATTTTATATCAATATTTGAATCTGTATAATTAACATCATTGGTATTATATAATATAACAGAGTCAAACTCTAATCCTTTTGACAGATATGAGGGCATTATACATACTCCTCCATTGTATTGTTCATTTTGTTCTGATATTTTGCTTATATTAATTCCATACTTTTCCAATTGTTTAAAAACATAATCCGTTTCTTTATCATCTTTACAAATTACTGCGATTGTTTGATATTTTTTTTCAAGAAATTCTTTTATTTGATTAATAATAATTAATATATCAGAAGTATCATCAGTTTCATTAATTTCTATTCCACTTCCACTTCTTGAAATGCATTCAGCACTATCATAATTAAGATGATTTAGTACTAAATTAGCAGTATCAGAAATTTCCATAGTAGTTCTATAACTCTTATTTAATCCCAATACATTTGCTTTAGAATTAAAGATAGTATCATTTAATTCTTCCCAATTATGTATTGATTGATAATCATATATTGATTGATTAACATCTCCAAATATATCAAATTTAGATTTAGAAAATAATGTCAATAACTTTTGAAAATGTCTCAAAAATTTTTAAATATAAGCGTTAAGCAT
>DAOPMC010000059.1:0-1385 GCA_035392025.1 Bacilli bacterium
TGCTTGAACATTAACTGACATTGTAAATGTTTCAGTTGATGCTGAAAGTGTAGCACTATTATCAACCCATAGATAAACGCTAAATGTATCTGTTGCAGTCCAAGATGATCCAGAACCTGCTAATGTCATAGGGCCAATATAAAGCAGATTTGCTGTTGTAGCTCCTGCTAAAGCACTTGCTAAAATACCATCAGTATAGTTTGCATTAGATCCATCTGCTGGTTGAAGTTTGAATCCAGCATTTGTTACTATATCAGATCCTTTTTTTAATCCAACTCTTACTTTTGCATTAAAATTAGCAGTATTTTCTGCAGCTGGCACTATAGTAAGCGTATAAAAAATGAACATTTCAGCTTGTGCTGAACCAGTTAATGAAAATGTAAATGGATCATTAGCATAACCAAGTGCTGCTGTTTGATTAACTTTTCCTGTTAAAGAAACATTGGCATTTGGTTGAGCATAAGCCATAGTAATAGTTCCTGTTGTAATACTATTGTTGTTTGTTGATGCAACAGTTGATGTAAATGCTGCATATGAAATACCTACTACAGCTACTACTAAAATAGCTACTCCTAATACTGATAAAAGTATTTGTTTAGATTTCCCTTCGTTAAGCATAATTTCTACCTCCTTTATGATAACATTGTAGCATAAAAAAAAACGTTATTCAACACATTCCATTTTTATTTTTTGTCAAGTTTTGTAGTATCCTAGACGTATTATGTCGAAATTTGCAGAGTTAACTGTTCTAACTGGTGATTTAGCTGTTTCAGATACTTTTAATAAGTCAATTCTTGCCCCTTTTATTATTCCTCCCCTATCTAAAACGATGGCGTACATCCCATCTTCATCATACTTATTGATATTAATTTTAATAATAGATCCACAAGGTAAAGATCTATCTGCTGCTACTATTCTTATTTTACCATATTCAGGATCTTCATAATAAATATTACCATTTCTAACATCTATTCCTTTGCATGCAGTTCTACCACCACATCCTTTACAATCTGGACCATAATGAGTTAATTTGCCATTAAAACTTGTTATGCCTTCTTCAGCATTTTTCACTGCATCAAAAAAATTATCATAAAATACTGAACTTAATGATTGTGATCTCTTCTTTAAACTTATATAGTTTTCTTTTAGTACTTCTTTTGATACTGTACTAGAAATCGTTGTGTTTTCTACTATATTCTCTTTGATACTTGTCGGTACAAATAAAATAATATCATAACCAACAACTATTAATAATAAGCCATAAAATACACAAATAACTATCATACTATTTATAATTTTTTGTTTCATAATAAACCTCATAACTTATTATTATAATTTTATTATATTTTTAAGTCAAACAATTCCACTGCATTATTAGTGGTAAT
>DAOPMC010000060.1:0-1308 GCA_035392025.1 Bacilli bacterium
CTGAAGTATTAAAACTTTTACGAATTAAATATGCTTTAATTATTGTTAATGAAAATCCATTAGAATTTAAAAAAATAGATTATTAGAAATTTTGTCTAATAATCTTTTTATTTAATGATTTCTTGCAAGTATTTTTCCCATTTATCAAGATTGTTTATTGCCTGTTCTAAGCTAATATTTTCTAGCCATTCAACATTTTCTTTTGTTAATATTTGCATTCTTTTTTTATTATTGTTTAATCTGATTCTGCCTATTTGCATATTGTTATAGCAAAAATTAATACATCCACTTTTTTCATTATATATAATTCCTTTTTTGTATGGCTTAAACTTTTTCATAAAAGCATCAATGAAATTTTTTTCATCATTTGAACTATTATCATAAATAATAGGCATATTTTTATAATCTTTTTCATTAACATCAGATATAGTTTTTCTAGCAAATTCAAAAATATCTTTCATTACTCATCATCCTCATTTATTATCTTTGGGCATTCATCTTTAAACAAACAAATCTCGCACTTAGGATTTTTTGGTCTGCATACATCTTTTCCAAGTTTCCAGCATGTTAAATCTAATACTCCTGGAAATTCTGGACTAATAGATTTTGCTTTATATATTATTTTATCTACATTATTAATATCTTTAACTAATCCCATTCTTTTAAAAACTCTTTTTACATGAACATCTGGTGATATATCTATTGAGTAATAATCTGATAGTTTTATTTTAAATACTCTTGATAATATATTAGTTGCCATAGTAGCTATTTTTACACCAACACCATCAAATTCTAAAAATCTTGATACTACAGTTGCACTACTTGGTTTATCTTTCCAAATGTTTGAAGCATCACCTTTATAATCATCCGCAATTTTATGTATAGCATTATAAAATACTACTGCCATACTATCATTAAACCTATGAAGTTTATTATCATTAAATATTTTTTTATATTCATCTAATGATATTTTTTCTAATGTTTCAATATCAAATGATCCTACTATTTTTTTAATTTCATAGGGTATTCCCCAAGCTCTTTCAGCAGTTATTTGCCTGTCCATAACGCAAGCAAGTACAAAAGCATGAGGAAATTTATTTAAATCTGATACTAATTCATTTTTACTATCATACTCTGTTAATTGAATTTTTCTCGTTTTATTATACTCTTTAAATGATTCTTTTTTTAATTTTTCTTCAATAGTCATTATATCAACTCCACTTCATTATAAAGTATTATCTATTTATATTATAACATAGTAATTTATAATAATTAGCATTCATTTTCCAAAAAACTCACGGAAAATAT
>DAOPMC010000061.1:0-1288 GCA_035392025.1 Bacilli bacterium
GTATATACACCTTACTATTACGATTATGATGAACTTGGTTATGAAGTATTAGGAATAATAGATAAATAAAAAAAGAACTACTGCTCGAACAGTAATTCAAATTGGATAACCACAAAAGTCTAGCAAACTTTAAAACACTATGATTATAATGTAATTGGGTTTCCTATTACATTATAGCAGTTTTTTCTAATTTTAACAAGAAAGGATAAGTTATAATGGGAATATATAAAGATAAAGAAGTAACTAAAGATGGAAAACAATGGTTTTTCAAAATTAGATATGATGATATAGATGGATCACATAAGCAAAAAAGATCTGGTAGGTTCGCTACTAAAAAAGAAGCCGAAGAAGCCGAGTTTAATTTTAAATTAAGAATTCATAATCATGAGAATCAATCTACTATGACTATTGAAGAAATGATGAATCTATTTATTGATTATAAAAAAGACAAAGTAAGAGAAACTACGATGTATAACTATGGTAATAAAAAGAATTATATAAAACCACTTTATAACATTAAATTAAAAGAATTTAATATAATTCAATTTGAAAGATGGAAAGATTATATTAATAGTACTCATCTATCTACTAAATATAAAAATGATATTTATAAGTTTTTAAAATCAATATTAAATTATGCTACTAAATGGTATGAATTTAATTTTGCTAAAGTATATCCTAAAATGACTAACTTTAATAATCCTAATGAAATTAAAAAAGAAATGTTATTTTATACTTATGAAGAATTTCAACAATTTATATCTGCTGAAGATAATATTAAATGGAAGACAATATTTCAAATATTATATTATTGTGGACTTCGTAGAGGTGAATTATTGGGACTTCAATGGAAAGATATTAATTTTACTAGAAATACTATGTCTATCTCTAAACAGATAACAGCTCGTTCTGGAACTATTAAAAATTTCCATTTCTGTGTTCCTAAAACTAAGAGTAGTATAAGAACCATACCCTTTGGCAAAGTTCTTCGTAAAAGCCTTGAAATGTGCAAAATAGAGGCTTCTAAGGTTAATGGATTCACTGATGAATACTTTGTATGTGGTGATGCTTTTCCATTAAGCCCTAATGCCCTATCAGATCATAAAAAAGCATTAGCAGAAAAAGCTGGAGTTAAAGTTATTAGAACACATGATTTTAGACATTCTTGTGCTTCCCTACTTATTGATAGAGGATCAAATGTAACATTGGTTGCTAAATATTTAGGACACACTAAAATAGAAGAAACATTAAATACTTATTCACATATGTATAATAGTACTCTAAATGA
>DAOPMC010000062.1:0-1009 GCA_035392025.1 Bacilli bacterium
TTATACTTTATTATGTCAAAAATATTTTATGTATTAAAAAGGTAGTTTATAAACTTTAAACTACCTTTATCAATTATATTTACATTTTTTTAATATGTGTTACTTTTTTACCATCGGTAGCTAATTCGCAGTTTGATGAAGGTGTATATTCTGTTAATTTTTCATCATCATATCCATATGCGTGTGAAGAAAGCAGCCCTACATTCTCTGTTGGAACATATTTTTTCATTGCATCAACACTACTATTGAATTTATCGTCTAGCAAACCTGCTAAGAACTTATATTCTTCTGGTAAATCAGATTCATCTAAACCATATAGTTCCATCCATTGATCAATCAGTATAGCAAGTGGTATTCTTACTTCACCATTAGTAGTGCCCTCTAAATTATCATAAATATCTTCCAATGGTACAGATATTTCATTTATTCCAATTTTTTTTATGTCACTATACAACAAAATTCTATCTGTTATTGTGGATATAGCAATATAATAACAAGGTACATTTAAAACTTCCGATGGTTTTTGGCCATTAACCGGTTCATCTACTAATATTTTTAACCATTCACCATAAATTTTACTAATTTCTTCCTGGGTTGCATTTCCATCCATTATGTATTTAAAATCATCATATATACTGCCAAATAATTCATACTCATATGTCCCTGGCAAAAATGCGTATTTAAAATCTATATATAACTCTATTGTGCCTTCAACATAATAACAATATGATCCATTAAGAGCAACAAAATCAATTATTGCTTCGGAATCATATGGCTCATACAGTGGTTGTTTGCCATTTAATATTGCTATGCAATCAGCTACATATTCAACTGTCATTTGCCTAATTTGTTTGCCATTTCTAGCCCTAAAATACTCATTTAAATCTATCATAAAAAAGTCTTGATATTTTGTATATATCATTTCTGCCATAGAATTTATCTCATCGGCCGTTAATTCTGGTGTTGGTTCTGGTGTTGGTTCCGCTGTTGGAACTGACGTTGCTGTTGG